>JBBRQP010000049.1:0-21917 GCA_038226175.1 Gloeobacterales cyanobacterium
CGCTCCCAAGGCAAGCGTGACAAAGAAAGTCTTGAAGAAGCGATAGGACAAGGGCTAAAGCGTATTACAGAAACTGATGCGAAAGGTTGGTTCACTCACTCTGGTTATCTTGGTACATCCGTATGAAAACCGCTGTAAAGTCATCCGGCAAAGGCTTAAAAGGACCTGACTTCTCAATAGTCTGAATTGCTATTTCATCAGCGCGGTCAACTGGCGAAAATTCCTTTACTGCTACTGACACTAGTTCGCCTGAATGTTTAATTACAATTCGTAAAACCGTTGTGTTTGTGGACTTTCCAGATTTACTAGCATCTGGGGCTGTCCAGTTTTTCCTAACCTGTTCCTGAAAGTCTTCCAGCCATTGCTCAATATTTGACTTGGCCCATGCTGGAGCAACTAAACTACAAAGCAATAAACCTAGAACAGGCAACTTTCCCAAACGCATAAAACTCTCGTCAATGTATGACGCTAGATTACCAGAATTATTATGATTTTGACCAGGAAATTAGCGCGTTGCTGGAGCAGGTGTTACCTTTTTGAGTTGTTCATATTTTTGGCGATACTTATCGTAGAGACGGGTTTGGCGATTAGTCAGGTCAATCTTACGACCCTCAATGTAAGCCATTTCTACATTAGTTAGGATTTCTAGCGGATCGCCATTAGTTACAATCAACGTTGCATCTTTGCCCACTTCGAGCGAACCCAACCGCGTACTAACCCCAAGAATTTGCGCTGGATAGAGCGTGATTGCCTTGAGAGCCTCAGCCTTGGGTAGACCAAATGCCGCTGCCATCCCCGCTTGATAGGGCAGATTGCGGTCGTGGGGCGCCTCAAAACTAGTGCCATCGGTCGCAATACAAAATCTGACCCCAGCCGCTGCCAGTTTGGCTGGATTGGTGTAGGCACTATCGTAGGCTTCCCAACGGCGCAGAGGTAAACCGATCACCGGACTAATAATGACTGGAATATCTTTGGCTTGTAATAAACTTGCCACCCGCCACGCATCTTGCCCACCGACTAACACCATTTTGAGTTGCTGTTGGTCTGCCCACTGGACGGCGCGTTCGATTTGGGCTAGTTGGCTGGCATGAATAAATACTGGGATTTTGCCCTCTAATACTGGCGTCATTGCTTGCCAACGCAGGTCAGTGTCCGTAACTTGGGCTTTTTTGGCCTTGAGATAGGCACGCGCCGTGGCAAAGGTTTCTTCCAATTTACGAATAGCCTCGTCTATTTCTTTTTGTTGATCCTCAGGACTCTTAGGAAATAGCGGATCGCGGTTAATTGCCATATCCGGCCAAAAAATATGTAGACCGACAGGTGCTTTGACGATCATCGATTCCCACGTCCAGCCATCCATTTTCATCAAGGCCGAAGTCCCAGAAACCAAGCCACCTTTGGATTGGGGAACACTGAGTGCGGTTAAGATACCATTACTGCGGGTCACAGGTAGTAGTTCGCTATCAGGATTAAACGCTACTTCGGCGCGAGCATTAGGATTGATACTGCCCACTTCGGCCTGGTCATCGGTTGCACGCACTGAGCCAATCTCAATTAAGCCCAGCACGGTGTTTGCCGAGATCAGCCCTGGATAAATCTGTTTGCCTGTTACATCAATGACTTCTGTGCCAGCGGGTGCGTTGATACTCGCGCCAAGAGCTTGAATTTTGCCATCGACTAGTAAGATTTGACCATTTTCAATATCGGCACCGCTGACGGTATGCACAGTCGCGCCAGTGAGCAAAATTGGTTTGCTTTGCGCGGCAGCGGGGATCTCGTCAGAAGCGAAAACATTAGAGGTCTTGGCTGTCCAAAGCACTAGAGCAGTTGCGATGGTTGCGACCGTTGTGATAAAGCCCTTCGTGTTCCAACGCATAATTAATTTCCTCACGGCTGACAGGTTTACTAGGGGTAGAAGGTTTGGGTAAAGTCGCACTCAAGGTTTTCAGGCGGTCTGGTAAAGCCTTTTGAATCAAGACTTCCCGTTCTGCTAAGACCGCTGTTCGCATACTCAAATCCTGCTCACGGTCAAAGTATTTGCGACCCTCGATCCAGGTTTCGAGGGCTAGGGAATAGGTCGATAAAGGCGACCCATTCCAGATCACAAAATCCGCATCCTTGCCTGGTTCTAAGGAACCCACCCAGCGGTCAATCTTCATTTGTTTAGCTGGATTAAGCGTGACAAATTTGAGAGCTTCCTCTTCAGTGACACCGCCATACTTGACAGCTTTGGCGGCTTCGAGATTCATGCGGCGAGCTAGGTCATTACTATCAGAATTGAAAGAAACAACGACACCCGCTTGCTTCATCAAAACGCCATTGGTCGGAATTGCATCGTAGACCTCAAATTTATACCCCCACCAATCACTAAAAGACGAACCACCCGCCCCTAATTTAGCCATGGCATCAGCGACCTTGTAGCCTTCGAGAATATGCTGAAACGTCACGGCATTAAAGCCCATCTGCTCCGCTAAACGGATAAACATCAAAATCTCATCTTGCCGATAAGAGTGGATATGCACCAGCCGTTCATGATTGAGAATTTGCAAAATCGTCTCAAGTTGCAAGTCCCGGCGCGGGGGAATCACGAGTGCGCCACTTTTATATTTTGTCCACTTACGCTCATAATCGCGCGCTGCCATAAACGTATCGCGCATCAATTGCTCAACACCTAAGCGGGTTTGGGGATAACGGGTTGTATATTTGTCGCCCCAATTAGCCTGTTTGACATTTTCTCCCAGAGCAAACTTGATCCCCGGTAGGGCTTGGCTAAATTTTAATGCCTCTGGTAATTCGCCCCAGCGTAGTTTGATCACCTGATTTTGACCACCCATCGGGTTAGCAGAACCATGAAGCAAATTAGCCGTAGTCAGGCCGCCAGCTAGTTCTCGATAAATGCCAATATCCGTGGCATCTACGACATCGCCAATCCGAACTTCGGCGGTGACAGCGTGGGTTGCCTCATTGACCCCACGGGCAATCGCTGTATGGGAATGGGCATCAATCAAACCCGGCGTCACGTGTTTACCAGTGCCATCAATGATCACAGCTCCCTGCGGAGCCGTAAGGTTTTTGCCCACTTGACTGATCTTGCCGCGATTAACTAATAAGTCACCAGTCAAGCGTCCTTGGGAGCCAGATGTCCAAATGGTGGCATTTTTGACCAGCAACCATTCGGGCTGAGGGAGTGTGCCTTTGACCCCAAAGGCCCCAGCGGGATAGACCGAACTTGCAGCAGCGGCGGTTGTACTGGTCTCTTCAGATTTTTCAATTTTTTCGGTAAATGGTGCTGTGCGTTGGGCTGACCAAGTGAAGACCTGCCCATTGGTGAGTTGGCCTGTCCCTTGTAAAGTATCGCCAGCAACGGTTGCATTGAGAGTTACAGTACCCTCCTTTTGCCCAAATGCCTTGGCTGGCGCGAAAAGTAGGAGTTGATTACCTTGTACGGAACTACTTAAGTCACTACTCCCAAGCGTTACTTTGAGTTTGTCCGTGTCTCCCGTGAGCGTCAGCTTTTCAGCGGCTGTTGCCCCCGACCATTTAGCTGTCCAGGTTCCCCGTGGGTCAATGGCGCGGGCTTTATCGTTATCGTAAACCTGACCATCGACCCAAACCGTCAAGATATTAGCTTTGGTACTGAACAAATTGCCATCGCTGATCACCAAATTGGCGACTTTGCCGACTTCTAAGGTTCCATAACGCCCAGCAATTCCTAACAAACTAGCGGGAGTTGTGGTCAGTGCCGCTAGAGCTTTTTCTTCACTCAAGCCCCGACGCACGGCTAAACGCAGATGCGACCAAAAATCCTCTGGTTTCTTGAGCTGAATCGTCGTCAAGGCAAAGGGAATACCCGCTTCGGCTAATCGCGCCGCATTACTCGGGGCTTGATCCCAATGTTGTAACTCTGCTAGATCCACATCTAAGGCTTGGGCAGCCGTTTCAATCGCTGGAGCCTCTGGAAAGTCTAGGGGCAAAATCAGGGGTGTTTTACTGGCTTTGAGTTGCGGTAACATCCGATATTCATAGCCGCTAGCCAAGAGCCAAGGCGTTAGTTTAAATTCTTGACTTAACCGTAAGGCACGCAAAATATCTAATTCATCTTGGGCTTCAAAAGTTACCGGAACTTTGCCCTCTGCCGCTGGGGCTAAAGCCGCTAACGCTTCATTATTCTCGGGACGCTCCAGCCCCTGTGGACGCTTGGCATAGACCTCTTGGGCGTTGGCGTACCAGTCCGTATCCAAAAAAGTCTGTCGAATCAGGGCGATAGTTCCCATCAGCGAATCAGGATAGACATCTTCGCGGAAGCCACTTTGTTCAAAGGCAATGTGTTGGGCAACTTGCGGACGAATCAAACTGCTATTGACATCGCCATCAGTCAAGTTAACCAGCGCACTCGACCCCCGGAAAATGCCTTTACCCGGCACAATCAACGCCGAAGTAAAGCCTAGGCCACGCAATTTTTCAGTTTCATCTTTGTCAACTTTGATTAGTTCATTGGCCTTACGTTGTGGTGTTACCCGTTTGTTCCAAGCGACCGAGCCAGTCGGCGTTGTGGGCTTTTTTTCTTCATCACCACTTTTACTATCTTTAGTTTTTGGTTGTAACTCCTTGGGTAAATCCAAATAAGTATAGCTATCAATAAATCCTGGATAAACAGTTTTCCCCGAGAGATTCCAAATCCGCGCTTCGGCCGGAGCTTTGAGGTCAGCACCCACGGCTGTAATCACACCATCTTTGAAAATAATGGTGCCGTTTTGGATCACCTTACCCGGAGCCATAATGATACGGGCATTGATCAAGGCATGAATCCGGGAGCTATTATCCCGCAATCCTTCGATTGGCGCGGTCGGTAGTTGCGCCGAGACCATGGCGGTGAGAGCGGTTGCGACGGACAAAGATAGAGCTAAGGACACGGTGGATCGTGCCAACCAACGCCAAAAGATTCCCATGAGACGCGCAACTCAAGTGTAAATTATCTCAAATAGTACCCTGCTTTACTGTTTTGTAGTTGTAGCTTTAACAGCGGTTTGGCGTGTTTATCGCCTGTAGCTGGTCTTCACCCCATGCAGTGAGGTATATTTGATGAGCTGTGTATCAAATTGACAGGGTATCCCGTGCGTTACGAAGCCATGTACATTGTCCAACCTGCCCTCACTGAAGAGGAGTTGGAACTAACCGTTAATCAACTCGAAGAAATCCTCCGCACCCGAGGCGTAGAAGACTTGGTCACCGAGCGTCGTGGTAAGCGTCGTCTGGCCTACGAAATTCAAAATAACAAAGAAGGCGTTTATGTTCAAATGAACTACACCGCCAATGGCACGATCAATGCCGAACTCGAACGGGCTTTTAAGCTCAACGAACAAGTTATCCGTCACGCTATTTTTTGTGAAGAGCCGCGATGAATAATATTGTCCTGATGGGTGAAATTGTCACACGACCAGAACTGCGCGAAACTCAAGATGGACTAGCGCGGACTAATTTTTTGGTCAATTTCAGTCCTTCGCGCACTGACGAGGCCGATTATCAGGTAGCTGTGGTCGTTTTCGGTAATAGTGCCAGCGAAGTCAGTGAACAGTTTGTACCCGGCGATCAGGTTGTAGTCGAAGGTCGTCTGCAAATGAACACGGTCTCTAAACAAGATGGCTCCCGCGAAAAACGTGCAGAAATCGTGGCGCGCCGCCTACATCCTGTGGGTGGTAAAGCGGATAGTGGGTTTACGGTACCCGCTGCACCAGCCGCCGCTGCGCCGATGACCATCCCAGTTCCCCCTCGGGCGAGCAAACCTGCTGCCACCTTGAGTAAGCCGCCTTTACGGACGGAGAGTCCTGCTTCTCAAAATGAAAATTTGCCGTTCTAGCTCAGGGCAGACGGTTGAATGCATGTGTTATAGTTGGTTAGACGACGCGGGGTAGAGCAGCCTGGTAGCTCGTCGGGCTCGGCGCAAGTGTATTCTTGCAAGTGGGCTGCATGTGAGGAAACTTGCATGTGATTATCTCTCAAATTCGGGGAAGCCTTTCGCATGGTAATCCCGAGCCAAGCTCCGTAAGGAGAAGGTGTAGAGACTTGATGGGAGACACCCTCCTGAGGCTTCCTTCAGTGGGTGAAGAGAAAGTCCAGACCACAAACTGGTAACAGGCAGTGAAAACTGTAGTGGTATGCATAACCCGAAGGTCACTGGTTCAAATCCAGTCCCCGCAACCAACCAAAATAAAACGTCAGGCAAAAATCTGTCTGGCGTTTTATTTTTTTGACTTTATAAAGATTTTGGCTATATCGGTTAGATTCGTCCCCTCTCAAATTTAGACTAGAGCAGGTAAGTCTAGGAACACCCATGACCGCACTGACGCAGTCTCCCGTTTGGCAAGCCCTGTTGCGGCATCACAAGGCTTTGGCTGAGCAGCCCATGCGCCAACTATTTGCCCAAGACCCGATGCGTTTTGAGAAATTTTCTCTACGCTTCAATGATATTTTGGTTGATTATTCCAAAAATCTGATCACCAGCGAGACTTTAGCTCTATTGTTGGACTTGGCAAATTACGCCCATTTGACAGATTGGACCCAAAAAATGTTTGTGGGCGAAAAAATTAATATCACCGAAGACCGCGCGGTTTTGCATATTGCTCTACGTAACCGCAGTAACCGTCCGATTTATGTAGATGGTCATGATGTGATGCCTGATGTCAATGCTGTCTTAGCACAGATGCGGACGTTTACCACTGCCGTGCGTAGCGGTAGCTGGACAGGGTATACGGGTAAAAAAATTACGGATGTGGTCAACATCGGCATTGGCGGTTCTGACCTTGGACCCAAGATGGTGACAGAAGCCCTCAAACCCTATGCTCAGGAAGGTCTTCATAGCCATTTTGTCTCTAATATTGACGGCAGTGACTTAGTCGAAACCCTCAAACCCCTTAATCCAGAAACCACGCTATTTATTATTGCCTCCAAAACTTTTACAACCCAAGAGACGATGACCAATGGGTATAGCGCCCGAGACTGGTTTCTTGCTCAAGCCCAAAATCCAGCCGCCATTCAGAAGCATTTTGTCGCGCTCTCGACTAATCTGCCAGAGGTAGCTAAGTTTGGCATTGACCCAGCCAATATGTTCCAGTTTTGGGACTGGGTAGGAGGACGCTACTCCCTCTGGTCAGCGATTGGGCTTTCGGTTGCGCTAGCGATTGGTATGGCTCATTTTGAAGAACTGCTCACGGGTGCCTATGAGATGGACGAACATTTTCGCACAGCAGATCCAGACCAAAATATTCCGGTAATCATGGGCTTGCTGGGCATTTGGTATTGCAACTTCTTTGGGGCGCAAACCCAGGCAATCTTACCCTATGACCAATATTTATATCGTTTTGCAGCCTATTTTCAACAAGGCGATATGGAGAGTAATGGTAAACGGGTTAACCGTGAGGGAGAGCTAGTCGATTACACGACCGGACCAATTATTTGGGGAGAGCCAGGAACCAACGGACAGCACGCCTTTTATCAACTGATCCACCAAGGGACACGGGTTATTCCCTGCGATTTTTTGGCACCGATTGAGACCCACAATCCTCTCACTAACCATCACGAGATTTTGTTATCTAATTTCTTTGCCCAAACCGAAGCCCTGATGAAAGGCAAAACTGCGGCTGAAGTACGCGCTGAACTTGAAACAACCACCATCAAGGCCGATGTAATTGAACACTTGCTCCCCCACAAAGTCTTTCCTGGTAATAAGCCTAGTAATTCACTGCTTTTCCAAAAGTTGACCCCAAAGACCTTAGGTGCGCTGATTGCTTTGTACGAACACAAAATTTTTGTACAGGGCATCATCTGGAATATCAATTCCTATGATCAGTGGGGGGTGGAGCTAGGCAAACAACTCGCTCAAAAAATTCAGCCGGAACTTGTGGATAATGCTCCTGTTAGCAGTCATGACGGTTCGACCAATGGCTTGATCAACTACTATAAAGTCCATCGCTAAGGCAGAAGTGCGGCTGCTACCAGTCCCGCCAAGTCTGCCACGCTACCGTCATTAGGAAGAACCAGATTAGCGTAGGTAATTTTTTGTGCCAGAGGCCATTGGCTCGCGAGTCTTTGGCTAAATTCCTGCTCCGTGAGACCGTCACGAATCCGTACCCGCTGCCATTGCTGAGCAAGTGAACAGCTAAGGACCCAAATTTCGGTCACCAAATCCGTCATTTGGGCTTCAAATAGCAGCGGTACGACTAGGGCTACTGTCGGCTGAGTTTGGACAGCTAGCCAGGCTTGGGCATCGTGCCGCACCCACGGGTGAAGCAATGCCTCAAGCCACTGCCGTTCTCGTGGCTCAGTAAAAATAATCTTACCCAAGCTCTGACGGTTTAAATTCCCATCTGCTGTAAAAACTTGCGCCCCATACCGCTGACGAATCATAGCTAGAGCCAGGGTCTGGGGTGCAACAGCACGCCGCGCGGCGATGTCTGCATCCCAGACCGGAATCGCGTGTGCGGTAAGCAACTGAGCTACGGTACTCTTACCCGTACCTAAACTACCAGTTATGCCCAGGATACGGGTCATTGTTTAGTGTAAACGCAACACATCCACCTTGACGTGGGCAACGCCGGATTGCAACATGCCAATCGCTTGGGCAGCACCACGGGAGAGATCCATCACCCGACCCCGCACAAAGGGTCCGCGATCGGTGACGCGCACAATCACCTGCCGACCATTGAGCATGTTAGTAACTTGGACTTTGGTGCCAAAAGGTAAAGAACGATGGGCTGCAGTCAAAGAATTTTGACGAAATACTTCCCCGTTGGAAGAATGCCGTCCGTTAAAAAAGCCACCATACCAGGAAGCTCGGCCTTGGAAGGTGTACGCAATAAATTGACCGATATTACGGGTCAGGGTCGTCAGCGGTGAAGTAGATTGCCGCTGACTGGCTAATTGAGCGGAGGGCTGTGTAGTAGGACGGTTAAAAAAGCGTTCCCAGGGTAAGACAATCCCAACATTGGAGATTTCTGTCGTAGTGGCTAGAGGGGCAAATTTACGGTCTGAAACAATGGGAATGGTGCCAAAGTAGAGTTGTTCAGAACTCGGGGTTGATAGTAACGGGTCAGTAGCAAGTTGATTCAAGTTGAACTTAGTCGATCCAGGTAAAATTTCCCAGGTATCGCTGGTCATCGTTTGGGCATAAATCGGGAGACAGACAGTGAGTAGTAATCCAAATCCGATAGAGTGCCGTGCCAGGGTCTTTAGGGTCTCAGGCATGAACCTTCTCCTTTTTTTTGTGAAACCTCGGTACCATAACACAGGTTTTTGGTTAACAATGGGTAAACCCGCTGTTCATAGGCTTTTTTCCCTCTTGACAAGATTTCACCGAGGGCTGTAACCGGGGATCACGTCAGGGTCGGCAAGCTAGCCCAGCCATGGTACGCTCAACAAAGAAACTCACCGTGAATAAGGCCATGGATTACCAACAGGCAGGGGTCAATTTAACGGGTGCGAGGCTGTTTATTGAGCGCATTCGTCGCCATACTCAGGCTGCGACACGCCCAGAAGTTTTGGGCGGAATTGGTCAGTTTGGAGGGCTTTTTGCACTGCCTAGTGGCTATCGGGAGCCAATTTTGGTAGCCGGGGCTGATGGTGTCGGTACCAAATTAAAACTAGCCGTTGAACTAAAAAAACATGACACGGTGGGTATTGACTGCGTAGCTATGAGCGTTAACGATATTCTCTGTCAGGGAGCGCAGCCTCTATTTTTTTTAGACTATATTGCTACAGGCAGTCTGGACTTGGCGGCTCTTGAGCAGGTGGTAGCAGGAATGAGTGCGGGCTGTATCCAAGCGGGCTGTGCTTTGCTTGGTGGTGAGACCGCCGAGATGCCCGGTTTTTATGCACCAGGAGATTATGATTTAGCCGGATTTGGGGTGGGTATCGTCGAGCGTGATCAGATGCTTGACGGGAGTCTTGCTCAGGTAGGGGATGTGCTGATTGGCTTGGGTAGTTCAGGATTTCATAGTAATGGCTTTAGTTTGGTACGTAAGATCCTCGAAGTCAACGCAATTGATCTAGCTAGCCCTCTGTTTGATGCCACGGTCGGTGAAGTTTTGCTGACACCCACGCGCATTTACGTCAAACCCATTTTAGCGGCGCTCGCTGCAGGTTTACCGATTCGTGGATTAGCCCATGTCACTGGCGGTGGTTTGCTCGAAAATGTCCCTCGGGCTTTTGGTCGGCAGCTGAGTGCCGAAATTCAGCGAGGGAGTTGGACAGCGCCACTGGTGTTTGCCTGGCTTGCCGGACTAGGTGCTTTGAGCCAGCAAGTATTGGACGAGACGTTTAATCAAGGCATTGGCATGGTGGTGATCGTGCCTGCGGCTGAGGCGGCTACGTGTCTTGATTTCTTTGCGCAACACGCCTTACCTGCTTGGGCAATTGGTCGCTTAGTGGCAGGTGACGGCAGCGTTATTTTTAAGGACGCCTGAGCTGAGAGGAGGATTAGCCGATATAGTGTACTAGAGTCCTACCGCTAAGCCTGAAGCACTAACCATGACCTTTGTTAATCTGCATGTACACAGTGAATATTCGCTCTTAGATGGCGCGAGCCAACTGCCGCAACTCGTGGCACAGGCCAAAGCTTTGGGTATGCCCGGTTTGGCTTTGACTGATCATGGCGTGATGTATGGGGCACTAGAATTAATCAAACTCTGTCGTAAAGAAGGCTTACGCCCGATTGTGGGTGTCGAAGGCTATATCGTTAATCAAGATTATCAAGCTCCGGGCTGGAAACCAGAGGCTAGGGTTCGCAAATATCACCAGGTTATCCTAGCTAAAAATTTACAAGGCTATAAAAATCTCGTCAAACTAGTAACTATTTCTAACTTAGAAGGCGAGCAAGGTAAAGGTATTTTTAAACGCCCTTGTATTAGTAAGAAACTGTTAGAAACCTACTGTGATGGTCTAATTGTAACTTCCGCTTGTTTGGGCGGTGAAATCCCCCAAGCCATCCTGCAAGGACGCCTAGATGTGGCCAAACGAACGGCAATTTGGTATCAAGAGCGTTTTGGGGAAGATTTTTATTTTGAGCTGCAAGATCATGGTAGTCGTGAAGATCGTATTGTCAATGTGGTGCTAGTGCGTTTGAGTCAAGAGCTAGGCATCAAACTCATTGCCACTAATGATTCGCATTTCACCTGTCAGGATGATGTAGATGCCCACGATGCGCTGCTGTGTATCCAAACTGGTAAATCGGTATTTGAAGAAAAACGTTTACGCTATACCGGGATGGAATTTTTGAAATCGCGTGAACAGATGGCCTTACTGTTTCGGGATCATTTGGAATCGGAGATTGTCGAAGAAGCCATAGCTAATACCTTAGAGGTCTATAACAAAGTAGAAACCTATGATCAAGCTTTATTCGGGGAAGCCCGGATGCCTAATTTTTCGGTACCGTCGGGTCATACCCCCGATAGTTATTTAGAATACTGCACCTATCAGGGCTTACGTGAACGTTTTCAGGAACGTAATATTGATCCTGAGCATCAAATCAAGTATCAAGAACGCCTTAAATATGAACTATCCGTCATGCAAAAGATGGGCTTTTCAAATTATTTTTTGGTGGTCTGGGATTACATTCGTTTTGCGCGTCAAGAAAATATTCCTGTAGGACCCGGGCGCGGTTCGGCTGCGGGTTCTCTCGTTGCCTACGCGCTGCGGATCACCAATATTGATCCCGTACAGTATGATTTACTATTTGAACGGTTTCTTAATCCCGAACGCAAATCTATGCCCGATATTGATACGGATTTTTGTATTGACCGTCGTGAAAAGATTATTGAATATGTCACCGAAAAATATGGCTCAAAACATGTGGCGCAAATCATCACTTTCAACCGTCTTACTTCCAAAGCAGTGCTCAAAGATGTAGGGCGAGTCTTAGATATTCCCTATGGTGATGCCGACCGGATGGCGAAAATGATCCCAGTCTTTCGGGGTAAGCCAACCAAACTCAAAGTCATGGTCTCCGATCAAACCCCGGCACCGGAATTTAAGCAAGCCTATGATCAAGACCCCAAGGTCAAAAAATGGATTGATCTGGCCTTACGCCTCGAAAATACCAACAAAACCTACGGCGTTCATGCAGCGGGTGTCGTCATTTCCCGAGACCCCTTAGATGAAATTGTACCGCTGCAACGCAACAAAGAAGGCCAAGTTATTACCCAATATTATATGGAAGATATTGCCGATTTAGGCTTGTTGAAGATGGACTTTTTGGGATTGCGTAACTTGACTTTGATTCAAGAAGCACTCAAATGGATTGAGAAAACTAAACACCAAACCATTGATATTGATAACGTACCCGTCGATGATCTCAAGACTTACAAACTTCTGGGTGAAGGTGAATTGTCAGGTATTTTCCAGTTAGAATCCTCAGGCATGAAGCAGATTGTCAAAGACCTGAAACCCTCCTGTATGGACGACATTGGGGCGATTTTGGCACTCTACCGACCAGGCCCACTTGATTCGGGCATGATCCCCAAGTTTATAGCTCAAAAACATGATGCTAGCAAAATTAGGTATGCCTGTGCTGAGCTTAAGCCAATTCTCAAAGACACCTACGGAACGATCCTCTATCAAGAACAGATCATGCGTATTGCCCAAGATCTAGGCGGTTATTCGCTCGGACAGGCCGATTTATTGCGGCGGGCGATGGGGAAAAAGAAAAAAGATGAAATGGAGAAACATCGCAATCAATTTATGGATGGGGCTGCCAAAAATGGGGTACGTCAAGAAGTTGCTCGCTCTCTATTTGATGAAATGGTTGTCTTTGCGGAATATTGCTTTAACAAATCCCACTCGATTGCCTACGGGTTTGTTACCTATCAAACCGCTTATCTAAAAGCTAATTATCCCGTTGAATATTTAGCAGCTTTATTGAGTTCTATCAAAGGGGATCAAGATAAAGTTCAACGTTATATTGCCGATTGTCATAATTTAAGTATCAAGATCCAGCCACCAGATATCAATCGCTCAGATAATGACTTTACGCCTGTAGGGTCAAGCATTTTGTTTGGCTTAGGTGCAGTCAAAAATGTTGGGGAAACGGTTGTCGAAGATATTTTAGAAACTCGCAACAAAGAAGGCTTGTTTGTTTCTCTAGCCGACCTATGTAGTCGCGTAAAATCTGCTAATAAACGGGCAATTGAAGCCCTGATTAAAGCTGGTTCGCTTGATACTATCGAGTCTAATCGCAATCAATTATTATCCGATATTGATGCTGTAATGAGTTGGGCTGCTGATCGTGTACGTGACCGTCAGGTGGGGCAATCTAATCTATTCGATATGCTTGGAGCTGCCTCAACAACGACGAGCTACAGTAATACCCCCCATGGCCCAACCGTTGACGATTTATCCGCTCAAGAAAAATTACGTTTTGAAAAAGAACTTTTAGGATTTTATATCTCCGATCATCCCCTCGAGCATGTGCGAGAAAATGCTTATTTACTAGCACCTCTAAATTTGGCGCAACTCAGTGAAGCAAGACAAGAAACTACGGTTAGTGTGATTGCCATGCTCACTGATATTAAAGTTATGACCACTAAGAAAAATGACCGGATGGCGATTTTGCACCTTGAAGATTTAACGGGTTCGGCAGAAGCGGTTGTTTTCCCAAAATGTTTTGAGAAATTACAACCCATCTTAATTCCTGATCAACGCTTAGTCCTCTGGGGAAAAATTGATCAGCGTGATGAACGGGTGCAACTGGTGATCATGGATGCTGAACCCGTTGAGCAAGTAGCAATGGTGGTCGTGGACTTGACGATGCCTGATGCACAAGATATCCAAAAGCAACACTATCTAAGTAACTTGTTGCGTGACCAAGAAGAAGGGGGGCTAGTGCCAGTCATCGCCCGTATTTATCACCACCAACAAAACCGTTTAGTACGCCTAGGATCACAGTTTCGGGTCAAAGATGCCCAATTCACCGTGCGCAACCTCCAAGATAAAGGTTTCCGAGCCGAACTAAAAAGACTAGTTGGTATTTAACTTAAGGTTTCTAGTAGTTGCCTAAGAGCTTGTTGGGGATCAGGTGCTTGGGTGATGGTGCGTCCAATCACCAAAAAATCTGCACCGCGATTCAGAGCTTCTTGAGCCGTACAAATGCGCTGCTGGTCAGCACTTGCCGAACCCATTTGCCGAATACCCGGCGTGACAATCAAAAAATTTGGGCCACAGGCAGCTCGCACAGGTTCAATTTCCCAAGGTGAACAGACTACCCCAGCTAGGCCACACTCCTGAGCTTGGCGTGCCAGGTGCAGTACATAGGTGGTACTGCTCAGGGGGATTTTGAGTTGGTCTTGAAGTTCTAATTCACTGAGACTCGTGAGCAAGGTGACGGCGAGTAATTTGGTCTGACCATCGCTGGCTTGCGCTGCTTGGGTTAGCATAGCGCGACCACCACTGGCGTGAACCGTCAAAAAATCTACCCCCAAACTAGCAGCAGCGCGACACGCTCCAGCGACAGTATTGGGAATATCGTGAAGTTTGAGGTCAAGAAATACCCGATCCCCACGGCTGGTAAGTTGGCGAACAAACTCTGGCCCAGCTTGGGTAAACAGTTCGAGGCCAACTTTCCAGAAAGCTATGGGCGGTGAGAGTTGACCAACCGTTTGC
Source organism: Gloeobacterales cyanobacterium (assembly GCA_038226175.1). Classification (GTDB taxonomy): domain Bacteria; phylum Cyanobacteriota; class Cyanobacteriia; order Gloeobacterales; family Anthocerotibacteraceae; genus JBBRQP01. Next base: position 14,647 of record JBBRQP010000049.1, read on the forward strand.
CAAGCACTAGCCGTTTCTGAATAATCCAGAGCCAAAATTAGCTGGTTGGCAGGGGTTGGGGTGGGCATGGGTCGGGTAAAACTTCAAAATTGAATCCTAGCAGCATTTGGCTAGCGAGGCTTATTTCTCTAGAGCAGTACGCTTCACTAACGACCTGTTATGGCTTTCCATTTGAATAGTCAGCTCCCAACCCCAATGCTGGGGAATAAGAAATAGGCCTTCATTGGGGCGGGGCGGGCTTGCTCAGGATATGAATGACCATTGTACAAGTTTCTGGAATTTCTCAGGCAAACACAGTAAAGTGGGTCGAGTAGTGATGAAGTAAATCCTGTGGTAGTTGCCCTTGCCCGTGTGCCAGAAGTTGTGTTCAAGACGCGTGTGCGTGACGAGTCCATCGAAGGTCCCAACCCTTTTCGTTGGCAAGATCTGACTACCAGCGAGATTTTTGGTAGCAAGCGGGTTGTTTTATTTGCTTTGCCCGGAGCGTTTACCCCAACCTGTTCCTCAACCCATTTACCTCGCTACGAAGCTCTTTACGAAGAAATTCAAGCCCAAGGTGTTGATGCGATTGTCTGCTTGTCGGTCAATGATGCCTTTGTTATGTATCAGTGGGGCAAAAATCTCAAAGCTGAAAAAATCTTCCTGCTACCCGACGGTAATGGCGACTTTACCCGCAAGATGGGGATGCTGGTTGAGAAAGATAATCTGGGCTTTGGGATGCGTTCTTGGCGTTACTCCATGGTCGTCAATGATGGCGTGATCGAAAAGCTGTTTGCCGAGCCAGAGTTTGGCGATAACTGCCCGGTTGATCCCTTCGAGGTGTCGGATGCGGACACGATGTTGGCCTATCTCAAATCAGTCAAGTCCTAATGTGGTAAGCAAGGAGCGGCGGTCATGATTCTCAAGCAAGAGCATTTAGCGGCTCAAGAGCAGCAGGTCTATGATGCGATCATTGTCGGCGGTGGCGCAGGTGGGCTCTCAGCTGCGGTATATCTTGCTCGGTATAATCTCAAAGTGCTGGTGATTGAAAAAGGCCGGGGCCGCTCCTTTTGGATGCAGGAGATGTGGAACTTTATTCCGCAAGTGATGAGTGGCAAAGAACTACTCGATAACGGCAAAAAGATGGCTGTGGGCTACGGTGCGGACTGGCTCAATGGCTATGTCGAAGAAATTGAAGACACGGGTGACCTGTTTCAGGTGCGCGTCAAATATCGCCTCAAGCATAGTGAATATCCTGTATTCAAAGCACGCTATGTGATCGCAGCAAGCGGCGTCATGGATCACTTGCCGCACTTTAGTGACATGCGTAATGTCTACGAATATGCGGGCTACAACTTACATGTTTGCCTAATTTGTGATGGTTACGAAATGCTCGACAAACGAACCGCGCTGATCGCTGGTTCTGAGGCGGCAATCAACACAGCTTTTGTCCTCAACTGGTTTACGCCGTATATTCATGTTTTGACAATGGGGACATTTACCGTAAGCGAGGCGATGCGTACCAAACTCGCGGCCCATGGCTACCCTTTATACGAGCAACCGATTGCGCGTTTTTTGGGACACAAGCATCAGATGAATGGCATCGAATTTACCGATGGTTCGGTGTTAGCCGTTGATACAGGACTGATCTCAATGGGTTCACAACGCTTTAGTGCTTATCTCGAAAGTCTTAATCTTACAAAAGACGGTCAAGATATTGTCACTGACCCGGATTGTCGTACCTCCCATGCCCGGGTTTTTGCCCTAGGTGACCTCAAAAAGGGCTTAAATCAAGTATCAATTGCCGTCGCTGATGGTACGACTGCCGCCACTACGATCTGGCGAGAGATGCGCCGCGCTAGCCCACCGCGCTTATGGCAAGAAAATATACCCATGCGCCAAGAAGCCGCTGCTCAATAAAAAAGCCAGTCCTGTTGGTACAAAACTGGCTTGTGTAGGCGCCGTTGTTATGGCGTTACCGTGAAGTTAGCTGGGCTTTGAGCCGTACCATTGTTGGTCTGTACTTGGATTTTGCCCGTTGTCGCGCTAGCAGGCACGGTGGCTTTGATTTTGTTTACAGAAAGAAGGCTAAAACTTGCGTTCACGCCATTAAATTTAACCTTGGTCACATCAACAAATCCGCCACCATTGATCGTTACTTGCGTACCCACAGCTCCCGACGTGGGGCTAAAGTTTTGGATACCCGGCAGGACAGCAAAATTAGTGCTGCTAGTCACCGAGCCAGCCGGAGTTGTGACCGTAATAGCGCCATTGGTAGCAGTGGTAGGCACAGTCGCCGTAATTTGTGTCGCGGAATTGACCGTAAAGCTAGTTGCGGCAATGCCACTAAACGTGACTGCAGTTGCGCCAGTGAAACCTGTCCCAGAGATGGTGATGGCTTTGGTGGGCACTTGAGCTAAGGGGCTAAAGCCTAAAAAAGTTGGTGGCAGCGCTAACGTAAGTTTGAATACGGTTCCGCAGCCACTGGTACAGGCCGTCGAACTCCCGCCAAGAACTGTGGTTCCGTAAAAGTTGCCGTCATTGCCCTGTAGAAGACCTCCATAGGGAAACGTGCCATTGCTACCACTGAACTTAATCAATGTGGTGAGGGTACCGCTAGGGGTCATTTTAAATATCGTGCCTTGACCAGTAGAATCTCCTCCGGTTGTGCCATAAAAGTTACCATCGCTGGCCTGAATAAGTTTTCCCGGAGAAAAGCCATTGGAGTTATTGAAATTGACGAGCGTCGTAAGGTTGCCGCTGGGTGTGATCTTGAATACCGTTCCACAGCCTAGGTTGGTATTGCTAAGGGGGTCAGTACCGCAAACCGTAGAACTTCCGCCAACGGAGGTAGTACCGTAGAAATTACCATCACTGCCCTGAACTAAAGAAGCATTAGGTCGCTTGCCATTAGCGTTATTAAAATTAAAAATTGTGGTAAAAATACCACTGGGGGTCACTTTAAATAATGTCCCGCAACCTGTGTAAATAACTGTATTAGGGCAACCACTCCCCCCGTATGCCGTATAACCATAGAAATTGCCGTCACTGCCTTTGGTCAGACTTGAGTAGGAATAGTAACCACCAATAACGCTATTTAGATTAACTAAGGTCGTTAGTGTGCCACTAGGCGTTGTCTTGAATATGGTTCCACAACCAGCACCATAACAAGCCGTAGAAGTACCTCCGCCTGTTGTATTGCCATAGAAATTACCATCACTGCCCTGAACTAATCCCCCAAATGGGTAAAATCCATTAGTGTAATTAAAATTAACTAGGGTCGTGAGAATACCACTAGGTGTCACTTTAAATACCGTTCCATATCCGCCAGCTATCCCTCCACCCGTGGCAGTGCCATAAAAGTTGTTATCACTGCTCTTAGTTAATTCCGCAGCAGGATTAGTGCCGTTAGTGCCATTAAAATTAGTAAGCGTAGTTAATGTGCCAGTAGGTGTCACTTTAAAAACAGTCCCTTTATTATTAACGCCTCCGAAATACGTAGTGCCATAAAGACTACCATCGCTTGTTTGGATTAAACTACTGTAGGAATTACTACCATTGCTACCATTAAAATTAACGAGAGTTGTGAGCGTCTGAGCCGCAGTGGGGGCAGTAATCAGCACAGAGCCGATTAAGCCGATAGCTGAAACAGTACCCAGAACCCGTGTTTTCGCAACAAACATATTTAGATTTGAACCACAACTTGACATTCCAAACTCCAAAAGTAGAACAGTAATATTATTATCTATAGAAGGTAAGCATAAATCATAAAAAGAGATTGTTTTGATGAAAAAATTTATATGTATCAAAAAACTTCGTTACATTTATTTTTTACCAAAGAGCTATTAATAGAATCAATCGTTTATTTAATAGTTCATACGAATATTTTATATAGTATTGAAATTGGTTTTGTTGATATTGATAATAAAATCTCACTTATAGAAATTACTCATATCTATCCTTCGGTTTTTTAATGTAATCTATTCAACGGTAAAATACTTTAGAGTTTTAGCTATATGGATTGGCTTAGTCTAAAGCAAAAATTCTTTGCCTAAACGTACCTTATGGTTAAGGATATGAGTATTTGCGCATACGATTACAGCCAATCGGTGTTGCATGGCTTGCTGTTCAGCTCGTCAGCAGCAGATCAGATCTGAAAGTTCTATATTTTTCTATTTCAGAGAAACTGCACAGTCTATTGTGGTGTTGCTACTTTGACCATGGCAGGACGTAAAACTTTCTCACCGAGGAAGTAACCCTTTTGAAATTCCATAACCACGGTTTCCTCTGTATAGAGGTCTGACGGCTCATGAGCAATTGCTTCATGTTGTTTGGGATCAAAAGGTTGGCCCACCACATCCATGGCGACGACACCTAGCTTTTCCATCAAGGTCAGTAATTGCTTATAGAGAGCTTGGTAGCTATTGTTGAGGGCTTCCTCACGCTCAGTTTCTGGTTGGATATGGGTTTTAGCCCGTTCAAAATTATCTAAGGCAGGCAGCAAAGCGAGCACCGTAGAACCCACCGCTTGACCCTGAATTTCTTCTTTTTCGCGCTGTGTACGACGGCGGAAATTATCAAAATCAGCATAGAGACGGGTGTATTGTTGCTCTTTTTCTTGTAATTGAATCTGAGCTTGTCCAAGAGCTTCTAGGAACTGTTGCATATCAACAGTGGGAAGTTCTTCTGAAGGCGTACCCGGCGGGGTGGTTTGGGATTGGTCTTCTGTCATGATCCAGTTCGCAAAAGCTATCTTTTTGTAGTGTACGCAATTAGGCGGATCTTTGCTCAGCTTTTCGCCATCAAGGCAACTGCACAACGTCTAAGTCGAATACAATTAAATTATAATCTATAAGATTTCTGTGTTAGCTTACTCTCTAATTCAAATAAGCCTGAAAGCCATTTGAATTGTGTTCTACTTTACACTTTTTGGGAGCAAAGGCTGTGACCTTGACTCTAATCTTCGCAAGTTTTTTGGTTGGTACCGTAGTTGGTCTGACTGGCGTTGGCGGTGCAGCCCTCATGACACCCCTACTTATCCTATTTTTTCATATTCCTCCGACGATGGCGATCGGTTCTGACATCGTATCGGCAACCTTAATGAAAGTGGTGGGTGGGTATAAGCATTGGAAACAACAGACCGTAGACTTAGAAATCGTAAAATGGTTGACTTTTGGTAGTATTCCGGGTTCCGCTGTCGGGATCGCAGTCCTCTGGTGGGCAAAAATTCAAGGGATTAAAAATTTAGATAAATCCCTGATTCATGTGTTGGGTTTTGTGATCTTTGCTGTAGCCGCTTCTTCACTGGCTATTATGGCGATCCAGTTTTTTGCCAAAGATGTCAAGTTACCAGAACCGCCTAAATTTGATCTCAAAGAACGCTCTGGACAAATTGCCACCATAGCAGTGGGCGCAATTTTGGGGGCAGCGGTGGGTTTGACCAGTGTGGGTTCTGGTTCACTATTTGCCCTAGCCATGATTGCTTTTTTCCGGCTTGACCCCCAAAAACTAGTGGGTACGGATATTGTCCAAGCCGCAATTTTGCTAATTTTTACGGCTGTTGGTCACTGGAGTCTGGGTAATGTGGATTGGAACTTGGTCTTGCCGATCTGGGCGGGTACTGTGCCTGGTGTGCTTGTCGGTGCCAAACTGTGTACCATTATGCCCAAGCCAGTGTTACGACTTGCGCTCTACTCGATCCTCGTCACTGTCGGCTGGCAATTGATCAACAAAGCCTGAAGCCCTATACAAAGTAGGTGGCAATCAGGTATTCTAAAAGACTGTGGTTAGACTAAATTCCCATGCCTAAGATGAAAACCAACCGCTCAGCGGCCAAGCGTTACGAATTGACGGGTTCCGGCAAACTGCGGCGCAAACGGGCAGGCAAGAATCACTTGAATGAACACAAAAGCAGCAAACGACTTCGTACACTGACGGGTAAAGCCGTAGTTCCGGATTGTGAGCTGTACAAAGTCATGCGTCAGTGTCCCTATCCACAGGCACTGAAACACTAAATCTCTGGGAGTTGAGTTATGGTTCGCGTCAAACGGGGTAACGTCGCCCGCAAACGTCGTAATAAAGTCCTGAAATTAGCTAAAGGCTTCGTGGGTTCGCACTCACGTTTATTTCGTCCGGCTAACCAACAGGTCATGAAAGCCCTCAAGTACAGCTATCGTCACCGCCGCGAGAAAAAACGTGATTTCCGCAGTCTCTGGATTACTCGCGTCAATGCCGCAGCCCGGGCAGAAGGCATTTCTTACAGCCGTTTGATTGATGGTCTGCACAAAGCAGATGTCCAGATCAACCGTAAGATGCTCTCCCAGTTAGCGATTCTTGACCCGGCTGTATTCTCAGCTGTTGTTTCCTACGCCAAAAAATAGTGTCGTCCTCGGCAAAAGTTTGCATTTTGGGACTTTTGCTGGGGATATCAAGCACTACCCTTTCTGCTCGGCCCTTACGCGAAATTCAAGCGCGAGGTCATCTTATAGTTGGTCTTTATGTCAGTGATTCACCGTTAACTTCCCTTAATAAAGAAGAAGTGACGGGCTTAGAACCGGAGCTAGGTCGTAAGTTAGCCCAACAACTCTTTGGCACTCCTCAAGTTCAGTTCAAGCTACTCACAGCCCAAGAACGTTTAGAGGCCATTGAACTCGGCACGGTCGATATGGTAATTGGTAATCTTAGTTTGACCGCCCAACGCACGCGGGTAATTGATTTTTCCTCAGACTACTATCGTCCTTATCAAGCCTTACTCTTGCAAACTAGCGATCCAGCGCAAAAGTTAGCCGATCTTGATCAGGCAAAAATTGCCGTACTCGCGCATTCCAGTTCAATCAATGGCTTAGCTCGTCTGTTGCCACAAGCGACCGTTATGCCCGTCTCCGATTATGCCGCTGCGCGTCAACTATTAGCCCAAGGACAAGTACGCGCGGTCTCAGCTGATAACACCGTGCTGGCTGGCTGGGTCAAGCAAGATACAAACTTACGTCTACTCAGTACGCCGCTCCAGGGCTATCTATTAGCCATCGGCTTACCCAAAGGCTTAGCCTCAGACGACCTGCGCCAGTGGGTTAATCAAACTCTAGGACAGTTACAGCAAACTAATTGGCTCCAGGCAACAGCCATCAAATGGGGATTATAAAAAATTGGTTCCTTATAGTGGATCCGGAAAACTGGACAGCTAGTTAAGCGAGTCTCCTGCTCCGTAAACTGGACACCAACAGGAGCAATGAGATGAAAGAGACCCGCAAAAAACACAGCTCAGCGTTTAAGGCCAAGGTTGCTCTGGAAGC
>JBBRQP010000050.1:0-21862 GCA_038226175.1 Gloeobacterales cyanobacterium
ACCAAATAATTTGCAGGTGGGTGCGTTCCACCCCGTCCGTTGCTTGGCGGTAGCGCTTTTCTAATTCTTCCACACTCAGGTGGTTCACAAGACTGAGGTTCTTTACCATACCTTATTCTATAAGCGGAAAGTGTATAAGTTTGTTGATCAGCAGAAGCTTTCTAGACCCTATCGTAGCGAATTGGTGCTTTATTTTTCTCGGTCTGGGGTTGTCGATTGAACAGAACATCTTAGCTGATTGTCTTACTGACAACTTTTTAAGAGATATTACAGCCCAGACCAAATAGGGGGTTGGTTGAAGAAAGAAAGTAAGGCAAGTGTGAGCTAGCAAACTATTTATAAAGTGATTTACAGCAACTTTTGCGTGATTGAACCAGCTTACGGTACTCACTGGAGATTTCAGCGAAGAGTTCGCGAGCTCAACTGCTTTAGCCAAATTTTGCAGCCCTCTGCACCAGATTGCGCTAAAGGTCGAGAATGTGGGGGCAACCGTAACCAAGAGTACATCAGAAAGATCTCACCGCTTTCACTAAAGCCACCTTTGATCACAAAAATTTCTAACCCACGCAGTCCGCGTAAGTCAATTGATGCATTTGCCTCCCATCGTTCTAGTTGAACCGTTTCTCGAGCGTCGGAAAATAGTGACATCGTGCTAACACCAGGTCTCATCAAATCAGGAATGTATTGCTGTTTCGTTGTGTCAAGTGTAATTTGGGTGCGATCGTCTGGGTCAAATTGCCAAAGTTTGACCAGAATAATACAACCGATTGTTGATCTAGGCATATGGGGGGATTGCGGACATAGGTGCCAATCGGGTAGTCCCTCTGTTCATCCTGAAACACCCCTTCTAACACCAAAAATTCTTCGCCGTATGGGGAGAGAATTGAGTATTCGGAGCATAGCGGACAATTGTGGTTGCCCGTGCTACTTCATCCCCGATGCGATCAAGCATTCGCCTTTCGACGCCAAGGATTGGTGGTGCTTGCCAAGGTATCGCTGCCCCATGAACCACCACCCGTTTTGTAAAATCAGCATTGAGTTGCATCACGTTATTCTCCCAAACTAATCAATCGCAATTACGCACTAAAACTAGGTCGTTGTTGCATACGGTCGTGCCAGGCTTTCAGATGGGTTGCTGTTTCGGGAATCATAATTTGGCAAAAACCACCAAAAGCCAACCCAGCTAAAGCCGTAATATCTGCCACAGTAAAGTGACCTCCTACGATGTAAGGCTGAGTCGCCAATAATTTATCTAAGTCGTTCAGGGTCACAAGCGCCTGGACTTTCTGCTTTTCTCCCCATTCCTGAATTTGATAGGCTTCAAAACCTAAACCGGGCGTGGCATGGTGGAAGTAATTGGCGATCGCATCGAGTAAATTTGCTTCTATGCGCCGTTGCATCATATGGATCATGCCCCGTTCCTTTGCACTCTTTCCAGTCAGGGTTGGTTCATCCACAAAATGATCAAAATACTCAGTCATGGCCGTACATTCGGCAATATACGTGCCATCATCAAGTTCGAGTAAGGGTACAGTACCCGCTGGATTTTTTGCTAGGAAGGCTGACTGCTTATGCTCGCCATGCGGTAGATCAACTTGGATAAACTCGACTTGATTGGTCAGCCTCTTTTCTGCTAGAGCCATGCGCACCCGCCAAGGGTTGGGGAACGCTTTGTATTCGTAGACTTTCATGGCATTTCTCCAATTACAAGGTTTTACCTAACGAACCTTTATCTATCTAACGTTCGTTAGGTAAATCATGGCGTGAAGTAAGGGTGGTTGTCAACCCCCTATCTAACGTTAGATAATTGAAAGCATGAATGATTGTGTAACAGACTATTCAGCAAAAGCGATTGAAATTCTTGAGGCAGCAGAGATCCGGATTCGCCGCGGTGGCTTTGAGGCGGTGAGTTATCGCGATCTAGCAGCAGATGTGGGGATTAAGGCCGCCAGTGTGCATTACCATTTTCCGCAGAAGGCTTTGCTAGGAGCTGCGGTGGTTGATCACTATAGCAATAAGCTAGCGGCGGCGTTGGGTCTTGTTGATCTCACACAAGCAACGGTAGAAGACCATTTGCAGCGACTCTGTAATGTCTATGCAGCGGCTGTACAGAATGACGGGATGATTTGTTTGGGTTGTATGTTAGGAGCAGAGTCGAGGGATTTGCCAGACGCTGTATCGCAAGCCGCGAGACGATTTTTCAGGCGGCTACTAGCTTGGGTTGAGTCGGCATTAGGCGATCCTTGCGGTAACGGCAACGCCGCGCGCGCTGATGCTGCCACATTAGCTGTTCATATGATCAGTACTTTGCAGGGCACAATGATTTTGGCAGTAGCACTTAAACGCCCGGAGTTGATGGATGCAGTGGCCGAGCAGTTAAAGCGATTAGTCAAGGTATAAGTGGCTGGGGTTTCATACTTCGTCAACTCCGGAAATGCGTTGGTCTCAATTAAATTGCTAACCTAAGCGTATTGGCAACTGACCCAAGTCCTCAAACAAGCGGACAGATTATTGCTACTGCTGTATTGTTGTTGCGATGCATGTTAGTAGCTCCCAAAAGTGAAACCATTCCCTTTGCAGAAGTTACAGGAAGTAAACAACAAAATTACTTACCCATTGGCACGGCAACCGGATCAATTTTGTAGCGCAGTCCAAATAAGTCTGCAATGCGATCACGTTGACCACGCGGTGGATACAAACGCGACGATAGTCCTTGCGTCGCATAGGCATCGGCGGCTTGGAGTATATTTAGAGCCTGAGCCTGAGTCAGCCCACCCACACCATAAACCTTCGCGATTTCTCTAGCGCAACTACCTGGCTTTGCTTTGGCTGCCGTACTACTTGGGCTTTGGTACATCTGGAGGATGCCCTCAACACAGTTACTATAGGTCAGGGCATTGGTAAAGGTAAATTGAGGAAGCGGCGCATTAGGTGGCTCAAAACGCTGCAAGTAATTAGCTTGCGGACTGTAAATATAGCGGCCCGCCGTTAGTACTGAGGTTGGTTGAACACAGACTGATTTTGTTTCCATAAAGATAATAGTAGCTTCTGAGCTACAACTAACGGGTATCAGTCCCCACTTATTCGCCAAGGCACCCAAAATTGGATTATCTCCAGTTGGCTGGGGTGATAAATAGATTGTATTCGTAGTTAGTGATTCGGGTAAAAGTGGAGGTAATGAAGTGGTTTGACTATAAGTTGGCAACGTTAAGGCACTGATTAGCATAGAACCCAAACTGTAACGCCATAGTAACTGGTTCATCAAGATACCTCTAACTTACATTTTTATGATAGCGGCTAGCGATGTGAGGGGATGTTAAGATGGATGTTCACGGCAGACAAGCCACTACGATGATGGAGTTTAGGTTATGGCGAAGGGATTTGGTCAATTTGCCCAGATGCAAGAAGCACTCAAAAAAGCAAAGCAAGTACAACAAAATGCTACCCGTCTCCAAGATGAGCTAGGTGAACTGACCGTAACCGGGAGTGCCGCAGGCGGTCTAATTACCGTCACCATGAATGGCAATCAAGAACCTCTTAGTCTCAAAATTGATCCGCAAGCCCTCACCGAAGAGTCTGCTTTTTTAGAAGACTTGGTCTTGACAGCGTTTAAGGATGCCTATGCCCGTTCTACCGAAGCCATGCGTATAAAAATGGAAGAACTAACTGGCGGCATCAACATCCCCGGCTTGTTTTAACGCTGGTGTATACCCGTCCTTTAGCACGCCTGATTGAGCAGCTCCAGCGTTTGCCGGGGATTGGCCCTAAAAGTGCGCAACGACTCGCCTTTTATCTGATCAAACGACCCAAAACGGAAACTCTTCAGCTGGCGCAAACGCTCATTGATGCCACCGAACAAATTGGGGTTTGCCGCGAATGCTTTACGCTCTCTGCCGAAGACCCCTGCGATATTTGCAGTAATCCCGGACGAGAACACGACAAACTCTGTGTGGTCGCCGAACCCAGAGATATCATTGCCCTAGAACGTACCCGCGAATTTAAGGGCCTATATCACGTCTTGGGTGGTGTGCTCTCCCCGATGGAAGGCATTGGCCCGGAGCAACTCAAAGTCAAAGAACTCGTGCAACGCGTTAATCGTGATGACACCAGCGAAGTCATTATGGCCATCAACCCTAGTGTTGAAGGCGAGACGACGATTTTGTATGTGGGTAAATTACTCAAACCTTTTGTGAAGGTAACCCGTTTGGCTTCCGGTTTGCCCATGGGCGGGGATTTAGAATATGCCGATGAGATGACCCTAGCCCGTGCGCTCGAAGACCGCCGCGAATTGATTTAACCTATAAGTTCTGCCACACGCATAGCTGAGGTAGTGGCTCCTTCATGTAGGCCATCACCGAGATAAGCACCAACATGATAAGTATTATTTATGCCGTTAGTCGCGATGACTTCGTTTCTATGGGCAAAAGCCTCTACGCAATAAAGTGAAGCCTGATGATCTTGAGTATGGATAATCGCCTCTTTAGCAATCAAACTCTCCAGATTGAAGGCTAGGCTATATTGTGTCTCTGAAGTGATGCCACACAGCTGATTGAGCCAAGCATTGTAACCCCAGCCCTGATCACCCTGCATAAAGTCAAACTCTGATAAGTAATGAATACCATAGCGCGTATACATCGAGGTATCCGTATGGATAATCGTCTGTCCTTGATTGGGCTGCCAGGCTGAAAATCTTTTTAGTTCTGCTGGCGTTGGGTCAGCAAGTAACTTTAATACCTGATCCGGTGGCGTTGCTAACACTACCTTATCAAAATCGCGTGTACTGCCATCCGCTAATGTAATGCTAACCAAATTATCATTTCGTGTAATCTTAGTAACTTGCACATCCAATAAAATATCACCTTGGAATTGGTCAATGATCTTTTCGATATAGGAATAAACACCACCTTTAAGCCGATACCAAGGCACAAATACATAATCGCGGAGTACAGGGATACCGATTTCGGCAGGGAAATTATCTACTAATTCAAAGGGTGTTGTGTAACTATACATGGTTAGTAATTCCATCCAACAATCACCAAGCGATGCAGACTTCAAATAGTTAGACATCGGCTGATTATGCAAATTTTGAAATTGAGAGAGCCGCGTTTTAATCCATAAGCCAAGAGATTGCAGATAAAGAGCATCCAGCTTAAGGTATTCCTTGACACGTTTAAATCCCGTAAAGTTTTTTTCAATATCTAAAGATGAAAGATAATAATCACCATTTTTGAGAAATAAAGCTGAGCCAATATTGATGGGCTCTAGCTCCATATTCAATTCTTTCATTAGGTTTAAGAAATTAAAAAATACATTAGGAAACTCGATGACCCCAGCTTCCAAAAATTGCCCTTGTGTAAATTTATCTGAGATGACATTTTTATTGAGGGTACGTATATGACCGCCCAGGATTGGCTGTCTTTCAAAAACTGTTACGTGATAGCCTTTTTTATTGAGTAAGTAAGCTGTAATCATGCCACTGGCTCCCCCACCAATAATAGCAACTCTCATGATTTAACTTCCTGCACCATAGTTTTGTTGGAAGGCAAGATGCTGTCCCCCGATAATCGCTGATAGAGTAGGGCTCCCGTCCAAAATGTTGCTGCAAAGCCTGGATAGCCTGATGAGGCATTACAAAAATAGAAATTCTTGAGGGATGATTGATGATTGAGTCGACCTAAGCCCATATTATGCGGGGTTAAACTTGAGCCATAGGAATTACCTTGTGGACACCAACAAAATCGTTCATTAGTGGTAGGACTACCAGTAATTTTGAAGACCAGATATTTTCTAAAGTTAGCAATATACTGTGCTTCAACCACATCTAAAATACTCTCTAAAATTTCCTCTTTTTTTTGTCGGTAGGCTTTAGGATCAGTAGCTAAGAGTTCTTTAAAATAATGATAGTTAGCAACCGTCAAAAATTCGACAATCTGACAATCAGGCGGACAATCTTCATGGTTATTGGTCAACAAAGTCGGGGTTGTGATCGCAAAACTAGGATTAGAGAAATTATTCATCGTGTACATTTCATAAAAAGCTTGATTTAAGTCGCGATGGCCTGTGTGAAAAGTATTACATTTACCAAAGCCGTAGTCCCGTAAATCTAAATCTTTAACAACACAGTAAGCCATGTAATTAGAAGGAGAATAGTCATAATTTAACCTTTGTTGCACTGACCAAGAAAATTGATTGATACCAATCATGCGTGCAGCTTTTTTGGGATCCATATTACAAATCGTTACTTTGGCTGTGAATTGATGGGTTTCATTAGTTAATTTATTAATAGCTTTAACACCGCCTACTTCTTTATTATTGACCATAAATTCGGTTACTTCATGGTCAAAAAACAGCTTACCACCATGAGCTTCAATAACTTTAACCAGCGAATTAATAACGTGCTCAAAATGATGCGTAGGATAAAAAGCTCCTTCCTGATAGCCAGTAAATAAAATTACCCAGGCATAAAAAGAAAGCTGATTTGGCGGTAACAAAAAATCTGGCCATTGTAAGGCTAATAATGTTTGAGCTTCTTGAGGTAACTCAAATTGATCAAAGACATCTTGAAGCGTACTATTTAAATATCTTAGAGTAGAAGTAACTTCCCCTAAATTCGTCAACAACTGCCAGGCTTCGAGCGGTGGTGAGAGATCCTTGAGCCCTGAGCGGACTTTTTGGACTTCAGCGATAAACTTACGAATACTATCAGCACTTGTAGGAAATAGCTTAGTTAGTCGGTCGCCAAGTTCTTGCGGATCTGAGGGAATATCTAGTGCATAACCGGGCATTCTCATGTGATCAAAACCCTGTGGGTCATAGCGTTCAAAGGTTACTTCTTGGTCTAAATCTAATTTTTTGAGAACTTGATTAACGGTATGACCTTCACCACAGTCCCAAACATAATGAAACTGAGCATTAAATTTATATTTTTTGGCCATGCCAAAAGTATGACCAAATCCTCCCGGATGTTCATGGGCTTCTAGGATTTGAACGCGCTTACCAGATTGGGCCATCAATGCCCCAAAAACTAGAGCCGAAAGCCCACTGCCAATAATCAGATAATCACTTTCCATGTCGTTAGTTTCCTGTTGAGAGAAGTCGCCCCTCAAGCTTGATTTTGGGGATAGAGGGGCTAGAAATAAAAACCTTACTTTATGTACATTCAGAAATCCAACTTTTACCTAAGAGTGCCTTAATTCCCCAATTAAAAAGGCAGAGGATCTACTAGTACTTGTATTTTCTACGCAGCTAAGTATTCGCAACTATACCTAAAGAGAGAGATCTTTATTTTTGTGCAGCTTTAAGTCGTGCCCGTAGTTGCGCGATTTCTTGAGCCATGTCTAAGACCATGGCTACGCCGACAAGATTGAGCCCTAGATCATGACGTAACCGTTGAATTTGCGCAATACGGGCAATCTCTGCGGCATGTAGCATTGAGCCTACTGGTTCAATCAAGCCTATTTGTGCAAAATGTTCAATCAAGATGATGGAAGTTTCTGTTACTAAAGCAGCTTGATCAAAGGTATAAAGCTGATCACCAGCCTGGGAAACCACTATCTTGGAGAGTCTCAACTCGGTCATAATACAACTCCTTCTAAGGTAGAACGCGGACTAAAACTACTGTTTTCCTGAATCTTTTCATAGCAGGCTTGTTCGATTTCATTCAATTGCTTCGGGGATACGATCTGAAGTTTTACATACAAGTCAGTCCGATTGCCCTGCGGTAATAACCAACCCTTACCCTGTAGCCGTAGAGACTGCCCAGAGCGTATGCCTTTAGGTACCGTCATCGTCACTAGGCCATCTGGTGTTGGTATTTGGATCTGAGCGCCTAAAACCGCTTCATCGGGACGAAGCGGGACTTCGCAGGTCAGGTTACTACCCGAAAACTGAAAAAACCTATGTGGCACGAGATCAATGGTCAGATACAAATCGCCCCGCTGTTGCGAAAAAAGACTAGAGCGGCCTTTCCCTTTGATCCGCATGCGACTCCCGGCTGTGGCTCCGGCAGGAATACGAACATGGATAGTTTCATCATCTAATTGCAACCGCTTTTGGGTACCATGAAAGGCTTCTGAGAAGGTTAGCATGATAGCCGCTTCCGTATCAGGGGCAGGGGCTTGACTCCGAAATCCACTAAACTCTTGTCCCTCTGAGGTGCGGGTGCGCCCGGATCTACCGCCGAGTAAGTCATTAATAAAATCATTAAAGTCACCATACTGCTCAAATCCAGCACTCGGCGCACGGGTCGGCGGCGTACCCCCAGCGGCAGCTTCTTTCCAATACTGTCCAAACTGGTCATACTTTTCCCGTGATTCAGGATTGGATATCACTTCATTGGCTTCGTTGATATCTTTAAATTTATCTTCAGCTTCTGGGTTACCTGGATTCACATCAGGGTGGTGTTTGCGCGCTAATTTGCGATAGGCGCGTTTGATCTCATCAGCGGTGGCGGTTTTGCTGACTCCGAGGATAGCGTAGTAGTCCTTGAAATCGCTGGTAGTAGGCATGATGTACAACTCCAACTCAGATTATTTTGTGCTCGCAACATTATTTTTGGGATTGATTAGTGATAGATAGCTTGGTCAATTATACAGCGGAAAAATTCACCCTCTGCGGCAAAGCGGCTGCTCCCGCAATACCAACCAATACGTAGGCAAGTCGGGATCGTGTAGCCGTCAAAGGTACCAGATTGCTCGACGATGCCCCCAAAGTCAACGTAGGCAAATTTTCCGCCATCGGGATTACCCCAGCGCCTGAAGTTTAGTTGCGTGAGTAACCCTTGATCATCAACCGTCAGGGTAAGTTTGGCAGGTTCGCCGAGCGTTGTGAAGGTGGCCTGTAGCTGTGAATCATTTAACTCTATCCAGGCAATATCAGGTGTACAGAGGACAGAGGGCAACCAAATCGACTCGATTTGGGCGCGACCTACTATCGAGCGTGTAATATCGTCACCGCATGCCTGTACTACGGGAAACAGTCCTAGGATTTTCCACTGGGTCTCGCCAATACCATCAATGACCCAATCAGCTCCCCAAATCGGTAGACCGTTCATCCAGGTAGTTGCCCGCCAGATCATGCCGCGCTGCCAGCAGATGACTTCTTCTGCCTTGAAGGGGTACCACTTTTGCTGGAGTTTGATCTCACCGTGCATCGCTAGTCTGACCGATGAAGCGAGTCGCTTACCAGCGGTGATCGCGTGTACCAAATAGCGTTGAGCCAAGGGAGGCAAACCTATATTTGAGCTGGGGTCAAAAAATTTATCAGTAATGACAGCTGATTTCCATAGCGCGTCGAGAGAAATAGCTTGAGATTTATTCATGATGATGCCCGGTCTCAACTAAGGCAAAATTGCTCTGATCAAGCTTAAAGGCCGACGACCTAAGCAGAATTTGTTGGTTCATAAAGGTTATCTCCTGGGGTTTTAGTAACATTTGCCGTCTCGACAATCACACCATCTTGGATGTGAATGATTCTGCTAGTCTGAGCTGCCACTGCTGCATCGTGGATGACGACGACAATCGGTACAAAAATTGGATCGGGATCGCCTTTGTCTTTTGTGACAAATACGCCTTGCGCATGATTTTGTTGGACAATTGCCCCCGTCAGCACGACCAATACATGGTCTAACTGACCAGCATTAAAGGTCACATTCACATTCATCCCCGATCTTAATAAATGTTGAGGGTCAGCAACTGAGGTCTTGACTTCAAAGCTGGTCACATTTTGTACGACATCAGCTTGGGTTGCGATTTGGGTAACCCGGCCTGTAAAAGTTTTTCCTGGATAAGCATCAGCCTGTATCGCTGCTACCAATCCATTATGAATTTGGGCAATATTGGCTTGCGCTACTTGGGCTACAACTTGATTGGTCGAGGCCATCGACAAGATCGAAGATGAAGTTGCAGATGATGCCGAACTACCCGCCGTAGTGGGCGTAACAAAAGCCCCGGGATCAGAAAATTTCCGCGCTACAACCCCACTAAAAGCCGCCCGAATGACCGTGTCATTGAGATTGGCCTGAATAATTTGGCGTGCCCCTTGGGCTGATGTCACCTGAGCGCGTGCTTGATCAATATCCTCTGGTCGTGCCCCGGCTTGAGCCAGTGCCATAGCCTCTTGGTATGGCTTAACTTGGGCTTGCGCTCGATTGCGGGTGGTTGCAGCATTATCAGCAACCTGTTTAGAAATAGCACCTAGACTACCTAGCATCTGATTACGCTGAAAGTCATTATTAGTTTGACGCAGTGCAAATTGGGCATCTTGCAAGCGGGCTTTGGCTTGAGCAATATCTTGGTAACGATTGCCTGCTATTACCCGGTTTAAGTTAGCTTGCGCCGCATCAAGAGTACCTTGAGCTTGACGCAATTGCCCGAGTAAATTGGAGTTATCCATATAGGCTAGTACCTGCCCTTTTTGGACAATGTCACCTTCTTTGACCAGTAATTGTTTGAGAATTCCGGCTACTTTCAGGCTGACATTGACTGAGCGTTCAGGCTGTACGGTTCCATTCGCCAAAATACTGAGTGTCAGCATAGTGCGTGTGACCAAAGCTGTTTCCACCTTACGCTGGGCTTGCTGTCGTGGCACCACAACAAACTGGTTATAGGCAAGATAAGCTAGGCCAAAGATAGTTATGATCAGCAATAGACCCCACCACCAGAGATTGAGACTAGGCTTAGCTAAATTTGGGGATTTGAGGGCAATGCTCATCAATGACACCGAATAATGTTTATAAAAATGCTTTGATTACTGCATCAAATTTTACTTTAAGAGACCTGTCGTAATGCAAAATCGGCGGGATTTCGCGATCAATGCCCAAGAGTTGATAAACCGCCATCTGGGCGACGCGCACCGAATATTCGACGGTAAATACGACATCTTCAGGGATTTCAACAAATTGGCTAATAAAGGCTAGATTCTTTGAGTTTTTGGGGACAGGCCAGGGTCGGTCAGTGGCAGAGCGCGGCATAAACATGCTGGTGATATAAGGCATACGGCAAGGAATACACGTAGCGGAGCGAACCGTATCGAGATCAAAATTAAGGTGACCACAAAGCTCTTGTAAGATATCGTGACCAGTACACTCAGACATGGATTTGGGCACAAAGTTGCCAACACGGTCTGGATGCAGAGCATAGCCCCAAAATACTTGGATATCAGAAGGTTGATGGACAAAATGGGGCTGATAGGCTAGGACGATTGATAGTAGCCAATTGGAAGTTTTGAAGGTGACCAAGCCCCCGGTTCCCGCTGGGTTACCCGAAAACAGCTCCATTTGGTCAAAGAAAGTCGTATCTCTGAGCGTAACTGTAAAAGACTCCCAAAATGATTCGGGGATGCTGGAATTAAACACTTGTGGTTGCCCAAATTCGGGATGGTCTTGGGCTAGCTTTTCCCATAATGCCCAGCCGCCGCTTTCTTTTTTGGTCAGCTGTTCAGGTGCGCGGGTCATCGACCCAAAGCTCGCAGCATCGGTCATAGAACCGTTTTGAAAAAATACCAGATCCCCCGCTGCGACAGCTACCGTCTGTTGTACGCTATCGCGCAGGCAGAGGATCTCTGTGACTACCAGTTTGTCCTGCTCTGTTTTGAGCGTCAGGTCTGTGACAAGGCAATTAGTAACAAGATTAACCCCTTGCGCCTTGAGCCAAGATGAAAGCGGTCTGACCAGCGAATCGAATTGATTATAAATCGTGCGTTTGACCCCAGCTAAAGTTTCGATCCGCGAAAATTCCAGCATAAAACGATGGAGATAACGTCTGAATTCGGCGGCACTATGCCAGGGCTGAAAGGCAAAGGTCGTTGACCACATATACCAAAAATTGGTCTTAAAAAAGGGTGGTGATAACCAATCTATAATGCGACTCGCCTCCAACTTTTCTTCACTCATCTCGGTGAGTTTGAGTAGCTCAATACGGTCTTGGAGCGAGAACCCCATCGAGGTAACATCAACCTTGACACGATTTTGATCGACAATCCGGGCGCGCGAGTGCGACAGATGATGTATATTAAATTCGATTGTTTCATCAAATACCGATTTACCCGGAAATTCGAGCGAAGGAATTGATTTAAAAAGACCCCAAGTACACTCATAATTATCGGTAGTAAGCATCCTCCCTCCGCGTAGCGTGTAGCCATCGCGAGGGTTACCACCACCATCTAAGCTCCCGCCGACCACGGGCAAGGCTTCATAAAGGGTGATATTGCGGCCTAAGATACCGCCATCACGAATCATAAAAGCTGCCGCAGCTAAGGAGCCGATACCACCTCCTACCAAGTAGGCTTTACGTCCAGTATGGTTGCTCTTAGTAAGGGGTGATAGCGGTGTCATAACTAACTCCCGTTGCTCTCAGGTATAGAAAATTGTGCTGCATAAAATTCCCGAGCTTGGGCTAGCAACTGGCCTTCGGTCATGTGATGTTCGTCTACGACAACGGTACCTACGATGTGCTGGGCAATCTGTGGATGATGGCGTTCGAGTTCTACAAGCAGATGGGCCATAGCGCTACTTGATCCGGTTGCATTCCCGAAGATCAGAATTTTTTCGGCTCCAACTAGTGTCCGTTCGATCGCCTCATAAAATGTTTTGAGTTCAGGTTTACGTTGCCCACTACCATAGTCTTCGACGTAATGTAAATGGCGATAGGTGCCGTCTGGATCATAGGGCAAGATACGCTCTGGCACAGCGCCATGGAGTTCGGTTCTGTAGACGCGCGCCTCACGGTGATCCATCACTACCAACAAGTGCAAACCAGGCGTGATGATGCCTAAGGTTTTAACATCAGAGTGCTCAAGAAAATGGCGAATCTTCATCAGCTCTTCGACATCCGACAGGTCTTTGTGGCGCGGTGGGTGAATAAAGAGAGTCTCACCATTGCGGGTAAATTTTAGATTGCCGTTATGCTCCTCAGTCACATCAGCTAAGGCACTGAGCATAGAGCGCACATCATGCCACTGCAAATTGTGGGCGATTGGATGTTGAAAAACAGCATCATACGTCGCTTGATGTGCTCCAGATATCTGCATTTCCATGGGGGTTACCTGATGGGATTGGTGAGGGATGGGTTTGATAATTGATCTGCCGCTGCTCAGTCAATGGCAGCGACAGGGTTTTTGATCAGGCTAAACTGTCGCAACCAGCGGTTTAGCCCGGGCAGGATCGATAATTCGCGTTGCCTGGGCTTCGTCTTCGGTACTACCGGTGACCATCAGCAAAAATTTGCCCACTTTAAGCTCGGTTTCATAACGGATGGCTTTTTCTTTGGGAATGCCTAGGCCAATCAAACCGCCAGTCAGACCGCCAAGTGCTGCGCCACCAGCACCACCAAGTATTAATCCTTCCAGCCAACCTGCGAGTACGCCAACGATGGGGCCAGCAATAATCACTTGTCCAACGCCTGGTACAAACAGTAGGCCAGCTCCCGTCAAAATACCAAATAAGCCGCCAAAGAATGATCCCCAGTAGCCGCCTTCGGTAGCCCCAGATTTGGCGGTATCTTTCCAGCTAAAAAAACCTTGGGGCTTTTCGAGTGTCTGGTAATCTTGCCCGATAACGGAGACTTTATGCATATCAAAACCTGCTTTTTGCAGTTCGATGACCGCACTTTCTGCCTCTTGATGGGTCGGAAAAATACTGATTACAGCGTGATTGTTATCCATGGTGGTCTCACAAGTGTCAACACTGGAACTATAGAACCTGCTGTTTTTTGGTACCTATACCATCCGGTAGAGACCCCTTGCTCGACCCAAATCTAGACTTAAGGAAGATTTACAGAGCTACAAAAATGAGCACTGAAAAACCCTACACAATAAGCATCCAGATCAAAGTTATTACACTCTGGGCTATCTTTCTCTTTGGTATGATCTTTCACACCCAACTTGGATTGATCCCACTGTTTTATGGGGAAGATATTGTCATGCCCCATACCCACCACTTTGCGCCACATTTAGATCTTTGGTTAATGTTGGGGTTTTATGCTATTCCGATACTGGCTATTATTTTTGTTTTATTTAAAGATACGCGACCATGGCGGCTAGCTCATTTTTTATTGACTATGAGCTACTCCGTGCTTAATGTTGCTCACATTGCGGCTGATCTGGCAGTGAGTCCGGTGCAGTGGTATCAGATTGCTTTAATTACGCTGGTGTTTGGCAATGGCATTCTTTTAAATTTTGTTGCTTATCAGTGGCTCCAGCAACTATCATTTGCTGAGACTTCTGACTCAGCAAATGCAACTTCGGTAAGTGCAGCCCGATAGGTTCTAGCTAGGGGTCATGACCTCGCGTAACCACCGCGCCATCTCGGTCGCTGCCTGCGGACGGCTCAGTTGACGGGCCTGTTCGCCCATTTTTTGACAAGCGGCAGTATCTTTAATCAGAGCTAAAACTGTCCGGGTTAGGACTACTGCACTTAGGTCTTTTTCGGGGAACATCAGTGCGGCGCCGCGATTAACTAGGGTTTGCGCATTGATCGTTTGGTGATTATCAGTGGCAAAAGGAAAGGGAATTAGAATACTCGCTCGCCCCGTAGCACACAGCTCGGCAACACTGACAGCTCCTGAGCGCGCAATCACGAGATCTGCCCGATAGAGTAACGCTGCCATATCTTGCCAAAAGGGAATCGGAAAATAATTAGGATGCTGTAAAGCTTGTTGACAGGATTCAAATTCTTTAGCCCCCGTCAGATGAACTACTTGCAAACCTTGAGCCAACCAGACAGGCGCGGCTTCGGTGACCAGACGATTGATGCCCTGTGCTCCTTGTGAGCCGCCCATGATCACTAGTACTGACGCTTGTGAGTCTAAGGTCAACTTACGCAAAGGTGACGGCTGAAAAAACTCTGGACGCACCGGGGTACCCACCCAGCGGGTCTCAGCACCCCTAAGCCAATCTTCTGCTTCGGCAAATCCGAGACCCACACCCTGCGTCCAACGGGCTAAAACTCGGGTGACTTTTCCGGGTAGGGCATTGGATTCATGTAACAAGGCTGGCAAACCCAAGGACTTTGCCGCTAAAAGGGCTGGTGCGGCAATATAGCCACCTGTGGTAAAAACACCCGCAAAGCCCTGCTGCTGTAAAAGCCTACGCACCACCCAAAAGGATTGCCAAAGTTTAGCGGCTGTGCCCAACCAGGCCAGACTCGGTTTGCCCTGTAATCCCTCGACTGACACGGTCACTAACGGATAATGCTCAGGTATCAATTTTTGTTCTAAGCGTTTTGGTACACCCAGCCAAGTGATCTCCCAGTCGGTTAATTCTTGGGCTACCGCTAAGGCCGGAAAAATATGACCGCCTGTCCCACTCGCTGCAACCAGTAGACGCGGTTTAGCTGCTGATGGCGCTATCACTCTCATGACCAAGAATTACTTGGTTTCGAGATGCAGCATATCTTCGAGTTCAGCCCGCTTTAGATGTACTGAGGGCATTTGCTCTAGCTCTTGTACAAAATCGCTGATGCCCTGAAACTTGCGATAAACCGAAGCAAAACGCACATAAGCGACTTCGTTGAGTTCGCGTAAACTTTTGAGTACCCGTTCACCGATAGATTGTGTCGTAACTTCTCGTAGGGCGCGTTGCTGGAGTTCTAGTTCAATTTCATCGACTAGGTTTTCAATTTGTACCCGGGTGACACCAGTTTTTTCACAAGCAATTGTCACACCTTTGAGGATTTTGAAACGGTCAAAAGATTCGCGTTTGCCATTGCGTTTGATTACCACTAGCGGCACAAATTCGACCCGCTCATAGGTGGTAAAGCGTTGCCGACATTCTAGACAGTCCCGCCGCCGCCGAATACTACAACTTTCGTCGGCAGAACGAGATTCAAGAACACGACTGTTGGGATGATTGCAAAAAGGACACAACATACCCCTATAATGGCTGACTTAATCAAAAATGGCAAGACTAAATCAAAAGTTTTTATAAAAATCTTCCTAAATGCAGGGTATTGTGACACAATCCTTACCAGCCATAGCTTAGGTACCCCCATGGTTCAGACGGCACAACAAGTCATTAAAGCAGAGAACGAATATTTGAAAATAGAAGGCGGTCATGCACTCCATGGTCATTTACCTGTCAGTGGCGCAAAAAATTCGGCCTTAGCGATTATGGCAGGAGCCTTACTCGCTTCAGAACCTTGCCTTATTCATAATGTTCCTCACTTAGCTGATATTGCGACTTTGAGCCAACTGCTTCAGGCTCTTGGCGTTAGTGTCATTCGTAGTGGCACCACGCTCACAATTGACCCTACAACCATTAGCAGTCACCGCGCACCCTACGAAATGGTAAGTCAGCTCAGAGCCAGCTTTTTTATCCTTGGCCCCTTGCTAGCACGACTCGGCATGGCCCATGTGCCACAACCGGGCGGGTGTGCGATTGGGGCGCGTCCCGTGACATTGCATGTCAAAGGCTTAAATGCCTTGGGTGCGGATGTGACGATTGAGCATGGCGTGATCGAAGCTCGGGCTAACAAGTTGCTCGGAGCACCAATTTATTTGGATTATCCTAGTGTTGGTGCGACCGAAACCATCATGATGGCAGCGACCCTAGCACAAGGGGAAACGGTGATTAGTAATGCCGCCCAAGAACCTGAAGTAGTTGATTTAGCTCAGTTTTGTCGTAGTTTGGGTGCCGAAATCTATGGCGCAGGTACCAATCAGATCGTCATTCACGGCAAAAAACGACTGCATGGCACAGAATATAGTGTTATCCCAGACCGGGTTGAAGCGGTGACCTTGCTGGTTGCAGGAGCGATTACCAATTCTGTGTTAACCGTTGGCCCGCTGGTGCCCGAGCATCTAGGTGCACCCCTCGCTAAGCTACGAGATATTGGCTACAGTCTGGATTTGGTTGCTCCCGATGTCATTCAAATTAGTCCAGCCGGGTTACGTACGGGTGTCGATATCGAGACCTTACCTTTCCCTGGTTTTCCGACGGATATGCAAGCGCAATTTACAGCATTACTCTGTCTGGCAGAGGGAAACAGTGTCATCACCGAAACCGTATTTGAAAATCGTCTCGGTCACGTAGCAGAGCTGCAACGCATGGGCGCAGATATTCGTACCCGCAACAATATTGCGATTATTCATGGCGTTTCTCATCTCTCAGGTGCTCCTGTGCAGTCGACAGATCTACGGGCTTCAGCGGCTTTGATTTTGGCAGGGCTGGCAGCCCATGGCTGTACCGAAGTACGAGGGTTACAGCATCTCGATCGCGGTTACGAAGATTTGGAAGGTAAATTGAAGAAAGTTGGTGCTGCTATTCAACGATGGTCATGACTTTTTTGAGACAAGGGTGGCATCAGGCTTTGGCTGTGGGTTTGAGCTTAGGGCTTACTATGCCAATATTGGCTCAAGGTCTATCGCCTAGCAGCCCATCTCTACCTGTGATGCCTGTGCCTGAGCCGCTACCAATTCCAGCTGCAGGGGCGTTAGAAGGGGAAACCGTCCATGTTCTCAGTTATGCGCTCTTTACGCTTTATGCTCCGGCTGGCAGTGGGCAAGCACGGGTTCGAGCGCAGATGATTGAGGCTAGGTTAGACCAGTTATTACGGCAGTATGCAGCGGATGGACTGCAACTAAAGGTCATTGCGACAGATGATAGGGGGGCTGTATTGGCGATCAATGGTCACGAATTAGTGACGGTTACCCAATATGAACTCAAGGCTAATGGCGCAAGTCAAGGCAGCAGTATTGCCAAAAAATGGGCTAGTAGTTTGCGTAAAGTTACTAATAAAGGACCGTTTCAAGATACTTATGTGACCTTTGTAGGATTACCTCCTCTAATTACAGTCAGCGGGGTGAATTATGAGCTAAGCCGTCGTCTCACCGAGGATAGTGGGCTTTTTACGACCGATGGTACCCGTCAAGATAATCAGGTGATTTTTTGGCGTGATGGCGATAAGTCCCCGCTACCAGAAGTCTATATGCTCAATCACAAACGTAAATTTGTAGTTTATAATCGGCAGAGTTAATAACCAACCATAATAATCAGCAAACTTGATAAAGAATCATAGTGTTTTGGAAATAGCTGCTAATGTCTGATCATATTTACTTTGGCATCGAAGAAACTAACACAATCAATCAAGTCTATACGAATGATTTATGTAAGTATGTACGTCAACACTTTGAGGGCATTATTCTTAATAATATCCTCCAAAATTTACGGCTTGAAATTTCACATTATCAGAACCAAATCATACTTGAACTCGATATGGATTCTTTGTCGCTCATCAGATGTTACACAACTAATCTCAACAAAAGCCAGTATATTCAGAATGTACATCTTCTCATTGAGTTTATTTTTAACTGTTTAACCTATGATTATGAGAAAGTAAGTTTAATTTTTATGAATGAGAGACCAAGATTAGAAGTCAAACTCTTGAAAAAAACAGTTACTTCTTTAAAGGAGATTTTCTCTTTACCCAAAGTACCTTTCAATGAAGAATTTATAGTTAATTTACATCTCAAAATATACAAAGTCCTTTTGGTTAAAGCAAAATTAAACCATAAAATTATTGATACCAATACATATGCTACGCACTACTATAGAGACTACTACGTAATCGCAGAAAGTCTAAGTATAGCTATTTTATTTACTGAAATTCATATTCACAGAGATCATGGAACTTTTGAAAGTTCAGACGAACCTATAGTATGGGATTGGCTATCTCCACCTCAAGATATACTAATCAAAACACCTAACCTTAATAAAAGCGGCATTATTAGCTGTAGCGAAAAAATTTGTATTATTGATGAAAGTTGACCGAATTTCAATCGATCTTATATAAAATATACCGTTTGTTAAAACCTTCCTGCTCCACATAGACAAGCCTTCCTGGTATACAGGAAAGTAATGTACCAAAACTGCTACCAATAGTTTCTGTGAGGGCTTCTTTTAAATCAAGTCTTTGACCATCAATTCTGTGATTTGAAGAAATAACATAACAACTAGCAACTGCACCTTTTTGAATTAGGAGTTTTTTAATTTCCGTTAGCGTCTGTCGATTATTAGGAATGGAAGATACATAATTTATAGCCAAGTCATTAAAGTGATCGAGTTGAGCTATAAATTTACATCTTGATTTAGGATTTCTGATAAAGCCCAGATATCTTTCTTTCTTATCAGCTATTACAAATGCTTTGATAAATTCTTCTTCATGCAACATTTTATAATTCCAAAGTGCCAATGTTTCTTTCAATATAACAAAGTTTAATATAGTCAGCTTAGACACACCCTGCTAGGCTTGAGAGAACCTTGAGCATGAAGCCATGATTCGGTTAACCCAATATTCCCATGGGGGCGGGTGTGGTTGTAAGATTGCCCCGGCTCAGTTGCAGGAGATTTTGAAAGACTTACCGCGCACGCTGATCACGCCAAATTTACTCGTCGGACTTGAGACCGGAGATGACGCAGCGGTTTATCAGCTCAATGACCAACAAGCTCTGATTCTGACTACAGATTTTTTTATGCCGATTGTCGATGATCCTGTAGATTTTGGGCGGATTGCTGCGACTAATGCACTTTCTGACGTGTATGCGATGGGGGGCACCCCGATTCTTGCCTTAGCTGTCTTGGGCATGCCCATCAACACGCTGCCCATGAGTGCCATTCAGGGCATCATGCAAGGTGGTCAACAGGTTTGCCAAGAGGCAGGAATTATGCTGGCTGGTGGGCATTCAATTGATGCACCAGAACCGATTTTTGGGCTAGTAGCCGCCGGACTTGTGCATCCGAGCCGGGTCAAACGCAATGCCACAGCGCAAGCGGGTGATGTGCTGATTTTGACCAAACCTCTAGGCATTGGCGTGATGACGACCGCCCTCAAAAAAGAACGCTTAAGCCCGACAGAATATCAAGAAGTGCTAGCCGTCATGACCCAGCTTAATCGTCCCGGCGCACAGTTGGCTGACCGAGTCCATGCGATGACCGATGTAACAGGATTTGGGTTATTGGGTCATTTACTAGAAGTGTGCCAAGGCTCACGGCTGACCGCAAAACTAGACTATTCAGCAATCCCGATTATGGCAGCCGCCCGTACTTTAGCCGAACAGGGCATTTTTCCGGGTGCCGCACGGCGTAATTGGGAAGGCTATCAGCAGCAAATAGATGCCCCCCATTTAGCGGAGACAGAACGTTTACTCCTAGCTGATCCGCAAACTAGTGGCGGTTTATTGTTAGCTGCCAAAGCAGAAGAAGTCACAGCGATATGTAGTCTTTTGCAAGCAACTGGCTTTAGCCAAGCAGCGGTCATTGGTTATTGTGTGGCAGGTGAGCCAAGGATTGAAATTCGATGATACGACGGATTTATTTTGATCAGGCCAAGTTACAGGCGGCATTATTGCATTTGCAGGAAGAGATTAATCGTCAACCACAGGTGTTTTCGGAGGAGCGTATACGCCGCGAACGGGCGCGTTTGACAACTCAGGCTCTAGTCATCGAACGCGATTGGTACGGGCCTGCGCCCTGTGAGGGTTGCTTTTATTTTCATGGCAGTCATGGTATCAACTGTGTTCCCCATCCCAAAGGGCCAACCGAGAGCTATTGCAGTGATTGGTCGGGCATGGAGCAGGCACAAGATGATAGGTTTTATTATGAAGCCGAACGGGGTTGGACTATACAGCGTTATGTTAATGGCAGGGGTTGGGTCGTGGTACGTGACCAGATTCCGCCAGAAGAGATAATACTGTTTCCGTTTGATTGGTAGGGTTTATTTTTGGGCTACCAGCGGTAAGATAAACATCTCTCGATTAACCTGCTTTGATAAACAGTGACGTATCAAAACCTTGGAACCAGTTTTTGCAGAGGTTTAGCTTCCGCCCATAATATGAGTTTTGAGCCATCTCGAACCAAGCTGTAGGCTAAACACGCTAATATCACCGTAAAAAAATAGCCATTCTTGAGGAAACCGTCTTGCGTACCGACCATGTGTTTTACCGTTTGACTACCCACAAACCTTGTTTAACCTGTTAGGAGAACATCTGACCAGCACCTACGTTATGAGTGCAGTATAGGAATTAGCTTTCAGCTTTGATGAGGTCTTGATACCAGAAAACGGTGAGGGAATCATCTATTTTCTGGAAGTGCATTTTTATAATGACCCAGAGTTTTATTTGCGTTTGTTTAGGGAGGTGTTTTTGCATCTGAGTGACCACTACCGTGGAGCTAGAAAGTCTGATGCGGGAACGCTCCAAGAGGTGCGAATCGTCGTGCTCTACCCCGAAAGCACGTTGGCTACCGTTTAACATGATTGATAAGACATTAAGGTTCTCAATTGAGTCCATTCTGGATTCTTCGCACTCTGTGAATGCGTGATCTGTTGCGATTTGAGTATAGAGTTTGAGTGGGGTAAATCTAAAGCCAAAGCTAACTTAAAGAAGCATGGTGTCAAGCTTTGAAGAAGCTAAAACTGTGTTTGATAATGTACTAGCTGTCGTTTTTGATGATGAAGCTCACTCGGTGGATGAGAAGCGAGAGATGATTCTTGGGCACTCAAGGAACAATCGCTTAATGTTGATTTCTTTCACCGAGCGGCCTACCACCATTCGTATTATCAGTGCCCGTTTAGTCACTCGAGAGGAGCGTAAAGATTATGAGCGAAATGCCTTTTAAAGAATCAGACAATGTAGATGATGAGCTTTTATCTGAGTACCGCTTTGATTACAACAAAGCGAAGTCTAACCGCTTTGCTGGTGTTGATAGCCAGCAACTTTTAAAGGTTGTGGTTTTATACACTTTCCGCTTATAGAATAAGGTGTGGTAAAGAACCTCAGTCTTGTGAACCACCTGAGTGTGGAAGAATTAGAAAAGCGCTACCGCCAAGCAACGGACGGGGTGGAACGCACCCACCTGCAAATTATTTGGTTAC
>JBBRQP010000051.1:0-21634 GCA_038226175.1 Gloeobacterales cyanobacterium
CCTGCCTATAGTCCTGAGTTACAGCCAGCAGAACGATTATGGCCTTTGGTGGATGAGCCCTTAGCCAATCGGGTTTGGGTGACGATTGAAGAAGTGGAAGAGCGATTAGAGCAACGATGTCGTAGTTTATCAAAGCAGACTGAGTTGCTCAAGAGATACTTGTTCTACCATTGGTGGCCCAGAACAAAAACCTGCTAATCAAACGGAAAGAGTATTAGACAGCATAAATGATAGGCTATTTGCATTGTGAATCGACTAAAGTAAGCATCTTCTAATAGGCCATCAAGATGAGAGCCAAAATGAAGGGGCTACATTCTCCAGATATTGACCTACCAACTTTTTGACCAGATGATCCTCAATACTTTGGATTCTTGCTCCAGTTTTTTGTAGGATCAGAGAAGGAAGAAGCGGAGGATTCATTTAACATGATGGTTTGTACCCTTCGCTGGCTTGAACAAAATAGGCCTGAGGATATGTTTTTTGGAGCTGATTACCTGATTGTTGCAAAGTATGAGCTAGCGGCGATTGAAACTCTTTTACAACGATATTGTGAGGGTTTCAGTGGAGAGAATTGGTTAGAGATCGGGGCAAAGATTGGTCGCGTTGCGCATTGGGAATTTGAGGACTACCAGCCTTAGATTTCCTCACGAAGCTTAGGTTTGGATGAACCCTAGCTAGTACTCTATTTGGCTAAGTAAAAAAGCGACCAACTACAAACCCAGCACTCAGTAATACCCCGCCCCAAAAATGAAGTTGAATCACGATGGGCATCGCTTGTGCCACAGATTCCGGCTGGTCATGATACACATTGACCCAGTTATAAAGTTTGAGAGATAATGGCACCGTACCCAAAACTACCAACGCAACCCAAGGGAATAAGCCCGCTAGCCAAAACAGTAACAGACTGCCGTATAGCGCCAAGATCAACCAAGCCAAACGTTCCGCTGCTAATTTCGTTCCCCAGCGCACAATCGGTGAGAGTTTACCCGCCTCTCGGTCATCGGCAATCTGCGGGAAATGATGCGTATAGAGAATCAAGCTCGTCAGTGTACCCACAATGAGAGAAGCTGCAAAACTAACCAACAAGGGCGTAAAATTGGGCGTAGTCTGATCTGCAATCAACTGAGCATAGGTTGTAACCAGCACTGCAATCGGCCCAAAGCAAGTAAACGAAATTAACTCACCCCAGCCTTTGTATGCCAACCGAAAAGGCGGAGCTTGATAGAAATAACCCAGACCACAGCCGATGGTCGCCGCCACGATGATCACCCCATCTTGCAAAAACCAAGCCAAGCCCCCAAAAGCTCCTGCACCCAAAACTAAACACGCCGTTCCCACCCAAAACACTTGCTGCGCGTCCCCCGTTAATTGCACTAATGACCAAGGTTTATTTTGATCCACACCAGTTTCGTCATCCCACACATCATTGGTGAGATTAATCCAAGCCTGGATTAAAACCAGACCCACAAAACTTAGGCCAAAACAGACAATATTAAATTGCCCGGTCTGTTGATAGGCGACCGCTGTACCCACCAAAACTGGAATCACAGCGGCGGAATAAATCGCCGGATTAAGGGCTGATTGCCAAGGATTAAGCGAAATGGTCATCGTTGCAACAAAAGAAAGTGGATACCGCCCTGCTCCAGAGTACGGTGTTTGACCTCACAAAATCCAGCAATTCGAGCTAAGCGTTCTTGCTCAGCAGGGGAGGCAAAACGTTCTAAACTCGGAGCCAGATAAGCATATTGTGCAGGTAGCTGAAACAAGGCTCCCAAGCGGGGTACCAACTCTTGCAAATACCAACGCTGAAACCCATCATCTTGCCGCCAACATAGATCTAACACCACTGCCCGCGCTCCCGGTTTCAAAACACGGTACATCTGCTCAAAACAACGGGGAATATTCGTCACATTGCGCAAGCCAAAGGCCATCGTCACCGCGTCTAGGCTGGCATCGGCGAGCGGTAAGTGCAAAACATCAGCTTCCACCCAGCGCAATCGGGGATCACAACTTTGTCGCTTCGCCTCAGCCAACATCTGTGACGAAAAATCTATGCCCCAGACCATCTCGACACTGGGCACCCGCTTGAGCCACAGTCGTGCCAAATCTCCTGTTCCGCAACACAAATCTGCCACCTGCTGCGGTTTGCCCTGCGTCGCCCAACCCACTGCTAATTTTTTCCAGGCTTGATGCCGACCTAAGCTCATCAAAAAGTTGAGGCGGTCATAATCTGGCGCGATACTATCAAAAAGTCCCCGGATCTCCGTAGCTGTGCTGGTTTTCATGATTGCCCAAACTCACTCATGACTTGCTTAACCCGCTCTAGGTTAGCTGAAATAGCCGTCTGTTCGAGGGTTTGGACTGCACCGAGCAGCAATTCTTCAAAATGCTCAGCCCCCAGCTGTCCGCGCAAAATCGTGAGTAGTCCGGCAACCCGGCGGGTGCGCGGCGAATGTAATCGGTCAAAAATCAACAGTGCTGTCACCGCTTCACGGATCGCAAGTCCTGGATTACCAAGGGTATTATAGGCTTCAGCCCGAATCAAAAGCGCCTGAGCCAAAGTACTCAAGTCCTGCAAGCGCCGACTCAAATTGACCGCCTCAGCCAAAATATCTGCCGCCTCAGCGTAGCGTTCTGTAGCCTGATAGACTGAGCCGATACCCAATAGACACAGTACTTCACAGGGAGTTTCACTGCGGTCTCGCGCTAGCGCCATCGCTCGACTAAAATACTCCAGTGCCTCCGGGTAGCGGTAAATCGCCGTATAGGCATGACCTAAGCCAGCCAAGGCATAGGCTTCACCGAGTCGATGACCAATCGTACGCACTACGACCAGCGCGCGCTCAAGACTGCTGACGGCCTCACGGGGTCGATTTTGCTCAGTTAACGCCCAACTGCGATTAATCGTACAGGCCATCTCTGTTGCCGTATCACCGTAGGTCTGAGCGATCTCAATACCGCGATCAAAGTAAGTTAAGGCTTCTGCCAAGGTGCCTTGATAGGTGAAGACATAGCCCAACAAATTGTAGACCTTAGCGAGTTCCGGGCTACCGTCGCTTTGGCGCAAGGGTTCGCGCAAATAGGTCAGCACCTCGCCTACTGCTGCACCACTCAAATTAACCAACATCGGGCCATAGAGCGGAAAGTAGGGTTTGCGTGCAAAACTTTTGAGTACCTGTAAACTGACCTTATACGCCGCGAGTAGCAGTGCAGATTCCTGTTGCCGCAAATATTCACTAAGCTGTGACCAGAGACTGATAAACGTAAGATGGGTATTGATAGCTAAGCGTGTGGCCTGAATTCCCGCTGGCAAGCGTTGCTCAAACAGTTCGAGGAGGGTGAACTCGGTAAAACGCAAGACCAAGACCCACTCGACCCACAGGCTGCTATCTAAACTCCGATAGTGCTGCCCCAAAAACTCATCTAGGCGACCCGCCGCAATGGCTTCAAATAATTGCCGTAGCGGCGTGTGAGAAAAGCGTTGTCCCCAATTTTGCCAGGGACTCTCAAGCAGGCTAAAACTAATGCGGTTGCTCTGCGGGGCATCAAAGACCCAATCACGGATCGCCTGATCGACTTCACTACAGCCCTGGACTCCGCGGGTACAGCCATTAAGCAAACTATCGAGCGCCTGAGACTTAGTCGGCTCACGGCTAAGAGAGAGAGCTTGGCGCAAACACTGGCTAAAACTCACAATGCGCCCTGGTTGCGTAAAATTGCAGTCTCCATAACGGCTTTCTGCTGGGTCAAAGGCAGTCAATAGTAAGCTCAATTCACTACCAGCGGGGGCTGCGAGCAAATCTGTCGCGAGTTGTTCGACCATGGTGTCGCGGCGCAGGGTTTGTTGGAGCACTTCCCAGGTCCGCAAAATCTTGTCTAGAGTCGGCTGACGCGGTATTTTTTTTGGAGCTAGCGTCATCTGTTCTTTGGTCAACTGACCTTCGACAAAAGTACGCAAATAGACATCAAAATCCTCAGGCTCTTGGGCTAGAGGTTCACGCAAAATTCGCTCAATTGCCTCTGGAGAAAGCGCGTTGGCACATTGATATATCAATAATTTGTAATATTCGGCACGTGTCGTCACTGTTACAACCTCTTAAACCTTTCCCAACCGCCCATCAAAACTTTACCATTGTCTAGGGATAATCAGCGGCTCTGGGCTGTGATACAGATCATAGCCATGGGTTAGGTACTGTCTTGAGGTAGAGGTCAAAAATTTAGTACATCGCTAAAGTCAAAGAGGAATGGCAAAAAGCAGACTAAAGCTGTTTTGCGCCAAAGCCAAAAACATTCCGTTTTTCGGAATGTTAAGTTATATTGAGTAAGAGCCTGTATTTAGGGAATTAAGATCATGCAAGACGAAGCAAAAGTGGGTTTTGTACCCTTCGCTGAACAACTAAACGGACGCTTGGCTATGGTTGGCTTTCTGGCCATGCTGATCATCGAATTCACCTCGGGTAAGGGTGTTTTACATTTTTGGGGCATTCTTTAAGTAACCTAGGAGTCATCATGGAATTCAAAGACTTGCCGATCAAAGAAATCAATACTTTCATGAAAGCCTACTACGCGGCCGAAATCGGTATCGCCGGGGTTTCAGAAGTAACCCTCTCTAGGTCGGGACTAGACAAATTTTTAGGTCCGGTGATTGGTTTTCAGCGTCTCAATGCGGCAGTGCAGCTGGTAGGCTGGGGTGCCTTGATCGCTTATCTTGATACCCTTGAAGCGCAAACTACGGTCACATCGACCAATCAGACCTAGGATCACGTCTCATTCATTGAGAACCTGTTTTAGGATGGGACTATATCTCTATGGATGAGGTCATGTCCTGCACTCACTCGCGCCGAATTTTTTTACGTGTAGCGTTGGTGGCCTCATGGCTTGCCATACGTCATGCCCAGGCTGCTCAGGAAACTTCTATCCTACATGAGTCTGTCACTTATGCTGGTTCTGAAAGTTCCATAGGCGGTTTCTTGGCGCGTCCAATTCTTAGTGATGGCGCGGGTGTCTTATTGATTCATGACCGCAGCGGGCTTACTTCTTACATCAAAGGCGTAGCGGGAAAATTAGCGGAAGCTGGCTATAGTGTACTAGCTCCAGATTTATACAGTCGTTTGGGCATAGCCGAACAACTCACCGCCATGACCTCCCCACTCCCGACGCCCAGTGCAGGGCAAATTATCAGCGATCTAGAAAGCTCTTTAGCTTACCTTGAGCATCAGATCAAAGGCGATGGTATACGTACCCGTTTTGCCATTCTGGGCTTTGGTTGGGGTGGCGAACAAGCCTTTCTTTATGCCACCGAAAATAGTGAGCTGAACGGGGCAATCAGTTTTGATGGACCCACACCTGAACCCGTCGAGCGGCTCAATCAACTCACAGTGCCGCTGTTGGGAAATTACGCTGAGGATGACCCCTTTGTAAGGCAGACCCTAGCTGATGTCCAAACCGCTCTTACCAAAGCAGGTAAGACCTATGACTTTAAGATTTTCCCGGGAACTAAGCCAGATTTTTATGAAAGTGGGTCAGCTAATTTTAACCAAGTTGCAGCGGATGGCGCTTGGGAGCGTGCTTGGGCATTTTTAGCTAAGTCCTTGAAAGTAGAAGGTTAGTACCTGTGAAGTCCAACCCGCATCAAAGATGCGGGTGATGGTGAAAAGCTACTGGTAAAACTTAAACGCCCTCGATTTTATCTTCCAAGTCCTGATAAAGCTCCTGCAGTTTTTGCAGTTGCTCCGCCGTAGTTTCCCAATAACCGCGTCCGTTAGCTTCGAGAAGCGTACCAACCATTTTACGAAAAGCATTGGGATTAAGGTCTGCCAAACGTTCTGCCATGGCAGGATCATTCATGAAGGTGTTGGCGGTCTCATCGTAAACCCAATCATCGACCGCGTGAGCCGTAGCCGAGAAACCGTAAGTGTTGGTCAGACGATATTGGATTTCGCGCACTCCCTCAAAGCCATTGCGTAACATCCCTTCATACCATTTGGGATTGAGCAGCTTAGTCCGCGATTCGAGGCGAATGTTTTCCTCTAAGGTACGGACTTTGGCATTGGCAGTAGT
Source organism: Gloeobacterales cyanobacterium (assembly GCA_038226175.1). Classification (GTDB taxonomy): domain Bacteria; phylum Cyanobacteriota; class Cyanobacteriia; order Gloeobacterales; family Anthocerotibacteraceae; genus JBBRQP01. Next base: position 6,061 of record JBBRQP010000051.1, read on the forward strand.
AGTATCAGCGATATAGACGGGTGGTTTTTTGCCGCGCATTTTTTCGACAATGCCCGCGACTGAGCCGAGGGTCTCAAAGTAGTTATTGACATCAGAGAGACCAACTTCAGCGGAGTCGAGATTTTGGAAGGCCGTATCTACGGTTTTGAGAGCAGATTCATGGACTGAGCGCATCTGGGTACTATCGAGGTTGGCACCATAAGCAAAGGATTTGCGGGTCAGATACATGTCATGCAGCTGGTCTTCACTTTCCCAGGCTCCGTTTTCGACAGCAAAGTTGACATTAGCTCCATAAGAACCAGCCGCATTAGAAAAAATCCGGGTCGCGGCTTGCGCCAAAGGAATATTTAATTCGGCAGCTTGGGCCAGGGCGTGTTTGCGGATGAAATTGCTGTCGGCTGGTTCATCGAGTTCTGCCACCATTTTGACAGCCCGGTCGAGCAGGTTCATTTGATTAGGAAACAGATCCCGGAAAATCCCTGAGGCACTGACTACCGCATCAATGCGCGGACGACCTAGTTTTTCGAGGGGAACGATTTCTAGGCGATTGATGCGACCTAGGGCATCGGGCATCGGGTTGACCCCAAGCAGGATCAGAATCTGGGCTAGGGCTTCCCCGTAGGTTTTGATGTTATCTGTACCCCACAGTACACAGGCAATTGTCTCAGGCCACTGGTTTTGGTTATCTTCGCGGTAACGTTCTAGCATCCGGTCTACAATGATTTGAGCATTTTGCAATGCCGGACGGGTGGGAATCGATTGGGGATCAAGAGCGTAGGTATTGCGACCTGTAGGTAACACGGCTGGGTTACGCACGGTATCGCCGCCGGGGCCAGGGATCAAATATTCGCCGTCCAAGCCTTTAATCAAAGCACCTAGTTCGTTTTCGGCTACGATATTTTCTAAAATTTCTTCGAGAAACTGGAACATCGGTCGGGCTTGCTTAGCATCTAGGGTAAAACCTGCTTCCTTGAGAGCCACCAGCCAAGGTTCGGCGGTATTGAGATGTAAAAAGTTGAGCAGAGAAACTTTGGAGACGCGGCCTTGGTTATCGGCACGGGCTTGCACTAGGGCTTGAACGGCTTTTTGGACGACACTATTGATCAAGCGTTGACGGTCGAGAGATTCTAGGTCTCCTGCCTGAGCAGTCCGGTTAACCGTGTCCCAATCCCAGCTACGCGCCGCTGCCAACAGACGCTGCAAACAGGGCAAATCCATCTCAGGGCGGTCAAAGCTCGCAACACTGGCAAGCGTATCGACGACTTCGTTGACCGAGGGTGGCACCCCAATCGTATGCAGGTCACAGGGTACTAACCGTTCTTCGATCTCCATCAGGTTTTTGTAGACTAGACCGACAAAAATATCCCCTTGACCAGGACTAAATTCGTCTGGCACCGTAACTTCTTTATCTAAATTGAGAGCCTTGACTTGCTCAGCAATCGCCGCAAGAATTGGTAGAGCTTTATCAGTCTCACGCAAATCCCGATAGGAGGCAATCGTGGCTTGGAGTTCCTTGAGACCTTTGTAGAGTCCCGCATTTTCAGCAGGAGGCGTCAAATAGGAGATGATCGAGGCGTAGGAACGGCGTTTGGCAATCGTGCCTTCAGAAGGATTGTTGACCGAGTAGTAATACAAATTCGGTAAGGTGCCAATCAAACGATCTGGGTAGCAATTCGCTGACATACCGATTTGTTTACCAGGCATAAACTCGAGAGCGCCATGGGTACCAAAGTGAACTACAGCGTCGGCTTGCCAGATTTTTTCTAGGTAGGAGTAGTAGGCGGCAAATCCGTGGTGGGGGGTGCAGTTTTTGTCAAAAAGTAAGCGCATCGGGTCGCCTTCATAACCAAAAGATGGTTGAACCCCGATAAAAATATTGCCGTAGTGTTTGCCATAGACGAGTAGATTTTTGCCATCGCTATTGAGTTCACCGGGAGCAGCCCCCCAGTTGGCTTCGAGAGATTGGGCATAGGGCGTGACACTTTCATATTCTTCGACGGTTATGCGCGCGGCTACGCTCAGGTCAGGAGAACTGATTTGTGCCCGGACATCCTTGAGAACATCTTGTAACAGCTCATCAGCCGTAGCTGGTAAATCTTGGACATCATAACCGTTGGCTTGGAGCGCTTGCATCAAGTTATGAATTGAGGCGAACACATTCAAATAGGCCGCCGTACCGACATTGCCCTTATCTGGTGGAAACGAAAATACCGTCAAGGCAATCTTTTTTTCAACTCTCGGTTTGCGGCGTAGATTGCACCATTTGAGCGCTCTTCCGGTTACTAATTCGACCCGGTCTTGTAAGGGGATTGCTTTGCCAGTTACGCCATCACGTCCTGACATCACAATCGGCTCAATCGCCCCATCAAGTTCGGGTAAAGCAACTTGTAAGGCAACTTGGACGGGGTGTAAACCGAGTTCTGAGTCCTGCCATTCGTTGGTAGTTTGGAAGACTAGGGGCAGCGCAACCATGTAGGGTCGGTTAAGTTTGGTAAGCGCGGTGATCGCTGATTCTGGGTCATTTTGGGCAGGGCCTCCCACGAGCGGAAATCCTGTCAACGAGACGACTGTATCGACTACAGGCTGGCCTTGGGCGGTATAGTAATATTTTTCGATAGGTTTGGAGCTATCTAGGCCACCACTAAACACAGGCAAAACCCGCGCACCCTGGGCTTCAAGTTCGGAGACCATTGAGACATAATGAGCATCATCACCCGTGATAAGACGGGTGCGTTGCAAAACTAGACCCACTGTCGGTGCGAGCAGATCCTGCAAATCAGGTGCAATGTCTTCGCGCCCTTGATACCAATCCCAGTAAGCCTGAACATCAGTAAACATCGCTGGGGCTAAAGGATGCCAAATACCCATATCAGGAAATTCAACGGGTGGCTCAAAGGTAATCGTGATGTCATTGAGGGCTACATAATTACGCACCAACATCAGCAACAAGTTTTCAATATTTTCGGCTGATCCGCCTAGCCAATACTGATAGCTCAACATAAAATTACGGGCATCTTGCGCTTTATTTATAGGCAGATATTTGAGAATTTTAGGAAGTGTTTGAACCATCTTGAGCATCCCTTCCTGGAAACTACCGCCACTTTTCTTGGAACCATTAGTTTTATCTTTACGGTTCTTCATAAATTGACTGATAGCACCTTTAGACTGCCCGATACTTTCTAGGTTAAATGACCCGATTTTGGAAAGTCGCATCACTTGGGGCATTGAAGGAAAGACAACTGCAACTTTGATCGTGGCGAGATTAGGCTCAACAATCTCAACAATTTTATTGGCTAAATCTTCCACAAAAATCAACGAAGCAAAGAAAATGTCTGCTTGGGCGACTGCCGCCTCAAAGGCTCTACAGGTCTGACTATCACGTAATTCTTCGAGCAAAAAACCATCGACTTGAACCGCTAACTGAGGATGGTTATCGTTGATAAGCTTGACCCCAGCGGCAACAGCACTTTGATACTGCGGTTCTAACACCACGTAAACTAACTTAATCAAATTGCGACCGTTCACAACGGGATAAATATGACTGACATTGGTGGTACGAACTTGAGCCAGCATAGGGTTACAAACTCCTTGAGAAAACAGGAAAATGGGATCATCGCCGTCCAACACGAGGACACAGCGCAGATAATTATCGATTGTACAACAGGACTTGGCTTTGTGACGAAATGCAAATAGGAAATGTCTTTTCTCTTTAACTTGACTAGGATGTGCTACAGCAATTAGTGTACAACTCGCAATACTTATGTACAAACGTAATATTTATTAACAAAAATGGACTTTACCCTAGAGCGAAATGACCCTCTGTTTTCTTAAAAACATAATCAACCCGCCCTGAAATAGTACCCCAACCGCTACCGCTGCGCCTAGTTTTCCGAGCAATACCAATAAATTCCCCAAAGGCCACAACTGATTAACCTGTTGGTAGGTCAGCCAAACTAACCCCCCAGTGATGACCGCACCGACCAAAAGTAAGCCGATAGGCAACAAGATCTGTTGTAAATCGGCGAGAGAACCGATTTTGCGGCTGAGTAAGGTCAATAAAATCAAAAAAGACATCGTACTCACAAAGGACGTAGCCAACGGTAAACCAGGCCCCCCTAGCCAGCGCGTAAACAAGAAATCTAGGCTAAAATTTGCACCGATGCCTAGCACACTGGTAATCAAAGGGGTACGTCCATCCCCGAGAGCATAGAGAATTTTGACCATCAAATCGCGTCCCAGAAAACTAAACATACCCACGACGCCGCCCACAAATAGGCCAGAAACCAGCCGCACGTCCTCAGCATCAAAGGCCGCACGTTGATAAACAATTTGTACTAAAGGCTGACTTAAGGCCAAACATATAGCCATCAAAGGAAAGGTACATAACGCAGCGGTGACCAGACCCTTGCGAATCGCTGCGATAAACTGTGGACGCTGCTCCAAACCACTTAAGCGACTGTACATCGGCAAAAGCGGGATCAAAAAGGCATTCGATAGAATTCCCAAAGGCGTCTGCACCAACAGATTGGCAAAGGCCAAGCCTCCCGCCACACCCACAGGCAACATCGAAGCAAAATAGAGGTCGATATAGACATTCAAATTAGAAAGCGTCGAACTCAAAGTCGCTGGTGCCATTAGTTTCATAACCTGTTGCACCTGAGGGAGTTGCCAATCTAAGCGAGGACGCAAAGAACCCAAGCCCAATTTCCACTGCAACGGAATTTGAGCTAACCACTGCAACAAAGCTCCAGCGACCGTTCCCCAAGCCAAAACCTGCGCGCCATTTTCCTTAGAAAAAATCAAAATTGCAGCAACCACAGCACCGCTCGAGAGCAACGGACTCAAGGAGGGCAACACAAACTGATTGGCCGCTGTCAATGCCCCAAAGCCTAAACCCACTTGTCCGGCAATAAAGGCCAAAGGTGCCATAATCCGCATTTCTTGGATCGCTAGAGTACGCACTTCAGGCGGTGCGCCCTGGGCGACTAAGCCCACAATCGCTGGGGCAAAAACAATTAAACCGACCGTTGCTGCCCCAAAAATTAGCGCAACCAGCGTATTCAAGGTTTCCATGACCCGCGCCCGGTCTTTGGTATCTTTAGCGAGGACACTGACAATTGCGCTATGAAACGGGCCATTGACCCCGCCGAGGATAATCAGAAAAAAAGCAGGCAGCGTATAAGCGTAATTGAAAGCATCGACTTCCGGTGAGACCCCATATTGCGCTGCAATCACCTGTTGTCGGATCAAGCCTGCGGCTTTACTGAGTAATGTCACCGCGGCAATGAGATAGGCGGTTTTCCAAAGTGATGTGGGCTTAGAGGGCATCAGCAGCTACAGTTGACCGTGTTCATGTTCTCATGTTGGCGTACTTAGGGTGAGTTGCTCTCTTCTTGGTAGGAAGAGAGCCTTAAATATTAGAGAGCCGAGCTAACTAGGCATCATTGAGAGCGACTATACCGGGGAGTTCTTTACCTTCGAGCAGTTCGAGGGACGCGCCACCACCTGTTGAGATATGGCTCATTTGCTCGGCTAGACCGCATTGTTCGACTGCTGCGACAGAATCTCCACCACCAATGATCGTGATCGCGCCTTGGGGGGTGAGTTGGGCTAAGGAGGCCGCGATGGCATTAGTACCTGTCGCAAATTTTTCAAATTCAAATACGCCCATCGGCCCGTTCCAGATCACGGTTTTGGCATCACTGAGAGCGGCTTGACAGGTAGCGACCGCATCAGGACCAATATCTAGACCCATCCAACCCTCAGGAATTGCCGTCACGGGAACTGTTTGACTATTAGCATCGGCCTTGAAGGCATCAGCAATCACCACATCAGTGGGCAAAAGCAAGCTGACACCGCGTTCGGTTGCCTTAGCCATCAAAGTTTTGGCGAGTTCTAATTTGTCTTCTTCGACCAGTGATTTGCCCACTGCGAGACCTTGGGCTTTGTAGAACGTAAAGATCATGCCGCCGCCGAGGATCAGTTTATCGACTTTTTCAAGTAGGGCTTCGATCACGCCGATTTTGGAGCTGACCTTAGAACCACCAATGATGGCAACCAGAGGGCGTTGGGGCGTATCAATCGCGCCTTTAAGATATTGCAATTCTTTGTCTAACAAAAATCCAGCGACCGCAATCGGCAAATAATGGGTTACGCCTTCGGTGGAGGCATGGGCACGGTGGGCAGTGCCAAAGGCATCATTAACGTAGATATCGGCTAAGCTTGCTAATTTTTGCGCGAATTCTGGGACATTTTTTTCTTCTTCTTTATAGAAGCGGACGTTTTCGAGCAAGATCACTTGACCTTCGGCTAGAGCATTAACTTGGGCGGCTACAGTTTCACCGATCACGTCATCAGCTTTTTGGACAGGATGGTCGGTAGTACCCAGCAATTCTTGCAAACGCACTGCCACAGGGGTCAGACGCAAACTCTCATCAACGCCTTTGGGACGACCAAGGTGGCTAACGAGTAGTACCTTAGCGCCTGCTTTAGTCAAATACTGAATGGTTGGTAAGGCGGCTCGAATGCGAGTGTCATCGGTGATTGCGCCTTCAGAATTGAGAGGGACATTGAAGTCAACCCGTACCAAAACTCGTTTACCTTTAAGCTGTGTTGCGTCTAGATTTGCCAGTGTTTGCTTTGCCATAGTCTAATCCTCCAAGGCTTGCTGTGATTATTTTACGGTTTTTTGCGTCAGAACATCGTCTCAAATCTGGGTTTATGGTGTATGTTCAGCGGAGTGGTGACTAGCTAGAGGCTGATAGTAGTAATCTGAGAAAACCACCCGTTACGGCGATATCGCTAACCCTGAAGCTACTTACTCTTGGGCGCAGTTTTGGTAAAATGTCTGTGTAGTCAGCTAGCCCATCAATAAATCTTGGGCTTTCTTCTTAAGAAGTTGCTGCTCACACACAAGCTGCTGACTGAATGACTATCACCCTAGCTAAAAGATAGATTCTTAAGAAATATTTAGCAGATGCCGTTCCAATACTAAGTTTGTTAGCTAAGATATGAAGATATGTGACAGGAATGAGATTGTTATGAATGAAGCACTGCCCTCAAGATCCAACTCGGAACCGATCCCGAGCCCACAAACTATCTCTGACATGGTGCAAGCAGCTATGCTTCGTGCCGGAATTTCTGAAGTAACTTCACCTGTATCTGAATTGGTCGAGACTAACACCACCGCTGAAGTCGCACCTATGCAGGTAGCTACAGTCCAAGCTGAGTTGCCGACAGTCGTCGCAACCAACTTGCCCACAGTCTCAGCGCCCAAAGCCAAATTTTCTTTACCGCAAATCCCCCAACTGCCTAAGTTACCGGCAATCCCAGAACTTTCTCCGGTGGTTTACGGTGTAGCTGCTACGGTTTTCTTGTGTGTAGCGCTCGCCGTGGGTCTAGTCGTACTAGAGCCGCCCCGTCTATCTGATGCTTTTGATGTTTTCAATACGCCCCTGCATGTGATCCCAGAATGGTATATGTTGCCAGCTTTTGGGGTAGTGCTCGCAGCTCCGACAAAACTGGTGGGCCTGGGTCTGATGTCAGGTGTGTTGTTGATTCTTTTCTCCTTGCCTTTATTGCCTAAATTAGAAAAATTTGTACCGGGCGGTTTATGGATTTTCCGGGCGCTATTCGTATTTTTGCATGTAGGCGTGGCGGTGCTGGGTTTGGTATCAATGCGTGCTTAGTTAGTTTGGACTTGGGTCGTCAAATACGTTGGCACTAGTGGATTGCGTAATCTCTTCTAATTCATAAATTCACGCCGTTGTTCGAGCCATGTCCGGATTCGGACTTTGGCGGAGATATAGGGTGAGAGTTGGTAATGTTCGGCGAGCATCCAACCAATTAATACGAAATGGGTCAAGAAAGTAACCAGTGTCCAAAGCATGGTTATAACTGACGTAGACGGCTGCGCCCAGAGAGACCAGCATGATAAAAAAACTAACGTCGGTGGTAAGAGGATCAAAGCTGCACCCATCGCCGCGATCACTAAGGTCAAATCGAGGTCTTCATGGTGTACTGACTGCCAAGTCTGCCCTGACCAACGCCAAGCCAGCGGTTGAGCACTATCTTCAACCCGCAAAATGCCTTCTTCGGGAGCACAGGTAAAAATATGCCGACAAAAATTACAAGCAAAGGCATCTGTCAACATCAACACAGAAACTTCGCCATGCCGACAAACCGGGCAGGGATAGACATCATGGTATTCAAGGAGCGGTTTTTGGAGGATATACACAGGTAGCAAACCAAAATTTAAGCGGTATTGTATTTAGCATTCCAGATAAAAACTCCAGTAGCCACGTTACTTCATGATTTTTAAATAAACTTGCCTTTTGTGTAAATAATTAGCAATAAATAAGCTCTATATAAAAGTTAACAATTCTCTCAATTAGAGCGGTTATGATCGGGCGTAATGTCTCTTGAGATACCCACCATGGATCGAGAAGTAGCAACCGTTGCTCTAGAAAAATTGCTTGCTACTTACACCACCAACTACAGCCTCTATAATGCTGATCCTCTGGCCTGGGAGCTATTACACGGCTCTTGGGAAGAATTTGAGCACCTCGAAAAATCGCGGGTTTTATTTGAGATGGGGCGCATTATGGAACTCTTGCACTTGATCACCAAACATAATACGGGGGGAGATGTGGAGTATTATTCGACAGCGCGTTCGGCTTTACAGATTTTGCGTCAATTTCTCGAAAAACATGTTCAAACTTAATTACAATGAGAGTAGTGAAACTCTTGATAACCCCTTACAAAAAGTTGGGTTGTAACAAAGTATTAAGAACTCCGTTGATGTTGATACCCCAACTGAATCTGACCGGGATAGTAATAAGTAGTCGTTTCTGCAACCACACATAACCGACCCAACGCGTCAATACCTGTAACCATACCCTCAGGTAACTGCTGTCCATGATTGAGCCACCAGCAATTATAGTAGCGGGCGATCCGTTCAAATCCATACTTTTGCCACAGCCGATAGCCAACCTCCAATCCTTGCAAAACATGGATATAGGTAGCGTCATAGCTGTAATTAGGTAATAGTTCAGCTAGCGTGATACCCATCGCGGGAGCCTGATTATGACCATTGAGACCGACGCCGACAACCGCTCCTTGCAGCGTCATTCCTTGAATATGGGTCTCTGTGAGTAAACCGCCGAGTTTTTTACCATGACAAACCAAATCATTGGGCCATTTGAGCAGGACAGGTAAGCCCTGCCTGCGCAAAGCCCAACAAACACCCCAAGCGCTCCAGAGGGTAATTTGTAAAAGTTGCTCAGTGGCAAGCTGTGGTCTCAAAATAACTGAAAGATAGATGCCCCCGTCCGCTGATTCCCACAGGTGTCCGCGTTGTCCACGGCCTTGGGTTTGGCGATAGGTGAGCACGGTGGTGCCTTCTGAGGCGCCTTGTTGCAATAATTCGAGGGCTCGCGTATTGGTCGAAGTGATCGCTTCGTAAATTTCTAGGGGTTGACCCAGTAGACGAGCTTTAGGAAAAAAGTTGGTCATAGCTGCAAATGGGCGAGAGTTTCCAATAAATAATCAAGCATCCACCGCTCATGGGTTGCCATCACCGAGAAGCGAATACGGCTCGTCGCAACCGTTGGCGGACGAATCGCCGGAGCAAAAATACCCGCTTGGGTCAAAGCTAGATCTATCGTCACCGCTGCTTCTAAACTCCCCACATCCCAGCAGAGAATTGCCGAGTCTGAGGGAAAAAGTTTTAGACCCAACGCCGTTAGCCCCTGTTTGAGGTAGGTAATATTGTCCCAAAGCTGGGCTTGTAACCAAGGTTCTTGTTGAATAATCTGGACTGCTGTTAGGGCTGCTGCCGTATCTGCTGCCGTTAGACCCGTCGAATACACCCAAGTCCGTGCCCGATGCCGTAAAAAGTCAATCAGCACCCGAGAGCCGCAAACATAGCCCCCCAACGCTCCTAAGGCTTTACTCAAGGTTCCAGTCTCGATCAGCGGTTGGTCACATAATGCCAGTGCGGCTACCGCCCCTGCACCGTGCCGACCTAACACACCTGTGCCATGGGCTTCATCGACGAGCATCATGCAGTCGTAGCGTTGTGCTAAGGCCAAAATTTCTGGCAAAGGTGCCAAGTCCCCGTCCATACTAAAGACGCTATCTGTGACAATCAGGGCGCGGCGGAAATGTTGGCGTTTTTCTTGTAATAGCTGTTCGAGAGCAGCCATCTGGCTATGCGGATAGGCAATCAGGGCGGCTTGAGAGAGCGCGACACCACTACGCAAACTGGAATGATTAAATTCATCACTGAACACCACATCACGCGCCCCAACTAAGGCACTAATCGTCCCCATATTGGCAAGATAGCCCGAGGAAAACACTAAGGCAGCTTGGGTACCTTTCCACTGCACAAGGGCGGTCTCTAGGGCTTGATGTAACGCGAGATGCCCACTCAGTAGCTGTGAACCTGTACTACCAGTGCCGTAAGTATGAATTGCGGCGATGGCCTGCGCACTAAGGCGAGCATCACCCGCTAAACCTAAATAATTATTACTGGCAAAATTAAGAACTTCACGCCCATCAAGACAAATGCTTGACCCCACCCGACTACTGGTTACACGAACCCTCCGCTGCCAACCTGCCCGAATAATCGTATCCTGCGCTGTAGCTAGCCAGCCGTAGGGATCGGGCATTAACCGCCTGCTGCGCGGATTTGGGCATCAGCCCGTTGGAGATTAGTCTGAGCAAGCAGGAGGTCAGATTTATCTTGACTAGTGGCGAGCATTTGCTCGGCAGCCGCTCGGGCAGCACGGGCTTTTTCGATATCAATTTGGTCACCACGCTCAGCGCGATTGACCAATACAGTCACTTCATTATTTTCAACTTCGGCAAAGCCCCGGTCAATGGCGATCCGGGCAGATTGGTTACCCATGCGTATTTGCAAGACTCCGATATTTAAGCCCGTCAACAGGGGAGCGTGGTTACTGAGAATGCCGAGTTGCCCGGATTGGCTAGGGAGGATGACTTCATCGACTTCTTGATCCCAAACAATTTTATCTGGGGCAATAATTTTTAATTTCAGAGCCATGAGGGATTTCCGGGTGCAGTTGGTATTTATTTTATCATTAGTGCTGTGCTGATGGTGCGAGCAAGACCGGGAGCCGGGTCACAGTTTGAGCTTAAAAAACATAGGAGCGGCAATCATCCTAGAATAAAAGAGTCTGCCTAAACATCCCCTATGAATTTTGACCTGACAGCCTATCTCACGCAACGTAAGTCTCAGGTAGAACTAGCCCTTGACCAGTTGGTGCCTCCGGGTCATCCGCCAACGCTGTATGAGGCGATGCGCTACTCGCTATTGGCTGGCGGCAAACGGCTCAGACCGATTTTATGTTTGGCGAGTTGTGAGATGTTGGGCGGCACAGATAGCTTAGCGATGCCTACGGCCTGTGCTTTAGAGATGATTCACACAATGTCGCTGATCCATGATGATTTGCCAGCGATGGATAATGACGACCTACGGCGGGGGATGCCGACCAATCATGTGCAATTTGGTGAGGCTATGGCAATTTTGGCGGGGGATGCGCTACTGGCTTTTGCCTTTCAGGTGATTGCCGAAAAAACACCCCCCGCAGTCAGCCGTGAACAGGTTTTAGATGTCATAATTCGGGTCGGACGCGCAGCAAGTGGGCCAGGAATTGTCGGTGGTCAGGTGATGGATTTGGAATCTGAGGGTAAGTTGATTCCCCTAGCAACTTTGCAAGCCTTACATTCGCGTAAAACCGGAGCTTTATTAGAAGCAGCGGTGGTCTGTGGCGGCGTACTCGCAGGTGCCAAGCCAGACATACTCGCAGATTTGCGGGATTACGCACTCAAAATCGGTTTAGCCTTCCAAATTGTCGATGATGTTTTAGATATTACTGGCACATCCGCCAAAATCGGTAAAACTATTGGTAAGGATGTCGCGGTTCAAAAAGCAACCTATCCTAGTCTATTGGGCCTAAAACCTTCTCAGGAATTGGCACAACAGCTGGTGATCGAAGCAAAAGCTCATTTGGCAGCCTTTGGAACTGCTGCGGTGCCGCTATTGGCGTTAGCGGATTTCATCGTGCAGCGCGAACACTAGGAGGATCAATGCCGGATAACACCTTCTTGACCCTGCTGGATAACCACGTTTTGCGGGTGGCGCTCTTGGCAGGATTTCTTGCCCAAGGCATTAAGCTCATTCTCTCGTTGATTCAGACGGGTAAGCTAAATTTGCGGGTCTTGGTCTCGTCAGGGGGGATGCCTAGCTCCCATTCGGCTTTGGTGACCGCTCTCGCCACAGGTGTTGGGCGGACGAGTAATTGGAATAGCAATGAATTTGCCATTGCCGCGACCTTCGCTTTTATTGTCATGTATGATGCGGCAGGGGTACGGCGGGCAGCGGGCAAACAGGCACGAGTTTTGAATATTATTCTCGAAGAGCTATTTAGCGAAAAACCTTATCTTTCTGAAGAACGTCTCAAAGAATTACTCGGTCATACGCCGATTCAGGTTTTTGCGGGGGCGGCTTTGGGGATAGCATTTATGTGGATACTGGGGCCGACCTGATGGATACCTTTGACAAAGTAGATTTTCCTTGGCAATTTCGGCAAGTGCGCGCCAATGGTTTGTCGTTTCATTGTGCGCATATGGGCGAAGGCCCTTTAGTTTTGTTACTCCACGGTTTCCCCGAATGTTGGTATAGTTGGCGCTACCAAATTCCAGTGTTGGCGCGATACTATCAGGTGGTCGTACCGGATCTGCGGGGCTATAACCTATCAAGTAAACCTACAGAAACCAGTGCTTATTTACTCGATTATCTCGTCGAAGATGTGGTGGCACTCGCCCGGGCTTGGGGCGCGAGTCAATTTCGGTTGGTCGGTCATGATTGGGGAGCAATGGTCGCCTGGGCAACAGCCTTGCGCCATCCCTATCGGGTCACCAAACTTGCCGCATTACAAGTCCCTCCCCCAAAGGCTTGGCGCGATAATCTGACCCCTCAGCAGATCGCGGCTAGTTTTTATATCGCGCTCTTTCAGGTGCCTGGTCTGGCGGAGTGGCAGTTGAGCGCCAATGATTATCGACAAATTCGGGCAGTATTTACCCACCCGAGTGTACGTCCAGGGCAAATTACGGCTGAGGATATTCAATATTATGTGGAGGCGATTAAGCGGGGTTCACTGACGGCAATGCTCAATTATTATCGGGCTAATTTCCCGCTGGGCTTTGCTCCGGATTTGCAAACGGCGGTGCAGGTGCCGACCTTATTTATTTATGGGGAAGATGATTTTGCGATTACACCAGATTTGACCTACCGTTTGGATCGCTATGTGCTTTCTGATTATCAGGAACTTCGCATTCCTCAGTGTGGGCATTGGTCACAACAGGAGTGTCCAGAATTAATCAATGAGGCGTTACTAAAATTTTTGGTGTAGCTAAAGCGGCTCGTTTGAACGCAGGATCATACGGCAAACGTCTTAAAGTATGCGCTGATTTTTGGAGTTCTTTTATGAACTGTATATTTACTCGGTATGGAGAATAATAAATTGGATATGTTAGCTCAAGAAGCAATTGTTGAGTTTTGAGTAGGGTATCGATTTTCATAATGGTTATCGGAAAACACAGCGAGGGCTTATCTTATTTGTAATCCGTTTATTGGGAAATGATGAAGAATATTAAAGTAATTGCAATAAATATACGAGCAAGGTTGGGTTTTTTGGTGTTTGTGAAATGAGCAGTTGATATCAAATTTGGATGATTAGCCTGCCAATTCTTCCCTCTAGGCTGGGGAGGCAAGGAATATGGCTTCTCTTGGGGCAGGGGCTGCTAGCGTATATTAGCTGACTAACCCAATTTGATGTCAGTGCTTGTACACGGTTGAAGATAGGAAGTCAATTTAATAGTCTGATTGATTTGGAGTATGGGGAAGCAATAGCAAGACTGTCTTGCCATTGCTCAGTTTTCATAGTCCGTAGACTATAAGCCCCGCTCAGCTCTTAAAGAAAGATCCACTTCTTTCTACCCTTAGCAACATTTTTGATAGAGGCGGAGTTTCCATTAGTTCAACTCTTAAAGTAAAGATACACTTGTCACCTCGACAGGAGGGATTAACGGCGTTTTCCGTTGTTCGCTTTGCGCTAAGGCCCATGCAGTTACACCCGCGAATATGAGACCGAGCGGGGTTTTTCCTGCGGGCAAGCCTAACCTCTGCAACGCCTGCCCCCTTTAGTGATGCATGCGGCTTCCGCCAGTCGCCGCATTGATCGATCGCGTTAAGTCGCGATGTCCACCACGATCTTGCCGCCCGCTCGACCACTTTTGGAAATCTCCAGCGCCTCCTTGACCCGATCGAGCGGTAGCACCATCGCCACGCGTGCCTTCAGCTCGCCAACTTCAACCATGCCGCAAATCTTTGAGAGCTGCGCCGTGTTCGGCGTGCACTGAACCCGTTCGACGCGGAAACCATGCCGGCGCGAGGCATCGTCAGGAAATGCCACCACGGTTACCAAGAAGCCACCCTGCTTCACCGTCTTCAGCGCCCGTTGGAAAACCTCGCCACCGACGGTGTCGCAAACGACATCCATGTCACGCACCACATCCTCGAAGGTTTGCGTTGTGTGGTCGATGACTTCGTCGGCTCCGAGATCACGCACATATGCTTCATTTGCACCCGACGCCATCGCCGTAACGTGGGCGCCCTTGGCCTTTGCGAGCTGCACGGCCATCGAGCCGACACTGCCCGAGCCGTTCGTGATGAACAGGCGTTGGCCTTTCTCGAGTCCGGCCGCATCGAACATCGACTGCCAAGCGGTCAGGGCACCCAGCGGCACGGCCGACGCCTGAATCGCATCGACATTGGCAGGCTTGTGGGCGATGCTGCTCGCTTTGGCGACCGCGTATTCGGCAAAGCCGCCAATGCTAGTGACGCCGTAGACTTCATCACCGACCTCGAAACCGGAAACGTCGGCGCCCAACTTCTCGATCGTGCCGACGATCTCTCCACCTAAGATGATAGGGAGGTGCATGCCCATGCGTTGACCAGCCCCGTCGCGAATTTTCCAATCCACCGGGTTCACGCCGGCGGCCTGAACTTTCACAAGCACTTCCCCCGACCTGGGTTCCGGGATGTCGATGTCGAGGATCTTCACGACCTCGTTGTCTCCGTATTCGCGAATGATCACGGCCTTCATGATAGTGTCTCCTTTCGTTTTGCTCGATGTTCAACGGAACCGTTGGTAGCAGCGTGTTCTGGCGACGTAACGCCAATCGATATCGCGCAGAGGCCAGTTTTGGACGGTTCGTTCATTTTAGTTTCCATTAATTCAACTCTTTAGGTAAAGAGCCATCAAGTATCACCTTTTAGCTTCAGACCAAAAGCAGATCGAGTTTCCATTAGTTCAACTCTTTAGGTAAAGAGCCATCCGAGAGTACCTATACAGCGGTTTTCATACGGATGTACCAAGATAACCAGAGTGAGTGAAC
The DNA here is from genome assembly GCA_038226175.1 of Gloeobacterales cyanobacterium. GTDB lineage: Bacteria > Cyanobacteriota > Cyanobacteriia > Gloeobacterales > Anthocerotibacteraceae > JBBRQP01. The sequence continues at coordinate 21,544 of JBBRQP010000051.1, forward strand.
CAACCTTTCGCATCAGTTTCTGTAATACGCTTTAGCCCTTGTCCTATCGCTTCTTCAAGACTTTCTTTGTCACGCTTGCCTTGGGAGCGTA
>JBBRQP010000052.1:0-21453 GCA_038226175.1 Gloeobacterales cyanobacterium
CGCTCCCAAGGCAAGCGTGACAAAGAAAGTCTTGAAGAAGCGATAGGACAAGGGCTAAAGCGTATTACAGAAACTGATGCGAAAGGTTGGTTCACTCACTCTGGTTATCTTGGTACATCCGTATGAAAACCGCTGTAAAGGCATCTTTAAGCGGAATGTCTTCTTGCTTATGGCGCTTTGATTCATTCTTACCAGCGAAGTGGCGGTTCACTCTATCAAGTTTCATGACCAACTTTCCTAGGTGAAAGAAGCTATCGTGTGCTTCGCAGACATGATTTTAGACTAGTGATCAACCTTAAAAGTTCATTTAACATAACTATAAATTGATTTTGAAACCGAGTAATCTAAAGCTCTCAACCTAATCGAGCAACTAGAAGAGCACCACAACTTGGCTAAGCAAAAAACTTAAATTTATAAAAAAAAGAGCTTCAACCCTAAGGCTAAAACTCTTTTTTTTAATCTCTAACGACGGCGTTTACGGGCAGCCTCAGATTTGCGTTTTTTGCGGATGCTAGGTTTTTCGTAGCGTTCGCGGCGTTTGATTTCCGAGAGAATACCAGCTTTTTGAATCTTTTTCTTAAAACGTTTTAAGGCGGATTCAATGGACTCGTTTTCGCCTAAACGGACTTCGGTCATGGGGTGTCACCTCCTGGGGAGTTAGAACACCTGTGATAACAGGTTTCTACTCAAAAATTTCCATGTGGACTTGTTGATTATGGGTACGCGCTGCGGCTTCAAGAATAAAGCGGATCGCTTGGATCGTGCGCCCGCCCCGCCCGAAGACCTTACCTTTATCAGCAGCGGCAAAACTAACCCGTAGCCAGACGCGCTGACCGCTGAGGGTATGTTCGGCATCGACAGATAAATGGGTAGGGTCTTCAAGTAACGGTGAAACTAAGAAATTCACCAGTTCAGGATAATTTGGTGACACATTAACTCCCGGTCGTAGGCACATCAAAGACGTGCGCTTTTTTGAGCAATGACACGACGGTTTCGGTGGGTTGCGCACCACGTCCTAACCAGAGCCGTGCAGCTTCGATATCTAGAGTAAGCGGCATTTCATTTTTAGCCGGGTTGGCACGGGGATTATAAAACCCGATTTGCGCCAAGGCTTCACCGTTGCGTCGAGTCCGAGAATCCATGACGACAATCCGGTAGACAGGGCGGCGTTTTGCACCAAGACGTTTGAGACGAATCGAGACGATAGGAATACACCTCCTGAAACCCAAAACTAAATAATTTAGGCTGGGTAAATTTCTGCTTATCTAGTATACCATTATTTTCTGGTCGGTAATTGTACAAATGTTGGTGGAGAGTACCGGATTCGAACCGGTCACCTCTGCAGTGCGATTGCAGCGCTCTACCAAATGAGCTAACCCCCCCAACAAGCGACTGAGCCTGAATTTTTAGTTTATCAGGTTCTCGAACTAGTTGATGGAGACATACCAATCGCCAATGTAGCGGTAAATTGGGTTGGGTTCTGTCCCTAGTAGGCGCGCGCGCAAACGATACAATCCAGCCGAACGGGGGTTTGTGGCATTACGGCAGCGCATAGTCACCGTTACGCCTGCGGGAATCGGGTCTTTGACGGTAATGGTCAAAGTCATCGCTTCGGGATCAAGCTGGATGTCATCGACAGGAAAATTAGTTCCCGTTTCGTTATCACTAAGCTCAATGCGCTGAGTATCAAAAGTTTTGAGATAGGTGTCTGGCAAGATGACCTGAATTTGACGGGTTGCTACTTTTTGAGATTTTAGGTAGAGCAAATAAGTGACTTGTTGGGAGCCAGAATTGGTTTTGCTCAGACTGTAATTGAGCACTAAGTCAGAATTTTTGGCTCCAAATAACACAAAACCCGATTGAGCCGCTATCGGATTACCCAAACTTGCTAAAGCACCTACCAAGACCAGTGAACTCAAAAATTGACGCTGCATTCGCATAGCCCAAGATAACTCTTTATTATTGTGACAGAAATTACCTTTTGTTGCCCAGGGCTGGTTAGGTTGTGGTATTACGCTTTGACGCAATAAAAGTTACTCCTTACCTAATTCCTACAGTGGTATAAAGTTTGCGATAACTTATACAGGAGTTAAGGCGTAAGACTTACTCTTTGCCCTAACCTTGGTTAATAAATTTGGATACATTTTTGTACCCATTGATTCCCCCCTGCTGTCATGCTAGTTCCCCCCCTTAAATCATGTTCAACTACTCTTTGTTCGCAAAGGGTAGTTTTTTTGGGCATTACATTCCACATACAAAACCCCCTCTCTACTCAAGCAGAGGGGATTTAATAATCAAACACAAACTTGAGTTAGGGTTTTTTCTCGGTTGCAGCAGGTTTTTCAGCTTCAGCCGCAACATCATTGGGTTTATCTGTTGTGGCTTCTTTAGCTTCATCTGCCACTTTGTTTGCGCCATCTTTCATCGCGTCACCAGTCGCTGTCACAGCTTCGCCCACTTTGTCTGCACCATCTTTCATGGCATCGCCAGTTGCTGTCGCAGCTTCGCCTGCTTTATCGGTAGTGGCTTTCATGGCATCACCGGCAGTGGCAGCAGGTGTAGTCGCAGGAGTGCCACCACCACAGGCGGTTATACCTAGCAATAAAGCACCCAAACCCACGGTCAAGCCAACATTTTTCCAAGCGTACATAGTCGTCCTCAGGGTGTCGGATAAGTAAAATGTCCTATAGCATCCTACCTGAAAAGTGAACTGACAGGATACCGCTTTTGACCCCATGCTCGAGGCAAATTTGATGACACAGACAATATCTAAATTAGCTTGTGCTGTTTTAACGCTCAGTGATACCCGTACGCCAGAATCTGATTTTAGTGGTCAAACCCTATGTCATTTGATACAACAAGCGGGCTACACAATAGTGGAATATCAGATCCTACCTGATCAAAAAAGTGCGTTAGCTGCCCTGTTAGACCAATGGTGTGCACGTTCAGATATCCAAGCCATTTTGATCACTGGCAGTACTGGTCTGAGTCCTCGTGACATTGCGCCTGAGGTGATTGAGCCACGATTTAGTAAAGCCTTACCTGGCTTTGGTGAGTTGTTTCGGATGCTTTCTTGGGAGCAAATAGGCTCTAAAGCCATGGCCTCGCGGGCAACGGCTGGTCTGATCGGGCAGACTTTGGTGTTCTTGATGCCAGGTTCGACCAAAGCCGCCGCTTTAGCGATGGAAAAGCTGATTTTGCCTGAGCTAGAACACTTGGTCAAACTCGTGGCAGGGGCTGGGCATTAGATATTGATGTTTGATACCCACAAGACAGGTCACCTGATATCATGCCTTTCATGAAGCGTCGTATTTTATTGGGGACTGCGCTCTTGAGTTATCCGGCGGGGGTATGGGGTTCACCGCTCGAACAGGTGGTTGTGGAATATTATCGTCGCTTGCCCAATAATTATGGGCCGGGAGCTATATTTGACGTGCATATTCAGCAAGAAGGCCGCCAACATCTACTGACCGGACGGGTCTTACGCGCGCAAGACAAAGCAGCTCTCGGTCAACTCTTGGCTAATCACGGCACGGTCGTTAATCATTTAGAAACTTTTCCCTATGCTGCTCTAGGTGCGCTCAGCTACGGCCTGATAACCGCTAAATATACTGATATGCGCAGCAAACCGGATTCTGATAGTGAACGCGTCTGTCAGGCTGTTTTTGGGGATGGCGTTTTTTTGTTGGCACACGCAAGAGATTGGTATCAGGTGTTACGCCAGTGGGATGGGTATGTAGGTTGGGTCGCAGCCCATGATGTACAAGTTATGGATGCAGCAAAATTTTATGCCCACCAGCGGCAGCCTAAGCAAATGGTTCTCAAGGATACTCCCCAATATTTAGCCGGTAGTATCGTTACCAAAACCTCAGCACCTGTGCGTTCTTTGGTCGCCCCACTTGCCGTCCGTGAGGCACGCGAGCGCATTGTGCACCACGCCCAAGCGCTTTATTTGCGTAGTCAGCAGGAGCATTTTCCCTATGTCTGGGGCGGAACCTACGGCGTGGGTCTAGATTGTTCGGGCTTAACCCAGACGGTTTATCGTTTAGCAGGCATTGCCTTACCCCGCGATGCCAATCAGCAGCAAGCTTTTGGACACGCGCTCAAGGCTACCCCTGCGCAGCTGGATGATCTGCTACCCGCAGATCTGGTGTTTTTTTGCGAACGGGGTAACGAAGCGACCCATACCGGTATTTATTTGGGTGAAGGAGTGTTTCTACACTCTTCGGGTAAAGGTGGTAATGGCGGTCTCGGGCGTAATAATCTGCAAGGCGATTTGCCCTATGAAGGCTTTTTACGCAAGATTTGGCATGGTGCCGCGCGGATGATCCATCCAGACTTACATACCAGCACCCAAGGGTTGTATTTGGAGATCTGAGTGTGTTAATCCAAAAAGCGTTGGGTAATCCCAGCATAGGCATCAATACGGCGATCCCGTAAAAAAGGCCAATTTTGACGGGTTTCCTCAATACGCCCTAAGGGACATTCCACGATCAAAATTTGTTCGGCATCCACCTCGCCACGACCCAAAACCCGTCCTAAAGGGTCACTCACAAAAGATTGCCCCCAAAATTTCATATCCCCCTCTAGACCGACCCGATTGACGGCTACTACATAGACCCCATTAGCCACACTGTGCCCACGCTGGATAACTTCCCAGGCATCGTGTTGATCTTGGTTGAGTTGGTCATTTTGACTCTTGTGCCAGCCAATCGCTGTCGGATAAAAAAGAATCTCAGCCCCTTGTAACGCAGTCAACCGCGCTGCTTCGGGAAACCATTGATCCCAGCAAACGAGTACGCCGATTTTGCCAAAGCGGGTGGTATAACTTTTGAAGCCTAGATCGCCGGGGGTGAAGTAAAATTTTTCGTAATAACCCGGGTCATCGGGGATATGCATTTTGCGATATTTGCCCAAGAGCGCACCATCTGCATCAAGGATCACCGCAGTATTGTGATAGAGACCGGGGGCACGTTTTTCAAAAAGGGAACCAATAATCACCACGCCGTATTGGCGTGCTACTTGGGTGAGCTGAGCCGTACTCAGACCGGGAATTGCCTCGCCGAGTTCAAAATTAGTATTGCTTTCGACATCACAAAAATATAAAGAACAAAACAATTCTTGTAAGCAAATAATCTGAGCCCCTTGCTGAGCGGCCTGAGCAATGCGTGTGAGGGCTTTAGCTCGGTTACTCTCAGGATCTGAGCTACAGGTCATCTGAATCAGACCAAGGGTGACGGTTTGGGTCATGGGGCATCCTGACGGCTTTCTCTCATCCTATAAGTTTTTGCTATGAGGCTCTTCAAGAAATCTCTGCCCTAGGAGATAGACATAATTGTGTAGTTTTGTTAAGATTGTACAAACAAACGGAAACACCACCATGAACAACCTCTCCAACAATGTCAAAAGCGTAAACCCCAAAGTCGGTAAAATGTATGTGGACGAGTCCGAGCAACGGGTAGGGTTTACGCCTTTCGCCGAGCTCTGGAATGGTCGTCTTGCCATGATTGGCTTTTCTGCTTTGTTGCTTATCGAAGTTTTTTCAGGTAAAGGTCTTTTGACCCTCTTGCACGGTTAATTACCGACATCGCTCATCAGAAATCCTTACCCGCAGCCCTAAGGCTGCGGGTTTCTTATGATTTGCTCTGGCAATAAAAATTAGCCGATTGACGGCAGACTTCACAAATCTTAAGATCAAGGCGTGAACGTTTTAACCCAACTTCCTTCTGCTCAGCAGCCTAGTGCCGTCGCCCTAGGAAATTTTGATGGCGTCCACCGCGGTCATGTACAAGTATTACAGCAAGTTTTGGCGCTACCAACACCTACAGTGCTTACCTTTGAGCCACATCCCCAAGAATTTTTTCGGGGGGAGACAGGCTTTTTACTCACCCCGTTAGCTGAAAAAATTCCTTTGTTAGCTGATTTAGGTTTTGCTCAGACTTTGGTTCTGCCATTTACCGCCGCATTAGCTAAACTCACGGCCGCAGAGTTTGTTGAGCAAATCTTAGTACAAGGACTCGGGGCAAATTGGGTCAGTATCGGTCCAGATTTTCAGTTTGGGTATCAGCGCACCGGCAATGCTACGGTGCTCAAGACGCTTGGACAACGCTACGGCTTTACCGTTAATGTGACCCAAGAAGAACGCTGGATGGCGGGCGAGCGCGTTAGTAGTTCTGCCATTCGGCAAGCTTTGAGTAGAGGAGATTGCGCCACAGCTACGGCCTTGCTCGGACGCGCCTATACCCTAAGTGGAGAAGTCATCCATGGCGAACAGCGCGGACGCACCTTGGGCTTCGCAACGGCTAATCTAGCGGTGACAGCCCGTAAATTTATCCCAGCCAATGGTGTCTATGTCGTAGATGTTCAAGGCTTGGATCAACCTCTTCAGGGCGTCCTTAATATTGGCTATCGCCCAACCTTTGATGGACAGCAACGCTCGATAGAAGTACATATTTTAGATTGGCAAGGCGATATTTACGGTAAAACCTTAACCCTAGCATTACAGTACTATCTGCGTCGAGAACTCAAATTTTCTGGTTTTTCTGCGTTGCAAACCCAAATCAACCAGGATATTGCGCAAGCCCGCCAGTGGTTGAAGGCTAGGCCAGCGGACTGACTCAGTTTAAGATGTGAGATAGTTTTTACGGAATTTACCCCCCATGTCGCGTTTTGCCTGTAATTTGATCACTGGTCTTAGTTTTTTCGTGGCTCCAGTCATGGCACAGACAACGGCTTCGATTCCGACGGGTTTGGAACAACAGGTTTTAGATATTATTAAGCGTAATCCGCAGGCTATTCTCGATACTGTCCGCGCTTATCAGCAAGAATTAGCCCGTGCCCAACGCCGCGAAGAGTGGAAACAAGCGCTAAGTAAACCGATCCGTGTTGACATTAGCCAAGCGCCGCTACTGGGCCCTACGACAGCACCACTAACCCTGATTGAATTTGCTGATTTTCAGTGTAGCTACTGTGCCAAAGTCCAACCTACCCTCAAAGCCCTAGTCGATAAATATAAAGACACCCTACACTTGGCCTATATGCATACGCCCGTGGTCTCTATTCACGAGCAGGCTAAACCCGCAGCCCTAGCGGCTTGGGCTGCTGCGCAACAGGGTAAATTTTTTGAGTATCATGACCGTCTTTATGCCCAAAGTAATCAATTAACCGCCGCCACCTATCTACAAATTGCCCAAGAATTAAACTTAAACCTTGAAAAATTTGAAGCTGATCGCCAGAGTCCGCAAGCACTAGCTCAGATCAAGGCTGATTTGGCGCAAGCCGACCGCATCAAAGTAAATGGTACCCCGACGTTTGTCCTCAATGGGGTGATGCTACGCGGAGCGGTCACCCTCGAAGACTTTGAAGAGGTAATTCGTCTAGTTTTGAGTCAAGATCAGGCTTTGCCCAAAAGCTAACTACAGCAAATTTAAAGCCCGCTTGAGCTGAGCCAGCGCTTGGTTGTAGTTGATCTGAGCGTTGATGAAGTTGTTTTGAGCTTGGGTAAGTGCATTTTCTGCTGTGATCACATCGGTTTGGGTACCGACACCAGCCCGAAAACGAACCCGCGATAAGCGCAGACTTTCTTCAGCTAAGCGTTGCGCTTCTTTTGCAGTAGGAATCTGCTCTGATGAGGTTTGAAGGGTGTTGTAGGCTGATTCCACACCAAAGCGGACAGTATTGCTAGTGTTCAAAAATTGGACTTGACTAATTTGGGAATTGCGCAGGGCGATTTGGGCATTAGCTTCCGCCGCACCACCATCAAAAAATGTCCAATTGACACCTACGCCTAGAGAGTAACCTGTTTGAAAGCCAACATTAGGGAAATTAATGTTGTTAAACAGATCAGCGCCGGCATTGAGAACAATCGAAGGCAACAAGGCCGCCCGATTAGCTGCAATCAAGGCTTCAGCACTCTTTTGTTGTGCCAGTAATTGGTCAAATTCAGGGCGGTTATTGAGAGCACGGAAGATACTGTCCTCTAAGCTCAAGTCCCAAGTGCCTTCTTGAGAAACTTCATCTACCGTGATATCAGTTGGCACCGCAAAGTTGAGAGAGGTGGCTAAATTACGCTGGGCAACGGTTACTTGATTACGCCCAGTGAGTAAAGTCTGTTGGGCATTAGCGACTTGGACTTGAGATTGTAAGACACTAAATAACGTACCGACCCCGGCTTTTTCCTGGGCTTGGCTATCGCGCAAACTAGCTTGGGCATTGCGTACGGCTGACTCATCCACCCTTAAGTTACCAATTTGTTGCTGTAGGCTGTAGTAGTTGTTAACTACGTTGAGCTTGAGAGCCTGAGTCTGGATAGCTAAGTTGAGCTCAGCACTGCGCAAATTCTGACGAGACGACTCAATTTGTGACTGTATTCGTCCAAAGCTAAACACGGTCCAACTAGAACTCAAACCAGCCGTAAACGTACTAACGTCTACCGAGGTAAAAGAAGAGCCACCAAGAGATGCCCCCGTTGAGGGTAAGGATGAAGATGAGCTTGTGGTTGATGAATTGGCGATTTGAGAAAATTTATTTCGAGATGATTGGGTAAAAGTATAGCCTGTTGCACTCAGCGCCAAATTAGGATAGAGAGGAGCCTCAGATAGAGCAATATTGGCCTTGGCTTGCTCCACTTGGAGGCGGGCGATCAACAGACCAGGATCACGGTCAACGGCGATTTTGACCGCTTCATCAATCGTAAGTTTGCGGGTAGACTGAACTCTTAGGTCAAAAGATTTTGTGGGACGTGTCGGCGTGGGAACCTGTAAAGGACTGCTTGTGGTCGCCACTGGTGCTACTGCCGATGCAGAGGGAACAGCTGGCGTTGTTGCAGGCGGTACAGTAGGCGTACTCGGCGTTAGGTTAGGTACAGCAGGAGCACTCGGCGTCAAGTTCTGCGTAGCCGGTGCGGGAGTCTGGGCGAGTACGCTCAAATTGCCCAACAGAATGCTGTTTAGCACTAACATGGCTTGTAATTGACGAATTCTCAAGTTCTTACTCCTACACCGATTTGAGTTTACCTATTCTTATTAAGATAAGTCAATGGCAGTAGCCGTTGAAGCAGGTCAACTAGCTTTTGTAGAACCATACAGCCAGCAGATTTGACTTAAAGTATAGAGTACTGTTTTGCTTGATGCTAATGTTTACCCGCCGCCACTTTTTACATACTTCACTACTGCTGGGTGTAGGCACGCTCTTGACTCAGACCAGTGCCGGAGCCTATACCCTGAGGGCAACCGATACGCCTTGGTTAGTGTCAGGAGCGGATATTCTGGTACCTGATTGGTGGTTGACCCGTAACCTAGGTATCGAGCTCGTCTCAGGGCTGCAGCTCGCTCAGCAAGCCTGTCGTTGGTTTGGGCAAGAATTTAGCTTGCCCTTAAGTGTTAGCCCGCCTCATTGGCCCGGGCGTTATGTGCGTTTGGCTGATCTCAAACAGCAATTGGGGTTGGATACAGCAACGGTAGGACTGAGTTTAGAAATCCCTACAGCTCAAGTGATCAGCTTACAGTTTGGAGTCGAGCAACTGATCCTCGAACTTGATCGACCAACACCTTGGCAATGGCACCAGCAAGGTACCCTAGGACGTCTGACCTTGATTGCCCGATTTCCTGACTTGCCGGCACTGCCTCGAGCAAGTTTGCTAAAAAATTTAACCTTGACCGGGCACCAGCTTGAGCTTGAGCTGCCCCAAGGCCGTGCTATCAACGTCAGGATGGAGGCTAGGCGCCTAATCTTAGATTTTAGTATCCCAATCAATTCGCGTCTTTACGAACAGCTATGGCAGCCGGGTTTGACCTATCAACAGTGGGATTTTTATACGCCCTCTGCTCAGCGTGCGCACGTTTTATTTCTCGATCAGTCTTACACTTGGCAACTAGTCCAAACCAATACCAAGAAAACGCTCACGGATTTTGCCCGCAGTGCTGGTGCCATCGCAGCTATCAATGCCGGATTTTTTAATCTCGCGACTGGGTATCCACTAGGCGCTATCAGACAAGATGGTCGCTGGACTGCTGGACCAATTTTGGGACGCGGTGCAGTGGCCTGGAATCGAGATCAGGTTCAATTTGATCGGCTCACTTGGCAAGGAACGCTCGCAATCAACCAATTGCAGCTCGGCTTGGTGGGTTGGAATACAGCCTATGCCCAGGCAGGTATCAGTGTTTATACGCCTGATTGGGGCAGTCATTACAGTGCTTTGCAAGACTCAGAAATCGCAGTTGTCGTACAGGCTAACCAATCCCAAAAGCCCTTACGCTTGAGTCGAGGCCAGCCTGTAGTTATTCCAGTAGATGGCTATCTGCTCGTAGGTCGTAGTCAAGGTCAAGCTCTGCTGCTACAGCAGTTTGTTACTGTGATTTCTCCGGTACTAACTTTGGGTTTGATGCCCCCTGATTGGCAAAATTTACCCTATATCCTAGGCGCTGGGCCACTTTTATTGAAGGATGGCAACCGTGTCCTTGATGCAGATCTAGAGAAGTTTCAACCGGATGTCAAAGATGGCTTAGCCCAACGCACTGCCGTGGCTCGGCATCGGGACGGACGGTTAGTTTGGGTGATGACAGAAGGTAGACAAGCGACTGCCCGAGGGCTAACTTTAGCTGACCTGACGCTACTATTACAACGTCTGGACTGTGTCGATGCCGTTAATTTGGATGGCGGAACCTCAAGCGGATTGTATCTCGGAGGCACCTTGCGCAATCAAGTGAATGGTTCAGAACGCTTACTCAGCAGTGCTTTGGTGCTGAGTCGCCCCGACTAAATCCCACTGTACTTGCTCGAGGGTGTAGGTCTTGGGTAACCAACATTGAGCATGATCCCGGAAAATCTGTGGGTTACCTGAGATGGCAAAACGATAGGATGCCTGGGTTGTAGACGCTAAGCCGAGGGCTTTCAATTCTTGAGCTGCCGCTTTGACCGTTGATACCGCTGGGTCAATGCGCTTGATTGAGCTTGAGAGTAAAGTTTGCACGATCGGATCGAGCAGAGGGTAATGGGTACAGCCATAAACCAACCCATCAAGTTGCCAAGCTTGTAAAGGCCGTAAATACTGCTGCACCATTTGCCGTAATTCTGGATATCGCGGATGTCTTGGATCACAGGCACCCTGCTCAATCAAAGGTACAAATTCTGGGCAGCTGAGAGCTTTGACATCAACCTGGGGATCCGCTTCGAGAATCGCCCGCTCATAGGCACCGCTATTGACTGTAGCCTGAGTTGCGATCAGTCCTACTCGTTTACAACCATGACCCACTGCCGCGCGCGCACCGGGTAAGATTAGACCCAACATGGGTACGGGTATTTCAGGGCGCAACTGGTCTAAGACCAAAGCAGAACTGGTATTGCAGGCCATGATGATCATTTTGACGGGCTGTTGCTGTAACCAAGCTAAGATTTCTCGTACAAAAAGTTCGATTTCTCGTTTGGGACGACCACCATAGGGCACGCGCGCTGTATCAGCAAAATAGACAACGGACTCTTGGGGGAGCTGTTTGCGCAGTTGGGTCAACACGGTCAAACCCCCAAGGCCACTGTCAAAAATGCCAATGGGGAGAGAGCAACTTGTGGTCATAGAGTTATTTCTTGCCTCTGATAAAACGATCTAATGCTTGAGCCACAGCATCAGCCATAACCTGCTGTTGGCTATCATCGGTTAACTGCCGTGATTCGGTCGGGTTAGTGACATAGCCTGCTTCTAGTAGGATAGCGGGCATAGTCGTGTAGCGAATCACATAAAACCGAGCTTGGTGTACGCCCCGGTCTCCTCGCCCCGTACTGCGACTGGCGGCTCGCTGAACCATAGCTGCCAAACTGTAGCTATTGGGACGCAGGTAATAGGTCTCCACACCCTGCGACCAAGGACTATCTGAAGCATTGCTATGGAGACTAATAAATAGATCGGCATTGGCTTGTTGCGCCATATCGACGCGGCCTTGCAGAGGGATAAAGCGGTCATCTTGACGGGTATAGCCAACTCGATAACCAGAGTCCGCTAATTTGCGACCGAGCATACGTGCCAATTTGAGATTGATATCTTTTTCTTGTAAGCCACCAACACCCAAGGCACCCGGATCCATACCACCATGCCCGGCATCAACAAAAATCAAGGGTTTACCAGCTTGAACTGGGTTGGGTGTAGGTGTAGACGGGTTGTTTTCATGTCCTAGTGTTGGCGGTGGTAAGCTCATCTTGGCTAGACGAATACTAAATTGCTGATTGCTGCGTTGTTTTTGTACCCTTGATACTGAGATGCCTTGGGGTAATTTGAGAATTGCGGTGACGGTTTGGCCTTCGGAGGGAAAAAGGCGTAAGCGGTCAACAGGACTCGTCACATTGAGCTTTGGCCCATGAAAATCTGGTGCGAGATTGGACGCATTAAATTGAAGTTGATATTCTCGGCTCAGCGCATTCCAGGCTGCTTGGACACTGAGTGGCCCATCAGCACTAAAAACTAAGCGGTCTCCGACTAGAGCGGCTGAGAGTAAGCTCGTACCATGCTTGGGTTCGGGAATTGGGTTGAGCGCAAGTCGTCCGGCAGGAACCAAACGCACACCCTTAAAGCGTGGATCGTAGGCAGTTTCCCAATCCCAAGTATCAGGAATAATATCTAGTACAATACGGGCAATCGGGGGTACTGCCGAAAACTGCCCGATACGAATTTTTTGGACACCTAAACGGTCACTGGTCAAGGCGCGTTCCGTCAAAGTCGTCGGTAGCACCGCTCCGGGAACATCTACCACCAAACGGGGTGGATCATCTAGGCGACGGACTGTCGCTTCAACCGGGCCACTTGTGCGAATTAAGAAACCTTCTGCAGTTTTTGCAAAATTGTTGAGGTAAACACTAGGTAACCGTGTTCCTGAAGCTGGCAGGTTAAATCCTTGATTACTCGAAGCGGGTAGGCTAGGTACGGGTTCAGACGCTTGAGTACCCGTTGCCACAGTAGTATCGGTTGGGTCGGAGACGGGTTGGCTTGCGAGGGCTGGCTCAGATAATTTTAGGCGCCAACGGGTGGCGGCAATTTTGACTAAATTTACCTGCGTCATATCTGGGTCATGGGCGAGCTCTACGACGAGGCGGGCCGTCAAATTATCGGGTTGTCCGGCGCGTACTTGCAAAACTTGGGGGTCATGCAAGTTGGTCCGTGAAGAACGCCCTAGTTGTACGCCCGGTAAATCAATGACTAGACGTGATGGGGAAAGATAAAAAGAAAGCTTGGGTTCGGCATTATCGCCATTTAGAACAAATTCTAGGGTGCGGCTGCGTTCGTTATATTGCCAATGCGTCAGTTTAACGGGAGCTGCCTGGGCTAGCCCAAAGGTGAACAGCGCTGTCGTTAAAAAGGCCAAAGTTAATAACCGTTTCAAAACTTTTGTCACACCACGGGCAATTGAAGACACTTTACACGGTATTGCCAACTTAAGGAAGTCATCGCTGAACAATTTTCATAGAGATTTTTCTTGGACGTGATGGTGTCTGGAGACGATTTCAACTGGTAAGCCATAATAGATTTATTGTCACGCCCGATTTTTTCCTATGCAAGACCAACTCCTCAGCGTCCTTCATGCCCATCAAAATCAGGTAGATTATCTAGAAATTCGCCTTGAACAGAGCGAATATACAAGCCTCAGTTTTCGTGGGCCACTCTTAGACGGTATTGATCGCAGCTTTAGTCTGGCTGGGGGCGTTCGCGCCTGTCACAAAGGCGGCTGGAGTTTTGTGACGTTTAATCGGCTAGAAGAACTCGCAACTCGTGTGGCTGAAGCGATTAGTCAAGCCAAATTAGTCGGCACCGAAACCACCCAACTAGCGGCAGTCAAGCCCGTTACCGCCACAATTCGGGTACAGATGGGGCGTGATCCTAGAGGGGTATCCTTAGCGGATAAGCGGGCACTACTTGAGGGCTACAATACGCTGCTACTCAATGCTGACCCCCGCATTCAGACCACGATGGCGGGTTTGTCGGATACGTTTCGGACAACTTGGCTGGTCAATAGTCTAGGGGTTGTGCTTGAACAGGAACGTTTGGATGTCAGTGGTCGCTTTGGTGTAATCGCGCGTGCAGGCAGTACGGTGCGCCAAGGGTTTGCCTCAGTGCATTCGCGCAACAGCTATGATGTCCTCGAAAACTTGCAAGACGAAGTCCTAGGCGCGGCTCAACGCGCCGTACGGCAATTGGAAGCCCAGCCGGTCAAAGGTGGACAATACACCGTTGTCCTTGATCCTTATCTGGCAGGAGTATTTATCCACGAAGCCTTTGGTCATCTCTCGGAGGCAGACTTTATTTATGAAAATCCTCGGATGCAAGATATTTTGCAACTAGGTCGCCCGATTGCCCACCCTTCCTTATCCGTAGTCGATGACGCTACAGTGCCTGATCAACCCGGAACCTATGCCTATGACGATGAAGGGGTTCCTGCTCAATGCAAATATCTGATTAAAGATGGCATTTTGACCCAACGCCTGCATAATCTGGAGACAGCGGGTAAGCTCCATGAGCAACCTACGGGTAATGCACGCGCTATGAATGCCACCCATCCGCCCATTGTGCGCATGACCAATACGGGCATCATGCCAGGAACTACGTCTTTTGCGGACATGATCGGCGATATCGAAGAGGGCGTTTACGCAGTGCGGATGCTAGGAGGACAAACCAATGGTGAAATGTTTACTTTTGCTGCTGCTGAGGGGTTCATGATTCGTAATGGGCAACTCGCCGAGCCAGTCAGTGATGTGACGCTCACAGGCAATGTCTTTCAAACGCTGCAAGATATCGAAGCGGTCGGCTCGGATATGGTCTGGCTGACGGGTGGTTGTGGTAAGGGTGGTCAATCTCCTTTACCTGTAGCCGTGGGCGGGCCTCATGTGCGCATGAAAAATGTGGTAGTTGGCGGACGCTAGCGATAGATATGGCTCTCAGTTATCGCAGGGTCTGTAAGCACCCAATGTGATTGCTTCGCAACTCGGCTGGAGGCAAGCCAAGGAAGACAACTTCTTGGTGACCTGAAGACTGCCACTGTTCTGCATTCAAATACTCCTGATGGATCTTGTCTTGTATTTGAATTAGCTGGCTATCAACGCCCTCCCTGTCATGGGCAGTATTTACACGGTACTGAGGGCAAGATCCTTAATTGCGAAAGAGCAGAATTATCGGTACTACTTTTTTATACAGTTAAGCATGATAGCTTGATTGAGCCTGAGTTTATCCGGTCTGGTTTTACAGTTTTGACTACTATATTTTCCTTCAAAGCTTCAGAACAAAGTTATCCTGAAACAAGAACTTTTGTTCGCAAGGTAATACCGCGTGTCAAAGAAAATTTACAAATGGAAACGATTTTGGTGTCCTCGTGATACTCAGATTGATCTTAGCGATCAGGGCTATCTAGTCGATCCAGATTCGGAATATGGCAAACACGCTAACCCTAAGTTAGTTGGGATGGAAGCGATCGCTGACATTCCATGCCTAGTTTTACTGGGAGAGCCAGGTATTGGTAAATCTCAGGAAATAACAAACTTAGCTAATTATACAGAAGAACAACTAAATCCATCTCACTTACCCTTGAAAATCGATCTTCGCTCATGCAGCAGCTTAAAAGCTGATCTTATTCAAGATCAAGATTTTATCAATTGGGTGGATGGAGAACACCGCCTTTATTTATTCCTGGACAGTTTAGATGAAGGATTACTGGAAATTAGAAATTTAGCAACACAATTGGTTGATGAGTTTAGCAAGCAGAAATACCGTGATAAGCTCAATCGTCTTTACTTGCGTATTGCTTGTCGAACGACTGTTTTTCCGAAGGTGTTAGAAGAAGGGCTAGAAAAACTGTGGGAAAAAGATTTAAGAATTTATAAGCTGACTCAACTACGCCAAGTCGATGTAGAAATAGCAGTTACTGAGCATAGCTTAGATGCAGATGCTTTCTTGAGAGAGGTAAATCTCAAGAGCATTGTGCCATTTGCAATCAAGCCAATTTGCTTAGAGTTTCTTATAAAAATTTTTCAGGAGAATCAACAACAGTTTCCGGCTAATCAACGATTAGTAGATCTTTATGAAAAGGGATGTCGCTATCTCTGCAAAGAGCATAATCTGAACCGTATTGCGTCTCATCAAGACGAAAATTTGGACGAAGATGAACGTTTTATCATTGCAGCCCGTATTGCTGCCATTATGGTTTTTTGTCTTCGACCCACTGTTTGGACTTCGCCATGTTCAGGTAATGATCCTGACAAGGATGTGTTAATTAAAGAATTTTGCTTGGGTAACGAAAATGCTCACGGAAGACCTTTATTAGTCACTGAATCAGTAATTCGAGAAGTGTTAGATAGCGGACTATTCTCCTCTCGCGACGACAATCGAATAGGATGGGCGCATCAAACTTATGCAGAATTTCTGGCTGCTTGGTATTTGACACAGCACACCTTCAGACTTCCTCGGATTTCGGGCTTAATTATTCACTATGATGGCAGAGTTGTTCATCAGTTAAGAGAAACAACAGCTTGGTTGGCTAACCTGATGCCTGAAGTATTTCAGAAAGTTATGGAGATTGATCCATATGTGCTGCTTCAAAGCGATATGTCAACGGTTGATGATGGAAATAAATCAAAATTAGTTGAATTATTACTTAAGCTGCTTAATGAAGAGAGTTTTGGATATTTTTGGTGTCGGTACAACAAGCTGAATCATGCAGGATTAGCAGATCAATTAGAATCGTATATTTGTGATACCACCAAAAGTGAGTTATCAAGACTAGTTGCGATCCATATTGCCCAAGACTGTGATGTGAAATCAGTACAAAATACCTTGGCTAATATTGCGCTTGATCCAAACCAACCATACGCAGTTCGGACACATGCAGCTCGTGTAATTTGTGCCATGGGAGATGAGGAGACAAAAGCACGATTGAAACCTCTTGCATTTGGTGAGGTAGGAGACGATCTCGGTGATGATCTTAAGGGCTACGGTCTTCGGGCTATCTGGTCACAACACATCACAATTGAAGAGTTACTAAGTTATCTCACGCCGCCCACGCAGAGGGAGTCAATACCTTGTATTGGTGGTGTATATCAAGATTTCATCGCCACAGAATTAGCAGAGCATCTTCAGTTATGTGATTTACCAGTAATACTTAGATGGCTTGAAAAATTACCTGCTAGATACGATCTACCTTACCCTTACGGGGAACTCGCTGATTCAGTCATGCTGAAGGCTCGGCAACACTTAGAAAAACCTGATGTACGCATAGCATTTGCCAAGCTCACAATACTCAAGCTAAAACGAGCCGAAGGAGGGTGGAGTCTTCTACCGCAAATTTTCCCTTGCAATAGTTCTGATAATCCCTGTGATGATGCTGACGAACAACGTCGGCAACTTATAACAACATTCGTTTCATTGCTTTCAGAGTCAGAAGATTATTTCTTATGGCTTAAAGATACTCTCTATCCTAAAGATATATCGTGGATTATTGACAATATTACATCAACAAAATCTGATAAGGCAGCTAATATCTGGGTCAAACTTTTACGTGAAGCCCTAACTTGGGAAAATACAAAACATATTGATGCTATCCTAGAAGCGTGCAATATGAGTCCATTCATCAGGACAGAGTTTGAAGTTGATATTACCCCAATTGAGTTAGATTCGGAGAAGGCAAGGCAAGCAAAAGCTAACTATTTGGAAACTCAATCTCAGCCTCACCAATCTATATTTGAGCTGTTACATAGTCAAAGCCTGCTAGCAAAGCTAGAAATAGTTGAGTCAGGACAGCCTCACTTATGGTGGCAGATAGTCATTGAAATGGCACAATTAACGAACGCATCTTACAGTAATCATCATGTTTTTGAACCGGACATAACAAAGTTACAGGGATGGAAAGCAGCAGAAGCAGATATAAGAGCAAGAATTATCAAGACCGCAAAAGATTACTTAAATGCTGGAAATCCAGAAACCAAAGCATGGATCGGGACAAATAATTTCTTTCATTCTGCGATTGCAGGATACCAAGCCCTATGCCTCCTAGTCAAGCAAGAGCCAGAATTCATCTCAATAATATCTCCTGATACATGGACGAAGTGGATAGCTAGTATTCTGAAACTTATAAGTGTTTCTCGCATGAGTAGAGTAATCCAAGACGAAATCTTTAGAAAGATAGTAAAAGTAGCGTATCAAAACATACCAGATGAATTCATTGAAACACTGATCATCTTAATGATCCAAAATAACTATCAACCGCGTACTCACTATACTCATGATTTATATCGATCAATCAAGGAAATATTGGGTCAATATCTAGCCAGTTTGATTCTTGATAGAATTACAGATAAAAACTTGACTACAGGGCTATTGGAGGTTTTGCTAACAGATCTCTTTATAGAGGATGTTTATAAAGCTAAGGAAGTGGCTAAGACTTTTATTCCTAAAATAATACCTGAATCTGGAGAGGGAAGAAACAAAGCTATTATTGCGACTCGCCTCATGCTCACAAACTATGTTGATAATGACAGTTGGTTAGTTTTTTGGTCTGCGACACAACAAGACTACCCATTTAGAAAAGAAATATTAAAATATATTGCGTCCACATCTGTCTATGAAGGTCAAATTGAAGAGAAGATTAAAGAGGACTATCTAGCCGATTTATATATTTTTCTTACACAGCAGTATCCAGAGATTGAACAACCTAAGCCTAAAATTCAGGAACCCGGAAGTCTAGAATTTCAAGAATTAGGAGAATCTGATAGTATTAGGAAGTGGAGAAATAATATTCCCCAATGTCTTCAAGCACGAGGTACGCCCGAAGCCTGTGACGCACTAGAGAAGATCATCCGCGAACTTCCAGAGAAACAAGAACAACTCCAAGCAATACTATTGAAGACTAAGGATTTAGTACATTATAAAAATTGGAAACCGCCAAAACCAGAGGATCTACTTCAGATTATTCTTCATCAAGAGAAACGTCTTGTCCGCGATGGTTATGAGCTTCTCAATGTATTGATCGAATCATTGGAGCGGCTTGAATTTGACCTGCACAAAGAAACTCCTGCTGTTATGTCTTTGTGGAATACATGGAATGAATGTGGTGAGAAATCCTACAAACCTAAAGATGAGAACGAGTTCTCAGACTATGTGAAGAATTTTCTTGACAATGATTTGAAATTACGAGGCATTATTGTTAATCGTGAGGTAGAGATAAGGCCTAATAACGGCGGCAAAACTGGAGAGCGAACAGATATTCATGTTAACGCTATATCAAAACACACAAATAGTACTCTATATGATACGGTCACCGTCATCATTGAGGTTAAGGGTTGTTGGCATCCCGCTCTTAAAACTGCAATGAAAACTCAGCTCGTTGATCGCTATTTAACAGACAATACCTGCAAATATGGGTTGTATTTGATTGGTTGGTTTAACTGCCAACAGTGGAGTGATAACGATTCAAGGAAGAAGGGAGTTCCTAAAAAAATGACATTAAATGAGGCAAAGGAACAATTTGCTCAACAAGCTCAAGAGTTGTCCTCATCTGGCAAATTTGTGAAAGTCTTTGTCCTGGACACAGCTTTGCGCTCTCCTCATGGAGGAAATAATTATGCAAATATTGTACATATTGCCGGGTAGTTTACCCCCGTCCAATTCCGAGCAGCCTAAAAATAGATTTACTTCATTTATGGGAATACGTATCTTAGCCTCGTTCACGAGGTTAATTTCTATATCTCAAATTCAAAGCCTTCATAAAGGTCAGCAAGAAAAATTTCAAACGTAATTGACTCTAACGCAACACGAGATTCTATGCCATTGTATTCACTGAAGACCCACTGTTGAGATTCTGTTTTTGTATATTGCTCAACATGAGCGGTGTATTGATCAATCAATAGATATTCCTGAAAGTTTGGAATTGTGCGATAAGCGGCAAACTTTTCATCTCGGTCACAATTTTTAGTTGATTTTGAGAGTACTTCAGCAATCATCACAGGGTTGAGAATTGTATCAGTACGTCCTAGTTGTCGCTGGAGGGGACGAGGAGCCACCATCACATCTGGATAAATATACATACTACGCTCGGGAATCCAAAGGCGTTGGTCAGCTACAAAAATACTGTAGGGTTTGCCTCTAACACTTACTCTCAAAGCAGCATTAAGAATACTAGTCAATTCGTTGTGTTCGGGAGTACCGCCAGTTATGGAAATAATTTCTCCATTAATGTATTCATGTCGCGTGTCTGAATTTACCTCAAAGTCGAGGTAGGCTTCTGGTGTATAGACCTTCTTTTCTTCAGCTCGCATCATGAGCTTTTTTCCTAAACGGCTTAATGTGGCTGATTTATCTAAATCATCGCCATTATTTAATCAGTTTCGGCTACCTGTATCACGTCTACTTTAGCAATTTCTATGCTGTTCAGTGGCTCAGCGTATCTTGAAATTGCCAATCGGTGACTAATTCATTTTGTAACCGCCATTTCAAGTAACCCGTTACAATCTGGGCAAACTGTAGCATATCAAGCAGAGATTGGAGATCGCGTTCCATAAATCACTTGGGCAGAGGAGAGAATTGCTTTTTGCTGCAAGTAGTTACGGCTCGTTGCAATACCTTTACGAGTAACTAAGTCGACATCTCGCTGAAAGAGTATTTTTAATTCGTTTTCCATATAGGTTAAGTCAAATAGAGTGGGATGAGCTTCTGGGTGAAATTGCACCATTACATCAATATCGCTATCGGGGCGAAAGTCATCGCGCAGGACAGAACCAAATAAGGCAAACTCGGTGATTTGCCAACGAGCGCAAAATTCAGCAATTTTTTCTAATGGCAGTTCGATCTCGCAAATGGTCATAACAGAATTACTCGATTTATCATAATTGACTCTGCCTAGTTCTCCAGAGATAGATAGGTCATTGCTAAGCGCAGTTGCTCATTGTTATCAAAGTCTTCTCGACTTACACCCGCCATAAATCCGATAGCTTTATTAGCTGTATCGATCATATGCTCAATGTATACTTGGTCATCTCTTTGCGACATAACATACCTCGGATGTAGCTAGAACGCGCTCGCGGATGCGTTGATTCAAAAATCTAGATGTTACTAAATCAATGGATCGTTTGTCGAATAAGTCTGAAAGTTCTTCTTGGATTTGATGCAGCTTAAAAAAACCAGGGGTAAGACCTGGCTCAAACTCAACTAAAACATCAATATCGCTAGTAGGTGTGAAATCATCGCGCAGGACTGAGCCGAATAGAGAAAGTTTGCAGATATGCCAGTGTTGACAGAGGGCTGAAATGCGCTCGATAGGAATCTCAATGTTTTTCAGCTTCATGTCAGCTTTACTCCTAAGCTATCCTTGCTGGGACTGTAAATTAGATTGTGTCAAAGGCCAAAATGCAATAAACCCCATCTCAGAAACAAGGAGTGGAGCATGACCTTCCGACCAGAACTAATCGATGAATTACTCAAGGACTATCGCAACC
>JBBRQP010000053.1:0-21252 GCA_038226175.1 Gloeobacterales cyanobacterium
ATAGCTAGCAGATCTTGTCTTTCTGGTTCAGACAGCTGGACAACGTATTTTTTCTGCACGGGTACCCCTGTGGCTGTATTCGGTATACCCTCATTTTTCCTCATTTTTTATTCGTCAACCTACTTGTGGCTGCCTACTAGCAAAGGCAAGCCCTATCACACGTGTTCGGCTGCGCTCATTGGTGGTGGAATTATGCTTTGACTTGAACGACGCGACCCCTAAGGAAACAGGTAAGGGCTTATTTAGACAAGGCTACAGCGACTGTCACCTGCCCTTAAAGTTGCGTTTCCGTATGTTACACTCTCAAATGCTCCAATCGGTCAGCTTAATCTTGTCCAGAACCTTTATCAACTTCTTTGAGGGTCGAGCAGAGTATCCAAGTTACAAAAGTAAGCACAGCTAGCATGACCTTTAACCAAAGAGGGGCGAAACCACATTGCAAACTCCTTGTCATACAACTAACGGCGTGCTAATTCTGATTATTAGTAAATATCTACTGTAGTCAATGCTTACCACGGATTTTGGAAGAGGAAAATAGCCCCCACCAAACTCTGGGTCTTAATGTGCTTTAAATTCCGTTTTCTGAAGCGATCCCTAGCTCCCTTACTATTTAGTAAGAGAGTCTAGTCATGTAGAAGAATATCCCATGAAGCTTCACGTCTTAATAGTGGGTAACACCATTCGTTTTAAAGAACCGTTAGCATTCGCTGATGGGTTTAGTGTGATGGGTTTAGTCTAATCACTGGTTAGATCCCACTTGCCAGTGTCAAATGCTCAAGCTTCATGAAGTACGACGCCGCGCACCTTGAGACTCTGGTTCTAATGGAGAGAGAGCACTTCTGCTGCAAGGTTCTACCAAGCCACTGGGGGTCACACTGGCTTTTTAGTCTTCGCAACTGGTGGGCTTCATTGCCGCATCGGCGAAGTCAGTCTGCCAACGTCACGCCCGGGTGGGCTTTCACCGCCGATGCCTCGGCGTTCTTGGCGTTAGCAAAGGCTCGGTCATCCGGTAGCCTTTGGCTCTTTACACCTTCGCTCGGAATGTCAACGCCTACTACTTCAATAGCCAAGGTTTCTCGGTCATCGAGCAAGGCTTCGAGCCGGTGTGGCAACTCGAAGATGTCAAATACGGCTGGTTCGCTCATATCAAACGTTAAGCGGAAGTTTCAGTGGCACATCTACTTCTTCCACTAAAACTACGATCACGTTCTTGGCAATGTCAGCGTGGGCTGTTTTTCAGCCTTCGCAGCTGGCGCCTAGGCCATTCTGTCGGATAGACCGTGTGCGGATGGGAATCCAGATTTCCGGAATGGCAAACTATCCAAACAAATCGAGGACGCTGCCTTTGAAATAGTCTGCTAGGACAGCAGTGCGACATTATTCATTAGGCTTCCCGATGAACTCGGACAGTACGTGGTTGCCAAGGTACCCGGATCAAAGATTTAGATAGCTACAATGAGTCGAGAAGTAGCCAACGTTCCACATGAGCTGCAGCTTATGTGGAACCTTAGCCTCTGACCCGAACTCTCTAGCCATTTTTGGAAGGAGCGCAACCATTTCCTCAATATTTTCTGGAAAGGTATTCAGGTGTGCACTGGTTGCATTTATCACAGTAGGGTTCGCGACTCAGTCTCGCGGGCAAGGCATCTTACGCGCCGACGACAAAGTTTTCCGCGATCTAATCTCGCAACGGCTGGAAGCGCATAGCAGAGGAGATGCCAAAGGGTACCGGCTTCTCTTAGCGGATGATTTCATTCACGTCGATGACTCGGGGATACGCCGTAGCGCCGATCAGCTTACGACCTACAACAGCCACGATAACAAGACACGATGGGAAATAGGCGAGTTGCACTCGAGACTGCTCGGCAATCTCGCTATCGTCGATTGCGACGAATCTGAGATCAACACTCTAGGATCTCGCGAGTTGCGTTCCCCCTACCATGAAACCGACATCTTTGTGTTCCGGAATAAGAGATGGCTTTTCTTACAGCATGCCGAGACGCGGTCAGTAAGTCTGCCAACGCCACGAACGGTCGATAGTTCTAATCTTGATGACTACGTTGGACGCTATGATTGGTGGCCGGGCTACAGTGAAATATTTACCCGAAAAGGCACTACACTTTTTCAGCAAGGCTCAGGCGATACCTTGTCTACACCCCTACACCAAGTAACAAATGAATCCTTTTCCAATCTAGGCGATCCGAGCCTAATTGTTTTCGTCCGGGACTCCCAAGGAAGGGTGACTGGTGAAGTCGTTCATGATGCCGGAGGGCAGGTATTTGTGGCGCAGAAGGTAAGTTCCCAATAGGTGAATTTTTTTGCCAATCTGCTCTTACCGTTTCAATGGGAAGTTTTGTCATTTCTGGGAATCTACTCATGACTAGTTATGCCGCATATCCTTACAAAATATATATTATCCGCACTCACATGAAAATTTTAACCTCTGCTTTCAGATAGATGACTCACCAAGATTTTTCGTTTAATCTTGCGCTGGAAAGCGAAAAAAATCCTTTAAGCCTCTCTGTAATCGTGGCGACACTAGAACATAGCAATAGCATATAGCGGACGGCGCTGATACTGAGTGTTAGGTACTTTTCATGAGGAAACTAAGGATGAGAAATTTTGATCATAATTCGGGAGAATACTTATAGATAGATGGAGCAAAATATATGAGGAGGTAACCGGCGGCGAAAATAATCCAGCTCTATTGGTTTTGCATGGCGGTTTTGGCACTCTTGAAGATTTTAATATTATCCTTCCCGAATTGGATAAAAATTTTCGGGTGATCGGTATTGACAGTCGCGGACAGGGTAAGTCAACGCTCGGTGAACACAAGTTAAATTATGAACAAATTCAAAAAGATGTCGAGCACGTTCTTGAATATCTCAATATTGATAGGTTAAGCATTATAGGTTTCAGCGACGGCGGAATTGTCGCCTACAGGCTTGCTTCGCTAACTTCGTTAAAGATTGAAAAACTCGTCACGATTAGTTCGCGCTGGCATCTAAAAAATACCGAACTGACAAGAGAACTGTTTCTAAAAATTACTGGCGAGAGTTGGCAAAAAAGTTTCCCGATACTTACGACGCTTACCAAAAATTGCATCCTGAACCGGATTTTGATTTTCTAGCGCAATCTCTAATTAAAATGTGGCTTGATGAACATTCGTCGGGTTATCCAAACGAAGCTATAAAAAACATCTCTTGTCCCTTGCTGATTGTGCGCGGTGATGACGATCATCTTATCTCAAAAGAAACTGTTTTTGAATTGTCGGAAATCGTGAAAGGCTCAAGATTATTAAACATTCCGTTTGCAGGACATCCCGCAGTCGAGGAGCAGAAGAAAATATTTATGATTAGCTTAAACGAATTTTTCAAGCAATGAATTTACTTCAAACAACGTCTTAAAATATGACGGTGAGGCTGACAAACCACTGTAGCAAAGGCTGAAACACGTGCTTTCATTATGTGGGGACTAGATTCCATTGGTATGACTTTCCGCCTGTCCTGCTGCGTGAGAAACTATTCTTAAAAGGTATGGTTAAAAGAGAACACTCTATATGTCCGAGTTTGACCTCGAAGTAACGCTGCGCGAGATCACCAAGGAAAACTGGCGTGATATCCTCCGCTTAAAAGTAGCCCCACACCAAGAGCAATTCGTGGCATCCAACGCTGTGTCGATCGCAGAAGCGCATTTTAAGCCAGAAGTTGCTTGGTTCCGCGCGGTCTACGCTGGTGATGTGCCCGTCGGGTTCTTGATGTTGGAAGACGACGTAGCTCAGCAAGAGTACTTTCTGTGGCGTTTTATGATCAGCGAGCAATACCAGGGCCATGGGTACGGGCGAAAGGCACTGGAGCTATTCTTCGCACACGTTAAAACGCGCCCTGGAGCGAATGCAGTCGAAACAAGTTGCGTACCAGCTCAAGGTGGCCCCGGTTCGTTTTACGAGAAGATGGGCTTTGTCTACACCGGAAAAGAAGAAGAGGACGGCGAACTGTGTATGCGACGTGAATTGTGATCTAGAAATGGGATGTAGGTAGCGAGCCGCCCAACAATTCAAATGCAACGGATATCAATACTTGCAGGTTACGCCTAGTAGCGCTGGGAACCAACACCATGCCAGGCATGTAAGACCAAAGCGGGGATCACAGGTATCTATCGCGGCTACGGCTGTTAAATTTGGAAGCCAGCACCGTACTGCCTAACAGTCGAGGTCTGGTAGCTCACCCATAGGGCACTAACTAGCAACCACAAGGTTTACATTTTTCTAGCCTTCCCCGGTAATAACTGTTCTTGATAAAACAGCATCCAGCCTGTTCTACATGAGGTAGTGGTAATCTTAAAATACGTTTTTTACCAACTACAGCACAATGACCTACTGTTTAGGGTTACTCAATGCCCAAGGGCTAGTTTTGTTAGCTGATACCCGCACCCACTCCGGTGTTGACCATATTCACACTAATCCCAAGCTCTTTGATTTTTCCCAAGATGAGCGTGTGCTTGTGCTGATGTGTTCAGGCAATCGGGCGACCAGTCAGGCAGTCTTAGCTTTGATTCGCAGAGAATTAGCCCTAGGCATTACGCCTAATTTGCATAGTCATGAGACCTTACACGAGACTGCCAACTATATCGGCGATAAACTACGGCAAGTAGAAAAGCGCGACCGACTTGCTCTAGAGCGCGATCATTTTCACTTTGACCCCAATTTTATTATGGGCGGTCAATTACCCGGACAACCCGCCGAGTTATTTCATATCTATACCCAGGGCAATCATATCCAGGCCAGCCGCGAAACCCCTTATGTCCAAGTCGGTGAAAGTAAATATGGTAAACCGATCCTAGACCGGGGCTATCGCTATGAGGCTCCCCTACTGACGACTGGGGTCAAATATGCCATGCTCTCGATGAGTAGTACGATTTTGAGCAATGCCTCGGTCGGGCCGCCTTTAGACCTGATTATTTATGAAGCCTATCCCAAACAGATGGTTCACCGTCATCGCCTCCAGGCCAATGACCCTTATCTGATGCAGATTCAGACCACTTGGGGTAAGTTACTACGCCAAGCCATTACCACCTTGCCAGATTTTCCGGTTGAGATTACACCTTCGCAGATCAGTGCCTATGGCAGTCTCGAAGATGTACCGAGTTAGCTACGTAACTGTACCTGAAACTGTTCGACCAAAGCCGTACGAATTTGTTGTTGTAGCGCACTGACTTGGCTATCGGTCAGGGTGCGATCCATCGCCCGATAAACCACACGAAACCCCAGAGAGCGCGAATTTTCTGGCACGCCAGAACCAATATACTCATCAAATAACAGAACATCTTCGAGGAGTTCACCCGCTTGCCTGCGAATCACCGCCAGCAGTTGCGCCACTGAGATAGCTTTGTTACAGAAAAAAGCAATATCTCGGTCTACGGCTGGGTAGGCTGAGAACGTCTGACAGCGGACTTTTCGGGCTAATACCTGCTCTAGTAGAACGTCTAAATTGAGCGAAAACACAAAAGTCTCTGTGGGTAACCCCTCTGCTTGCACCAGGCGCGGATGTAACTGACCCAGTGATCCGACAATCACGCCCTGTGAGGTTAAGGTTGCCGCACGTCCGGGATGTAAGCGATCATCGGTCTGATTAGGCGTGTAGCTAAAACTCAGACCCAAAACCTGCGCTAGGTTTTCTAAGATACCCTTGACACTAAAAAAATCATGGGTTTGGGCGCGATGCTGCCAGTCCGCCTGAAGTGTAGCACCGCCGAGAATGGCACCTAGATAATCGACTTCCTGATACCCCGTGGCCTCAGTCAAAACCACCCGTCCAATTTCAAAACCCTGCAAGGCGCCATTACCCTGATCCAAGTTGTAAGCATAGGCTGCCAATAGACCGGGTAATAACTCAGAGCGCACCGCTCCATAATCGGCATTTAAGGGATTGAGCAAGGTGACTTGGGCGGTGGTCGTCCCAAAGCGGGCTTCGGTTTGGGCGCGTTTGCTCGACAAGTCAACCCCAGAACGTAGTGGCGTCAACGTGTTGTGAAATAACTCCGTCAGACCACAGCCGCGTAAAATCGCCCGGATTTGACGCAGGACTAATTCCTCTGGCAACAATTTACCCACAGCACTAGCTTGCGGTAACGTTGTCGGTAAATGGTCATAACCCACCCAGCGCGCAATTTCTTCGATCAGGTCGATCTCGGTTTGCACATCACGCCGACGATATTCAGGAACCAGTACCCGGTAGTTAGTACCTTCGGGGATCAAGTCAAAGCCATAGCCCCGTAGACTGTTTTCAATCAGATCTGAGCTGAACTCTTGACCCAAGATACCCGCGACTCGGTTAGGACGCAGGGTGATCGCCAGACTTTGCTGACTACGATAATCAACTTTGGTTTGGGCTGATAAGATCCCGCCAGCGAGGTTGACCAACAGGCTTAGGGCGCGATTGAGTGCCATCTCAAGGGTTGAACTATCGACGCCGCGCTCGTAGCGGGTGGAAGCTTCGGTACGCAAGCCCTGCGCGCGCGCCGAACGCCGAATCACCGCTGGATCAAAGAGCGCCGCCTCTAGGACAATGGCGGTCGTAGAGGCTTCAACTTCTGAGGTCGCGCCCCCCATGATCCCAGCTAGAGCTACAGGTTGATCGGCACTGGTAATGAGCAGATTTTGTGATTTTAGTACCCTTGCGGTGTCATCAAGTGTTGTTAGAGTTTCACCCTCAGTGGCAAAACGTACCCCCAAAGCCCCTGTTGGTAAGCGATCCCGGTCAAAGGCATGAAGCGGTTGTCCCCATTCCAATAAGACAAGATTAGTAATATCAACCACATTATTGATAGCCCGTAGCCCCGCACGTTCCAGTTTGGCAATTAGCCAAGCCGGAGAAGGCGCAATTGTGATGCCTGTAACCACGGTAGCGATATAGGCCGGACAGGCTTGAGAAGAGGTGATCACAACTGCTAGGCCATTCTGGGCAATCAGAGGGACTTCAGCCATTGGTAAACGCAAAATACCACCCGTAAAGGCCGCAACTTCCCGGGCAATCCCCACAAGCGACAGAGCATCCGCTCGATTTGCTGTAGAAGTAATATCTAGTACGGCATCAGTTAATCCTAATAAAGGCCGTACATCAGAACCCAGAGCGACATCTTCACTAAAAATATGAATGCCATCAGATTTTTTTTCTAGACCCAGTTCTGCCAGCGAGCAGAGCATCCCTTCAGAGATTACCCCGCGGAGAGCCGCTTTTTGAATGGTCAGCTCTTTGATGGGTAAATAGGTGCCCACCACAGCCACAGGTGCCAAGATGCCAGCTCGGGCATTAGCCGCGCCGCACACAATAGTCAAAAGTTCTCCTGAGCCGATATCTACGGTACAAACCTGTAATTTATCGGCTTGCGGATGCGGCACACAGGCGACAAGTTTACCGACCACAACGCCCTCTGCCCAGGTGCCCAGATCTACGACTTCCTCGACCTCAAAGCCCACCAAAGTCAATTTATCTGCTAACTCTAAGGGGGTGAGGTCAAATTGAACCAGTTCGCGCAGAGCATGATAAGAAACTTTCATAGGTTAGCCTCCCAAAGCCTTTTTGACCTGATCAAGCAGTTCTTGGGTCTGGGTGTCAGCCGGGTCGAGCTTGAGTGAAGTTTCGAGGGCAGTCTTAGCTTCAGCAAGTTTACCGCTGCTGGCCAGAGCAATACCTTGAACTTTGTAGGCTTCAGCATCAGGTGCTAGGGCAACGGCTTGGTTGGCAGGTTCGATCGCATCTTTAGCTTTTTTAGTGTTGATGAGAGCGACCGCTAGATTTTTTTGTGCCAAGCCGAGTTTCGGATCAAGAGCAATGGCTTTATTTAAAACAGGAATCGCTTCATCGTAGAGTCCTTTTTTGGCCAGAGCTACGCCGAGATTACTAAAAAGATTGGCATTGGGCGGCAGCAGAGCAACGGCTTTTTTGTAGGCAGGAATTGCATCATCTAATTGGTCTAACTTGCTATACAAAGCACCTAGATTGGCCTGAACGGCACCATCTTGAGGATTAGTCACCAGATATTTCTGCGTATAAGTAGCAGCTTTAGCAAAATCATTCTGGTCTTGGTAAAGCCCAGCGACAATCAGATAAACTTTGGGTTGCTTGGTGTCTAGGGTTAGGAACTTCTCATAGTTGTTCAAAGCGGCTGGCAAATCTTTTTGGGCTTGATAAAGTTGCGCAAGGTCTAAATAAAATTGCGGTTCATCACTTTTGACTGTGAGTAATTTTTGATAAGCGGAGATCGCTGCAGTTGTTTTTTTCTGTTCCAGTAAAATGTGGGCTTTGCCGTAGGCGGCTGGTAGATTTTGCGGTAAAACTTTGAGTACTTGATCATAGGCTGCGATAGCACCATCGTAGCTTTGGATCTTTTCGAGGGCTTGTCCTAGGGCGAGCTGAGCATCGGCTACAGCCCGCAGTTTTAGGGCAAGTGTTGCGGGTTTGGCTTTGACGCTTAGTCCTTTTTTGAGGACATCAGCAGCTTGGGCATAGTCACCTTTGTCGTAAAGAACTTCGCCTAATTTGACTTGATAATTAGGGTTATTCGGCTCTAGGGCAATGGAGCGTTGGTAAGCGGTGATCGATAGATCATATTGTTTGAGCTTGGCGTAGGCAGTGCCGATATTGGAGAGCGTACTGGGGTCTTTGGGGCGCAGTGTGTCAGATTTTTGGAAGTAGGGCAAAGCTGTTTGAGCTTGGCCTTGATCGAGGTAAGCAACACCCAAAAAATATTGCACATCGGCATCATTAGCTTTGAGTTTTAGAGCTTGATTGAGAACAGCAATCGCTTGCTCGGGTTTACCCTGGACAACGAGTTTACTACCTTGATCTACCAAACTTGTAAAATTTTGAGCTGAGACGGGAACACTGAGTAATAGCGCACCCAAAACAAAACTCCCCAATTTTTGAGTCCCAGACATTGGTTTTTCCAAAATGATGCTAGTTCTTATTGTCGCATTTTCTCGCTCAGGCGTCTGAGGCATGTAGTGTCAAGATAAAGGTTCTGAATAGGGTGACTCTGTGCTGTTTTTGGGGATTGATTTTGGTTGGCGGACGGGGCCCAGTGGATTAGCCGTTCTGACCTGGGATGGAGAAATACTCCGTTTGCAAGAGCTGACCCGTGAAACTTCTCTGGAGGCGATTTTGGCTTGGGTGGATAGTACGGTCGCAGATCAGCCCGCGATGATTGCCATTGATGCGCCAACCGTGATTCCCAATGCCACCGGGATGCGCTTGCCCGACAAACTTACCCATCGTTATTTTGGGCGGTATCATGCTGGTTGTTATCCCGCTAATCTGGGACGACCTTTTGCTGAGCGCACGACGGCTCTGGGTGCGGCTCTGGAGGCACGAGGATTTCGGCATAGTGACCAGATCACGCCACAAACCTCGGGACGTTACCAGATCGAGTGCTTTCCGCATCCGGCGATGGTACAGCTGTTTGGTTTGGCGCGTATTCTCAAATATAAAAAAGGCCCGTTAGCCGCCCGTCAGCTTGAGTTGGCGCGCTACTGTCGCTTACTCACCGAAGATTTACCGCTGATTACGCCCCATTTGGAAACTATAACCCTGCCGATGATCCCAACAACTGGTAAGTTATTCAAAGAACTCGAAGACCAACTTGATGGCCTAATGTGTGCCTATGTGGGAGCTTATTGGTGGTATTGGGGTGAAGCGCGCAATCAGGTCTTAGGTGATCACAAGGAAGGCTATATTATTGTGCCGCAGCGGCTGATCAAGGCGTAGCTCCCAAACCTGTTGTACAGCGATGAATAACTTTGTTGCCATTAGCAATAGTCTCTGTGTAGTAAATATAGGTATCAGAGCTAGTAAATAATGTCTCTGGATCTCGCCGTTGGCTGGGGTTGGGCGCACTAACTTGATGTTCTAAATGTAATCGGGGATCGACAGCAGCAAGCCAGATATCGCCTAATCCTGTATTATCTCTGGCACTCGATAGCGCATAAGTGATGTAGGATTTTTGAGCATAGATAAAGGATTGGGTTTTGATGATATAAGGACGGTCAGTGCGAGCCGAATTAATGGTACGCACTAATTTCCATTGATCGTGCTGTTGATAATAAATACCAATTTGAGCTTGATCTAAAACAGCAGTAAATATGAGATCATTATTTAATTCAGGTGCTTGAAACATAAAAGGAAAATCTTTTTGGCTAGCATCAAATGTGAGCTGAGTCAAAACTTTAGTTGCAGTATTATAACTTGCAACTTGACTCACGCCAGCAACCTTAATTGTCAAGATCATCAATGAAGTCCCGCTCACCCACCGACCTTTACTGGCAGTAGGATTTGGTACTAGTTCTTCAGATATAGGGTCTGCAACCTCACGCCATAATAAGCCGAGCAGCGGTGCTTCACCATAACTTCCATAAAGAATTCGAGGTGGGGTTGCATCAGTATCTTTGCTCCCAATGGGCGAACGCTGACTGCTGCTGTCGGTCAAAATCCCAACTTGCCATAGGCCATTTTGAAGTTGCGCTTGGCCTAAGGCCGTCACACCTGGCGCGACTTGTTTCGTGTAGGTGATCTGTGAGTCAGATTGTGTGTAAACCCACTCTGGTCCGTTGCGGGTAAAATCTAATGAAGCTAATCCTGTATCTAATAGTTGTCCGCGCCCGGAGGTGGGTATAAAGGTGCCCGTAATTGGATCAATATCTGCCAGCCATAGCCTCCCTTGATCATCTTGCTAGGTCACCCGTAGAGAAATCTGGTCATATTCAGGGTCTTGTAAATTGATCGTCGGGTCAGAAACTACGCGGTCATCAGGGACGAAAGTTTGCGCCTTAGCAGGACTGGTTGGTAGACCCAGAAACAGCCAAAGACTGAGTACGAAGCTAAACCAATAGGGCAATTCAATAGAAGACATAGGGTAGGACTCTAATTACACAAACAAATAATACTGGCATAACGTCAAAAAAGTCTCAGGGTTTTCCGGGAAGTGCAGGTTACAATTGAGCAACGCGATTTTTAGGTGCTGCTGTGACTCATTCCTTCAAAGTCGTTGCTCCTTTTACACCACAGGGTGATCAGCCGGGAGCTATTGCCCAACTCAATCGCGGTCTCCAGCAAAACCTTGTTTATCAGACCCTACTCGGGGCAACGGGTACTGGTAAAACTTTTACGATGTCTGAGGTTATTGCTGAGGCTGGACGACCAACGTTAGTTTTGGCTCACAACAAAACTTTGGCAGCGCAGCTATGTAATGAATTTCGGCGATTTTTCCCAGAGAATGCCGTCGAATATTTCGTTAGTTATTACGATTACTATCAACCAGAAGCCTATATTCCGCGCACTGATACCTTTATTGAAAAGTCAGCAGCAATTAACGAAGAAATCGATATGTTGCGCCACAGTGCGACGCGCTCCCTATTTGAACGCCGTGATGTGATTGTTGTGGCTTCTATTTCCTGTATTTATGGCTTGGGGATGCCAGAGGAATATTTAGAAGCGGCAGTGGGCTTACAAGTAGGGCAAAGTATTGATCAACGTGATTTGTTACGGGCTTTGGTTACGATTCAGTATGACCGCAATGATACGGAACTTAGTCGCGGTAAATTTCGGGTGCGCGGTGATGTGGTCGAGATCATTCCCGCCTACGAAGACCGGGTGATTCGTATTGAATTATTTGGTGATGAGATCGAAGCGATTCGCTGGTGTGACCCGGTGAGTGGTCAAAGTCTAACTAGTGTCGGTGCCTTAAATATTTACCCCGCCAAACACTTTGTCACGCCCAAAGACGAACTTGAAGCTGCGTGTTTGGCAATTGAAAATGAAATGAAAGAACAAGTCCTTTATTTTGAACAGAATGGCAAACTAATCGAAGCCCAGCGCATTGCTCAGCGTACCCGCTATGACCTAGAGATGCTCCGAGAAGTTGGTTATTGTAATGGTATCGAAAACTATTCACGTCATCTGACCCGCCGCACACCGGGTTCTTCGCCCTCTTGTTTAGTAGATTATTTCCCTGAGGATTGGCTCTTGGTCGTCGATGAATCTCATGTCACGATACCGCAAATTCGTGGCATGTATAACGGCGATCAAGCCCGCAAAAAAGTCTTAATCGAGCATGGTTTTCGGTTACCTTCGGCGGCGGATAATCGCCCCCTCAAGGCTGATGAATTTTGGGAAAAAGTGCGTCAAGTAGTTTTTGTGTCGGCAACACCCGGCGATTGGGAATTAGAAAAATCTGGTGTACTCTATAACGAAGAAAAACGCATTGTTGGCGGTCATATTGCCGAGCAAATTATCCGTCCGACAGGTGTCGTTGATCCGCAAATTAGTGTGCGTCCGGTCGAAGGCCAAGTCGATGACTTACTCTACGAAATCAACGAGCGGGTCAAATTACGAGAACGGGTTTTAATTACAACCCTGACCAAACGTATGGCGGAGGATTTGACGGAATATTTCCAGGAACGTGGGGTTCAAGTTAAGTATTTACATTCGGACATTCAAGCCATTGAGCGCATTGAAATCTTGCAAGCTCTACGTCAAGGTGAGTTTGATGTGTTGATTGGCGTTAACCTGTTGCGTGAAGGCTTAGACTTACCAGAAGTTTCGCTAGTGGCGATTTTGGATGCGGATAAAGAAGGCTTTTTGCGCGCTGAACGTTCTTTAATTCAAACTATCGGACGTGCTGCGCGTAATGTACGCGGACAAGTGATTATGTACGCCGAACGCATGACCAACTCAATGGAACGCGCTATCAACGAAACAAACCGCCGCCGTGAAAAACAAACCGCTTATAACCTCGAACACAACATCATCCCGCGTAACATTGCCCAGAAAGTTGATAACAGCATCCTTGAGTTTTTGGCAGTCTCACGTAAACTTAGTCAACAAGAACTCGAAGCCGCTGTAACCAATAGTGCCGAATTACCCCTAGATACTTTGCCCGAATTAATTCAACAGCTAGAAAGTGAAATGAAGGAAGCTGCCAAAAAACTTAATTTCGAGAAAGCGGCTCAACTGCGTGATGACATCAAAAAACTCCGTCAACGGCTTTTGGGGCAGGTTTCTTAAGGCATGGTTGCGATTGTTTATAGTGAAAAATTTCTCTTACACGAAACTGGGCGACATCACCCGGAGCGTCCGGCGCGGGTCAGTGCCTGTGCTGAGGCTTTGCGAGGACTTCCCCTAGATTGGCTGGCACCGCGTTTAGCGAGCCTTGAAGAACTCGCTTGGATTCATCCGCGCAGTTATCTTAGCCAAGTCGAACACCTAGCCCAAAAGGGTGGCGGCATGCTTGATGCCGATACGCCCCTTAGTCCCGCTAGTTATGAAGTGGCGCGGTTCAGTGCTGGGGCTTGGTTGGTTGGCGTTGATCAGGTGGTTGATCACAAGACTTCTACATTTGTGCTCGCCCGTCCACCCGGTCACCACGCGCGCCCGGATCAGGGCATGGGCTTCTGTATCTTTGGCAATGCTGCCTTAGCCGCTTACTATGCCATCAAAGTTAAAAAGCTAAACCGCGTTGCCGTCTTGGATTGGGATGTTCATCATGGCAATGGCACTCAAGAAATGCTTGAAAATCAGCCCCAAATGGCTTATTGCTCGCTTCATCAGTTGCCTTGCTATCCCGGTACTGGTTTTGCTCAAGAAGAGGGTTTATACAAGAATATTTTGAATATTCCCCTAGCTGCTGGTACCTCCAGACCTGCCTATCGCCAAGTTTTTAGCCAACCAGTCATACCCTTTTTGGCTGAGTTTGCCCCTGATTTATTGATTATCAGCGCTGGATTTGATGCAACCCGCGCCGATCCTTTGGCTCAGATGCTCCTCGAACCCGAGGACTATGCTTACTTTACCCAACAATGTCTGGCCATCACTCCCCAGCTCTTGATCGGC
Organism: Gloeobacterales cyanobacterium; assembly: GCA_038226175.1. Classification (GTDB taxonomy): domain Bacteria; phylum Cyanobacteriota; class Cyanobacteriia; order Gloeobacterales; family Anthocerotibacteraceae; genus JBBRQP01. Next base: position 13,884 of record JBBRQP010000053.1, read on the forward strand.
TTAGAAGGTGGCTATGACCTAGATGCCTTGAGTCAATCTGTGGTGCAGGTCGTCCAAACGCTGATTTTATAAAATCAGCGGTAATCTGCCTTTAAATACCAAACCTTCAGGGCTAACCTCAAAACTGTAGGGCAAAATTAGCATCCCTGCCGCCGCTGCCAGCCGTAATAATCTGCCATATTCCGGATCTGCCTGCTCACCGGGCGCAAAGGCTAAACAGTCGCCCCGATTGACAAAATAAATTAACGCCGTCGCCACTCCCTGCTCAGCCAGCCGAGTCAATTCACGTAGATGCTTATGGCCTCGGGTCGTGACCGTATCTGGAAAAAGAGCCAATTTACCCTTTGCCATTGGCTGTGTCCAAGTTGTATTTTTGACTTCCACATACGTCGGTGCGATCCCGGTTAATAAAAAATCAATCCGACTATTTTCTGTGCCATAACGCACTTCCGCTTGCACATGCTCATAGGGCAATAATTCTATAAAAATATGCTGAGCCAGCGCTTGCCCCACCACCCGATTAGGCAAATGAGTATTGATACCGATCCAGGTCTGATCTAAATAAATCAACTCCCAGGTGTAGGCAAGACGGCGTTTAGCTGATGTGGCCTGACTAATACGGACTTCAGCTCCCACCTCGCACACAGCGGTCATCGGGCCGGTATTTGGGCAGTGAGCGGTTACAATCGTACCGTCAGACAAACATATATCCGCAAAAAAGCGTTTGTAACGCTTAACCAAAACCCCACTCAGCAAAGGCGGATAAGGATAAACTAACGTGCTCACGAGTTAACGAAAAACATAGCTTAAGCCCGTCAACAGCCCAAGTAACGCAGTGCCAGTCAAGAAAAAATGAAACAACGACGTCCCACGTTTTTTGACCATGTTGCGCATCGCTAATTTGACATAGGTCGGCTTGGGTTCTTGGGTAGTTGGTTGTGTCATGATCAAAAAGATTCAGTCCTTCCAAGATAGCAAAGACTAGGTAAGAACGCTGCTCAATCCTGTTCACACCCAGTTAATTTGGCACAAAATCTACTTTATGTTGCACGATCACCGTACTAGGAAGCAGTTCGCCATAGTAAATAAAAGCCTGATTACCAATCACCAAATTTTCTGGGTCAATGCGATGAAGATTCTGTTGATCATTGAGTAAAGTCCCTTGACCATTGATATCAAAAACATAGACATCATAACGCTTCTGAGCCGCCGTCGAACCCTGAATGCCAATCAATGAAATATAAGATTTGCCCTGAAAAACAAAAGGTTCGGGTGAGGTGATTTGATCTCCTACGGTAAAGCTTTCAATCACTGTCCACAGTCCGTTGAGCTTACGATAAATACGGATTTCTTTGCCATTAACTAACGAAAAGAAAAGATATTCATTGTATTCAGGAGCCAACCACATATAGGTATCTTTTTTATTGCCACTATCGGTACTGAGCTGAGTCAAAACTGCGGTGTCTGTGTCATACATCGCTGCTTGCTGAATGCCGTTATAAGTTGCCACAACCGTCATCTGTTTAGTATCTTTGACCCAACGCCCAAAGCCAATTACGTTAGACGGGAAGAATTGATCACTACTGCTATCGGTGAGTTTCCAGACCGGGAGCTGACCATTACCCTGCTTTAAGCGATACAAAACCCGACTGGTAGCTTGGGCATTGAGCGCAGGACGCGGGCCAGAGCGTCCGATCTCACCCGTATGCACTTGCCAATTTTCAGCTTCACGGCTCCAAGCAAGAGCCGCATCAGTTGACGTGGCATTAAATTTGTAGGTGTACTGGACTTCTAAGCCTGTCGTGCCCAAGCCCCATTCCGGGCCATTTTGGGGTGAACCCGCACCCCGTAGCGGATAGGCATGGGTACCGACTAAGATTTCTTTGCCACTCGGTACGGTAAAAAAGCCTTGGTCATCTAAATGCACCAGCCAAACATTGCCTGCTCGGTCTTGCCAGATACAAGACTGTTGAAAAAATTCTGAATCGTCAATCGAAATACTCGGATTAGATATCACCACATCTGCCGCCTGACTCGGCAGGAGAAGACTCAGGGTGAGTAGCAAAAAACTGAGTAACGATTTCATAAATATAGCTAGGTCTGTAACCCTAGTATATGCGCGTGACACAGACATTGAACTCTTGTGTAATGGGACAGGCATCACGAAGCCATAAAACATAAAACAGCGCAGGATCAAACCCTTCTTTATCTAGCGTGACCTTGCTCCGCAAGTTCGACGATACAAACAGCTCAACTAACACCACAAAACTTGCTAGATCCTTCGTATAATATAGGCAACTTACTATTAAAAGCTCATAACGTGTCTTACGCTATTTTGCATGTCCAACTTTTGGGAGGCTTCAACCTCCTATGTAACAATGTGCCGATTACGGGCATGAATTCGGAACGTCTGCAGTCTTTTTTCGCGTATTTAATTCTGCATGCCAATACCCCACAACTACGCCAGCACCTTGCTTTTCTCCTCTGGCCGGATACAACGGAATCGCAGGGTCGCAACAATCTGCGCCAACTCTTATATCAACTTCGTCAAATACTTCCCGACTCAGACCGCTTTCTGATGGTCGATACCAATACAGTTTGTTGGAAAATAGATCAAGGTCAGCTTATTGATGTTTTACGCTTTGAGCATACTCTCAACAGAGCTGATACTGCCGAGAAGCGCGGCGATATTGATACCTGTCATCACGAGCTAGAGCAAGCTGTTGCGTACTATCAAGGTGACCTTTTACCCAGTTGCTATGATGACTGGATTATGCATAAGCGTGAGCATTTGCACCAGCAGTGTAGTAGAGCTTGCCAAAAGTTGGTGCAGATCTTCGAAACACAGTGTGAGTATGGGGCGGCACTTCAAGTAGCCCAACACCTACACAGGCTCGATCCGCTTGATGAAGGCGTATATGTGTCGCTCATGCGTTTGTATAATTTGACGGATGATCTGGGCGGTGCCCGGCGTGTATACCAAATTGCGACTGAAACTCTTAAGCGTGAATTAGATACTGAACCCTGCGAGGCACTACAGGCTGCGTACCAACGTCTACAGCGTGCACCCCAAATAACTTCGCTAGGCAATGAAGCATCTATGAGCAACTACCGGTTGGTTGGACGGCAGGCAGAATGGCAACAGTTGCAAACCTGTTGGCAACGGGCGGTGGGCGGAGGAGCACATCTTGGCCTGATCACTGGTGAAGCGGGCATCGGTAAATCACGTTTAGCAGAAGAGCTGTTTAATTGGGTGATGCGGCAGGGCTTTACTACGGCCCATACCCGTTCGTATGGCGTGGAAGGAAATTTATCCTTGGCTCCCATTACCGAATGGCTGCGCAGTGGGGCATTGCGTCCGCATCTGTCTTCTCTTGACCCGATTTGGCTGACAGAAATTGCCCGTTTGTTGCCTGAGCTTTTAAGCGAGTACCCTGTACTGACCCAACCTGAACCTATTACCGAGTATGGGCGGCGGCAACGTTTTTTTGAAGCCCTAGCGCGTGGTGTACTCGCAGCACCACAACCACTGTTGCTATGGATTGACGACTTGCAATGGTGTGATCAGGAGACGCTAGAGTGGCTTCATTTTTTGTTGCGCTTTGAGCCGCCCAACCCTTTACTCATTCTTGGCACGGCGCGTAGTGAGGAGTTACCACCCGTCCACCCCCTCTCTGCCTTAGTCCGTCAGTTGCACACCGAAAATAAAGTTGCCATCATTGAGCTTTCTGCGTTCGATGTCGCAGAAACGGCGAAACTGGCTTTACAGGTGCAAGGCCATACCCTCGATGACATGACATGTATTCGTTTATATCGTGAAACCGAAGGTAATCCACTATATGTTGTTGAGGCTGTTCGGGCAGGGATGATCATGCCTTCACAAACAGATGCATTATTGGCTAAAACGTCCCCTGATACACCCAGCCTCCCGCCGCGCGTCCAAGCGATTATTGCTGGACGGCTGAGCCAACTTTCTCCAACTGCGCGAACGGTAGCTGAGATTGGAGCCGCCATTGGCCGCGCCTTCACGCTTGACCTGGTGTTACTTGCTGCACAGGAAGACGAAGAAACGGTTATCCACGCCCTAGACGAATTATGGCTCAGACGCATTGTACGTGAACAAAAAGCCAATGTGTTCGACTTTACCCATGATAAATTGCGCGAGGTGGCCTACGCTGAGACCAGCCCAGCCCAACGCCGCTTACTTCATCGCCGCATCGCTCGGGCACTCGAAGAGCTCAACGCCGCGGAGCTTGATCCGATCAGCGCCCAGTTAGCAGCGCATTATGAATACGCCGGTCAAGTTGATCAGGCAATTCCCTATTATCAACGGGCTGGTTCGGTTGCAGCCAGCATCTATGCCAATGAGGATGCCATCAATCTGTTTACTCGCGCTTTGGAACTATTGGGGCACTTGTCGGGAAGTATAAAACGTGACACTCAAGAATTAAAGATCCAGTTGGCACTAGCAACCTTATATCGCATTAGCAAAGGCTGGACCTCGCCAGAAGAAGAACGGGTGATCCATCGGGCGAGGGTCTTGAGTGACAAAGTTGGTGATGTCGAACAACGCATACAAACCTTGGTTGGCCTGCAAATTCTCTATGTGGTGCAAGCAGAGTATGACAAGGTGGAGCGGGTCTATACCCAGTTGGAGAAGCTATTTAGGCAAATGCAGGGAACACCACCGCCATTTGCTGATATTTACCTAGCAGGCACCAAATTGCTCAGGGGGCAGCTGGTTGAGGCTAGAGCATTGTTTGAAAAGACCATTGCTGTACGTAATGACCAACACATTCAAAACTTGCAGGCATCGCAAGGGATGAATTATCTGGATCATGGACTGGCCTGGAATGCTCATGGGTTGTGGTGTTTGGGCTATCCAGAGTTGGCACTTCGTAGTGCTCAGTCGGCCGTCGAGTTTGCTCGTGAATCTGGACAACCCTTCAATCAATCACTGGTAAGTACGTATCTGGCGATGTTGCAAGCATGGCGGGGCGATCCAGCTACCTTTTTGGCTCAGGCAGAAGCAACCTGTACGCTGGCGATTGAGTATAAAGCACCCTACTATCACACTTGGGGAAGTATTCTACTCCATTTTGCTTATGCCCAGCAGCATCCAAATGTAGAGAACCTTACCTATTTGCGCAACGCGATTCACACTTTTACTGAGGCTGGTGCGCGTGTCCGCTTGCCTGTTTATTTTTCGTTATTGGCGCAAGCCTGTCTTAAAGCAGGGCGATTAGACGAGGGATCGCAAGCACTGGATCTCGCCCTAGCAGAATCTCTACAAAATAATGAGCATTGGTGGGACGCAGAAATCCACCGCTTGCGCGGCGAAGTGCTGTGGGCGCAAGGTGCCGAGTCAAAGGATGTCGAAATAGCATTTCACCGCGCCCTTGAAGTTGCCCAAGCCCAGCAAGCCAAATCCCTTGAACTACGGGCAGCCACCAGCCTAGCTCGGCTATGGCAGGCCCATGCGCGTTCGGTCGAGGCAAAACAACTGCTGAGCCAAGTGTACGCTTGGTTCACGGAAGGTTTTAATACCCCCGATTTGCAAATTGCCCAAGCGTTAATCATGCAGCTCTAATTAGCTGAGATCAATTTTTGTCCGATCCGATAGGTCTACTAGACCTACCGCCTTAAAAATCTTTTTTCACTAACGGTTTAACTAACGTTTGGCTAACGCTCCTATTGCTAAATTACCTGTAGTACAAAGTAAATTACTCAAGTTAAAGAAGGAGAAGACAAGATGTTAACTCAACAGGCGATTTTGGCATTTTGCGCCCAACTGCGCGGTCAGTTGATTCAACCCGATGACATCCACTATGATGAGGCGCGTCGCGTCTATAACGCGATGATTGACAAATACCCAGCTCTTATTGTGCGCTGCGCTGATGTGGCTGATGTCATCAGTTGTGTCAATTTTGGGCGGGATAACCATTTGACTATCGCAGTGCGTGGCGGTAGTCACAATGGACCTGGTTTTGGCACCTGCGATGATGGCTTGGTGATTGATTTATCTCACTTGCGGGGTGTTCGTGTAGACCCAGTTAATCGCACTGTACGGGTCGAAGGGGGCTGTGTTTGGGGAGATGTTGACCAGGCAACGCACCCCTTTGGCTTGGCTGTGCCTAGTGGAGTCATTGCTAGCACGGGTGTCGGCGGGCTGACGCTAGGTGGTGGAATGGGGTATCTCTCACGCAAATTCGGCCTAACTATCGATAATCTACTAGGTGTGGATGTAGTGCTAGCCGACGGACAATTGGTGACGGCAAGTACTGATGAGAACGCCGATCTCTTTTGGGCAGTGCGTGGTGGTGGTGGTAACTTTGGCATCGTCACTTCATTCCTTTTTAGGGGTCAACCGGTCAGCACCGTTTATGGAGGGCCTATTTTTTGGCCGCTGGAAATGGCTAGTGATGTAATACGTTTCTGGCAAGACTTTATTCTCGACGCACCCGACGATATAAATGGCTGGTTCGGCTTTGTGACAGTGCCTCCGGTTGCGCCTTTCCCCGAAGAGTTTCATCTACAAAAGATGTGTGTTGTGGTCTAGTGCTATGTTGGCGGGTTGGAAACGGCCGAGGATGCATTTAAGTCCATTCGCCAGTTTGGCCCACCAGCGATTGACTTCGCAGGGCCGATGCCATTTCCGGCGCTGCAAGGCATGTTCGATGCCCTGTACCCGGCTGGTTTGCAATGGTACTGGCGGGCGGATTTCTTCAAAAGCTTTGATAGCAAGGCGATTGGCTTGCACAACAAATACGGGGCTCAGCTACCCACCATGCACTCGGCTATGCACATCTATCCCATCAATGGCGCGGCAGGGCGTATTGATCCACAGGATACGGCTTGGGGGTATCGCGATGCCAATTTTGCCCAAGTGATTGTTGGCGTTGACCCAGACCCAAAAAACAACGAGCGCATAACTGAATGGGCCAAAAATTACTGGCTAGCGCTGCATCCCTATTCAGCTGGCGGTGGTTACGTAAACATGATCATGGATGAAGGCGAAGAGCGGGTTAAGGCTGCCTATGGCGATAACTATACACGCCTAGCCCAAGTCAAAACCAAATACGATTCTGATAATCTCTTTCACGTCAATCAGAATATTAAACCCGCTTCTTAACAGTTATTTTGGCTACAAAGTTTTATCTCACTAAAGGAGGACTGAGAAATGGCTCCACTGCAAGATGTTCCAAGCAAAATGCAAGTAAAAGTGGTCTTATACACTTTCCGCTTATAGAATAAGGTGTGGTAAAGAACCTCAGTCTTGTGAACCACCTGAGTGTGGAAGAATTAGAAAAGCGCTACCGCCAAGCAACGGACGGGGTGGAACGCACCCACCTGCAAATTATTTGGTTAC
>JBBRQP010000054.1:0-20769 GCA_038226175.1 Gloeobacterales cyanobacterium
CGGGTAGGTCAAGCAATACGGTGTTGGCAAGAGCAACGCAATCGAGCACAGACGAAAATCCAATGGCGCTTCACGACCAAAGAAGCACGGGAGAAACTGAAGCGCCTCTACCCGTCATAAGCTCTGTGGCTGCCTACTAGTGCCCCTTCTCATACCACATCAGCCTAATACTTGCGGCCTGATCTGCGCTCTCAAAGGCCACGTGTTATAACTGATGAGCTGCTTTGATTATGTGCATGACTTCTCTAATTGCGCCTTCTGTGATCATGACTGTCCAGACCAAACTCTCTGCGTTACGTCGCTTGATGACAGCTAATGCAGTAGATGGTTATTTGGTCGCATCAGCTGATGAGCATCTAAATGAATATTTGCCTAAGGCTAAGTTACGGCGAACTTGGGTCAGTGGCTTTACCGGCTCGGTAGGTGATTTGTTGGTAGGGCTAGACCAGGCTTGGTTATTTGTAGATTTTCGTTATTACGAACAGGCGGACTTGGAAGTAGAAGCTAGCGCAGTTAATGTTAGTAAGCTGGGGCTAGATGATCAGCCTAGTTTAAGTGAAGTTTTGACAAATTTGAGTCAGCCAAGTTTTCGTCTAGGCTACGATCCTTTCGTGCTTTCAGTTAGTCAGGCTCAGGATTTACAAAAACGGTTAACTTCAGTAGGGGTCACCCTGATTGCGATCCTCGGAAACCTGGTGGATCAGGCGCGCGATCAGCTACAAGACCTGATACCGACCTGCGGTGATAGTCCGTTATTTCTTCTCTCAGAAACCCTAACGGGTGAAAGCACCCCAGCCAAAATTAGTCGGATTCGTGAAGCACTGCTACGCACAAAGACGACTATCGTACCAATTACCAAACTCGATCAAATCGCATGGACGTTTAATCTGCGGGGCTGGGATGTTCCCTACAATCCTGTCGCTATCGCTTACGCCATCATTACACCCCAACAGGCTTTGCTCTGCACTAACTTAGACCGTATTACTGATACGAGTAAGCAAGAACTTACGGATCAGGGCATAATACTCTTACCCTATGAAAGCTACGCTGATACCCTCATCAGTTTGACACAACAAGTTTTAGAACCACGGGTTTTACTCGATCCCAAGCACACTACTATGGGCACCTATCACCTGCTATCAAGTCAGGCTCGCGTCACTATTGTTGAAGCCGATCATCCTGTCGAACGCATGAAAGCCTATAAAAACTCGGTCGAGATTGCCCAGATGCAAGCAGCCAACCTTAAATCGAGCCGTGCCAAAACTCGTTTGATGAAGTGGTTAATGGAACAGACTACGGTGGGTGCAATCTTAAATGAACGCATCATTGCCCAGCAAATGGAGCAGTATTATGCCGAAGAGGGCTGTCAGGGTTTGAGTTTTAACACGATCTCAGCTACAGGTGCTAACGGTTCGATTGTACATTATGGTACTCCCAATCCTCATGCTCAGGTTCAATTAGGCCACTTGTTTCTGTTAGATTCGGGAGCACAATATCTGGCTGGGACAACCGATGATACACGAACTTTTATGATTGGCGAAGCGACAGCCGAACAGAAGTTACGCTACACCGAAGTACTCAAAGCTCACATTAACTGCGCTATGCAACGTTTTCCCAAAGGAACGGTCGGGGTACAACTTGATGGTATTGCTCGTTCGACAATGTGGGCGGCTGGTTTGGATTATGGACATGGAACAGGGCATGGCGTAGGAGCTTTTCTCAATGTTCATGAAGGCCCAAATGGTATTCACAAGCGCGCCCAAGAACCTCTTGAACCAGGCATGATCAATAGTATTGAGCCCGGTTTTTACGCTGCTGGTTGGGGAGGTATTCGCTTAGAAAATCTCTACGTCGTCCGCCAACTCACTCCTGAGGATCATCAACCTAAGTGGTACGGCTTTGAATCTTTGACCTATATTCCCTTTGATGGGCGATTGTTGGCCTGGGAACGGCTAAGTCCAGCACAGCTTACTTGGTTGACTGACTATTACGAACAGGTAATCACCAAACTTTCTCCTACGCTAGAAATAGCTGATCAAGAATGGTTACGCCAAGTTTGCCATATCCCAGTTTTAGCTTCATAAAAAAATAATAATTCTTGCTCAAAAATGCAGTGATTCTCTTAACTTATCGATATAATGAGAGAAATTTTTGAGTGAATCCATGAACATTGACTTGTTGCAAGTTTACGCCGCCCTCGTATTAGCTTTATTTGCTGGCATTCTGGCGGCACTTCTTTCGTCAGAATTAGCTAAATAATGGCTTAACCCCAAAGTTTTTGCGGAGCGCTAGGCGATGACCGAAATCTATGGTTACTTAGAACAGGTTGCCTACTTCCCAGAAGTAGAAGATTTCTTGGACTGGGTGGATTTACAAACAGCCGAAACCTTAAAGAATTTTGGGGACTTTTTGCCGCAGCTGGTTCAGCAACTGGACAGTTATACCAATTTGATGCCTGTCTCCCTGCGTCAACGTCTAACACCAGCGCTCTCTCGCTTGAGGGCTGTGTGTCACTGACACGATATCAGCGCAATCTTTGGTTTACAGGGCTCAATGTGGGCATGTTAATTATTTTGGGCGCAGTCATAGGCCGTAACTTATTTCAGATTTGGGATTATGGTAATCAGCAACAGCGGCGTTACCAACGTCTTAATCAAGAATTAAGCCAAGCCCGTCAAGATTATCAACAAGCCAATCTACGCTTCCAGCGCGTATTTGATAGCGGTCAAACCACGAGTTTACTTAAAGAACGTTATGGGTTAGTTGATCCCCATGACCTAAAAGTTAAATGGAAAACACCTGAACTTGAGCCTTAATTAAAAAGATGATGACGGATTTTTTTAGATACCTAGTTTTCGTACTACTCCAGTAAGGCGATCTAATTCAGTGGACTGACTTAGTTGTTGATTAACCGTCCAGATCAGCAATACCCCTAGTCCACTCCACACCAGAGCAATCGGCCAACCTAGCCATGCCCAGCCCCAGTGGCGCGCGACTGCTGCCGCATGAGCAAAACCCACGGCATGATAATTTTGTAATAAGGTATGTGAAGGAAATGTCATCAAAAAATAGCCCATCAATAGATTCATCAAAAGTCGGGTAACCACACTGAAATTAAGTACTAGCCAAAATAAGCATAAAAAAGTAATCTGCCAAAAACTAATTTGCCACAAGGAAGCACCCAACAAAGCTAGCAAAAATAACGGGATCACCGCCCAGCGTTGCAGCTTAGGGTACCGTGTCAAAACAATCAGCAGTCCTCCGATCACCGCTACACCCAAGCATTCTGTTGTCGCGACCCAAAAACTAGTTGTAACGCTACCTCGGGTCACCGCGCTCATCACCATCACACAGGCTTGCTGCAAGCTTGTGGTAAAGGCCAATAGCGGAGCTACGGCCGGATGGTCAAAAAATAGTTGATTAAATAAGCTAATCGCTCCGGTCATTGCCCACGGGATAATTTTATGGGTGGATAGCCTAGTTTCATGGGTATGCATGATGAGGTCTCTCATAAGTCAGATGACACTTCTCTAAAATAGTCGTCTTACTCCGATAAATACAAATCTGTTTAACTTAGTAAACACAAGCACCTAGGACTTAAGATGAAGAGCATTACTTGAGCTAGTGTGTCATGTCCGCCCAACTGACCGCTTTTTTTACTTCGGTATTGGTCGTGACCCTCGCTGAAATGGGCGATAAGACCCAATTATTAGCCTTTGCGCTGGCGACGCGGTTTCGTCAGCCCTGGACTGTTTTGACCGGGATCTTTTTAGCGACAGTACTCAATCATCTGCTGGCCGCGAGTTTGGGAGGCTGGGTTAATCAGCATGTGCCCCAGATAGTTTTGGTTTGGCTAGTGGGGGTCTCGTTTATTGGGTTTGGCTTTTGGACTTTGATCCCTGATACCTATGATGAAGACCTCACACCGTCTAAATATGGCCCTTTAGTAACCACCACCATTCTTTTTTTTGTAGCAGAAATCGGAGATAAAACCCAATTAGCCACCATTGCCCTAGGCGCAAAATATGGCAATATTGGCTTAGTTGTGGCAGGAACGACCTTGGGTATGATGATTGCTGACGGTTTAGCCGTATTCTTGGGCAGTCGATTAGAGCAAATATTACCCTTAGACTTGCTCAGACGCAGTGCAGCGGGCTTATTTATGGTGTTGGGTCTGCTGACGATTGGTTCACTCTATGTCAAGTTGCCGGGTTTATAAAATTTGGGGATTATCAAGCCAAACGCTCGACCTGCGCAATCGATCTATACAGCCCAGAGAATAGGTATCATAGGTAACGCTAGGAGTTGCTGTCGTGGATAATCTTTGGTTCATCGAAAATTTTCAACCGTGGTTTCGGGCTTTCCACATTGTTGGTTTTGTCACTTGGCTTGCGGGCTTATTTTATTTACCCCGTCTTTTCATTTATCACGTCGAAGCCCAAGAGCAAGCTGAACCTACCCGCACGATTATGCGCCGTCAGTTTGAGATTATGGAACGGCGTTTGTATGGCATTATCATGACACCGGGTATGGTGCTCACGGTTTTGATGGCGATTGGTCTGATCAGTACTGAGCCTGAAGTCCTACAACAGCGCTGGCTGCATATCAAGTTTTTATTAGTGGGTTGTTTAATTGCTTATCACTTCTATTGCAACCATATCCGTTATCAACTAGAGCGCAATACTTTTATGTGGACCAGTCAGCAGTTACGTGGTTTTAATGAAATTTCAACATTGTTATTTATTCCAGTGGTGTTACTGGCTATTTTTAAGGATGAATTCCCAACTAGCATTGTGACTTGGCTGATGGTAGGTCTGGTGGTACTTTTTGTGATTAGCATTCAGCTTTATGCCAAAAAACGCCGCCAAGATAAAGAAAAGCTCATGGCAAACATCAACCCATCAACTTCAGTAAATAACTGATCACTTGGTGGCACAAAAAAATAATTAAGATCTAAAAATTTAGCGGGATATGGCGACTATCAGTTCGGAGGATAGCTTTGGTAGGTATAGTGGAGGATAGACTCATTCATGAGACTCCATGCATCTTAGTGAACTCACCCATCCTAATCAACTGCGTTCCCTCTCGATTGGGCAACTCAAAGTTTTAGCCCAAGAGATCCGTGATCAACATCTCAAAACCGCTGCTCGGATTGGAGGTGTTCACCTAGCACCAGGATTAGGCGTAGTTGAATTAACCTTGGCCTTGTACAAAACTCTTGATCTTGACCACGATAAAGTGCTCTGGGACGTGGGTCACCAAGCCTATGCCCACAAGATGCTAACCGGTCGGTATGCTAATTTTGATACACTCCGCCAAAAAGATGGGATTGCAGGCTATTTGAAGTTGACAGAGAGCCGCTTTGATCATTGGGGATCTGGTCACGCTTCGACCAGTATTTCGGCAGCTCTAGGGATGGCTTTAGCCCGTGATGCCCAAGGTCAAGACCACAAAGTTACGGCCATTATTGGCGATGGTGCCTTGACAGGCGGGATGGCTCTCGAAGCTCTCAACCATAGCGGTCATCTACCCAAAACCAATTTGCTGGTGATCCTCAACGATAATGAGATGTCGATCTCTGAAAATGTTGGCGCCCTCAATCAATATTTAAACCGTCTGCGTCTCTCGCCACCGGTTAAATTTCTTGCTGAAAATATCGAGAATCAGATTCGCAGTTTGCCCCTTGTCGGCTCTACGGTTGCTCCAGAAATGGAGCGTCTCAAGGATTCGATGAAATATCTGACGGTCGCACGTTCCAAGGCTGGTGTGGTCTTTGAGGAGTTAGGATTTACCTATCTCGGGCCGGTGCCGGGTCATGATTTTGAGGAATTACTAAGTTATCTCCAACTCGCTCAGTCGATTGAAGGCCCAGTATTTATGCATGTGCTGACCGTTAAGGGCAAAGGCTATGCAGCGGCTGAGCAAAGCCAAGTTTTTTATCATGCACCACCTTGTTTTGATATCAGCACGGGTAAGATTTATCCTGCCAAAAAGCCGGCTTCGCCCAAGTATCAAGATGTATTTGCTCAGACCTTAATTCACCTTGCCGAACACAATCCCAAAATCATTGGCATCACAGCGGCTATGGCAACGGGTACTAGTCTGGACAAATTTCAGGCCAAGTTTCCTGATCGTTTTGTCGATGTGGGGATCGCTGAGCAACACGCCATTACGCTTGCAGCAGGGTTAGCCCTGGGCGGGATGCGCCCAGTAGCGGCGATCTACTCAACCTTTTTACAACGGGCTTTTGACCAGATTATTCATGATGTCTGTATCCAAAATCTGCCAGTCTTCCTCTGTCTAGATCGCGCTGGGGTCGTTGGAGAAGATGGCCCGACCCATCATGGCGTTTTTGATTACAGCTATTTGCGGATGATTCCTAATCTGGTGGTGATGGCGCCTAAGGATGAAGCTGAGTTGCAGCAGATGGTCGTGACGGGCGTCAATCACACAACCGGCCCGATCACGGTACGCTATCCTCGGGGTTCGGGTGTGGGCGCGCCGCTCCTGGCTGAAGGTATCGAACCGATTGCTATCGGACAGGCTGAAGTCTTACGGCGGGGTACGGACTGGGTGATCGTGGCTATTGGCTCAATGGTTTACCCGAGTTTGCAGGCCGCCCAGCTTTTGCATGAGCATGGTCTGAGTTGTACAGTTGTCAATGCCCGCTTTGTCAAGCCCCTAGATCAAGAACTACTGATCCCACTGGCGCAAAATAGCCGTCTCGGCGTGATCACCGTCGAAGAAGGCTGTTTACCGGGCGGTTTTGGCTCGGCTGTACTCGAACTCCTCAATGACCATGGTCTACATACGCCAGTCTACCGCTTTGGTATCCCCGATGAATTTATCCATCACGCCAAACGAGAAGAGCTTTTAGCTGACTTAGGCTTGACAGGATCAGCGATTGCCCAGCGCATTCTTGATGTGATGCAAAAAGACCCGGTCTTAGCCCAGACTTTGTAGTCGGAACAAGCTCCATATGGGCGCGTCAAAGAAACTAGGTTGTTAGCCAAAGGCGGAGTCAGCTTATGCTCTGGCGCACCATAGCAGGCGTTGGTTTACTGGTTGTGGGAATCCACGATCCTGTCTGGGCAAAAACCGGTGATATCAATGCAGATAGTCGTACTGACCAAGCAGATTTAACCCTGCTTACGCGCTTTCTCAACGGTGATGGCCTGTTTTCGGATACTCAAACCGAAAGTGCTGATATCGATGGTGATGGTGTGATCACCTCCCATGATGCCGACATTCTCAAACAACGGTTAGGGTTACGGGTACCCGAGTCAACGGGCATAACCCCAAAGATTGGTCTTGATTCGAGTAATAGCGGACGCGTTGTTGATCAGCAAACAGGACAACCCTTAGTTGGGGTCAAAATAGCCGTTCCTGATGAAGATATCTCTGTTGTAACCGACCAAAATGGTTATTTCACCTTACCGCGTCCAATTCCACCAGACCAGATTTTGACGGCTAAGGTCGGAAAATATGCCCCATTTTCGTTGACGGTCAAAAAAGACCAAGGGCATTTTGAGCTTAAGCTCGAACAACTCTCAGCTCGCATCTTGGTGCTTGATGATGGTATTCATCACCTAGGCGATAACAAATTTGCCCAGTCTTCTGCTAACGCTGGAGATTTTCAACGCGCCTCAGAGGGGATCGATCTGCGGCGGTCTTTTGAGTTGGATACCCTACCAGACCAAGACCCTTATCTTAAAATAGGGACGCTCTTGGGCATTGATACGCCAGACTCGGTGCAGGCAGGGCAGTCGCATTTACCGATGCAAAAAACCTTTCAGAGTTCGGCCTTTCGGGTGTATCTCAATGGCACCCTGATCAAACGGATTACTCTCAATGGCGATAATGTGAGTATTCCTTTGCCCCGTCGTTCTTTGAATATTGGACGAAATGAAGTGCAATTGGTTACCGCCCAGGCCAGTGTTAGCCCACTGTCTAGTTCTGGTGGTTTACTCGGAGCTTTGTTTGGCATGATTGTCGGAACCTCAGACAGTGACTACGATGATATTGAAATTGCACATTTACTGCTTGTCATCCCCGGCCGGGAACAGCGTGGCAATTTCCGCGCCGCGCCTTAGATGCTCTTCACTCCACCAACGGATGCACGCAACTGGCTTAGCCCCCCTGCTCAGAAGCCATTTATAGCTTAGTACGCAAAATAAATGAGTAACATTCACCGACTTCAAGGGCATAATCCTGTTGCTCTAAGAAGCGTTTGAGGGGTTCATAAACCAGAGCGCGGCCTTGAGTCGGATGTACCCACAATTCCCCACGCTGAAATTGCCATTTAAATGTCCACTGAAACATAGCCGCTGTAACCTCTCCCTCTAGGCGCATCTCAGCTAGAGAAAGACGGGTTGGGCGCACAAGGACGGCAGTATTGGGTGATTTGGGCATAGGACAAATGTATTTCACCAATTCATTTATTTAATCAGTTTTAGACCACTAAACGTAAGTTCTGCGTTCTTGAATAAACCTCAATGCTTGCGCAATGCTAGTAGATATCCATTGCTGAGAGTAAGACCTTGGTTAATAAGGATTTTACCCACTCAAAAAACAACTGTAAGATACCAAAGACTCGCTCCCACCATGACCGTGGCAAAATGTTGCGCAAAGATAAACCGTAAAGGTTGACGGGCAATTTTTTGGGTCAAGAACATACTCAACAACACCGCTGCCAAGAGCGTCGTTCCTTGTAAAAAAACAATCACCGCTGGATGCGCAATCAACACTGGCCAATCTCCCAATAGCCCAAAAGTTCTCTGGGTAACCGCTAATAATTGACCTGCTTCACCCAAGCCCATTTTGAGATAATAGGCCAAACTCGCGCCCCAAACTAACGGTAAATACCCATAAGTTAACTTCACGAACGAAGGCAGACGACAGCTTCCTTTGGCTAGCCAGGGTTGCACAACCTTGAGCACACCATACATCAAACCCAAAAAACCAGCTGGTAATAGCAACACCACTACTGACAATAAACTATGCGCCCAAAAATTAGTCATAACTGCCGATAACCCCCAGATCCGTACAATCTCCGGGAGACGATGCAAATAAATACCACCTAACAACAACAGTAGCAAAGCCACCTCATCCAGACGCGGCTTATGGGTCGTCCACAACTCAATTCCCGGCGGTCGCAAATTTAGCTCTACCGAACGGTGAGGACACGCCTTCAAACAAGTCATACACAGTACACAATCTCGGTTATCTTCTAGTTGCGCCGGATGCGAATAAACAGGACACCCCCCCGTTGCTTGACCCTCACCTAAAGCAGGTCCACCTTTATAACAGGCATAGGTCGTACAAGTTGCCGAACAAATTCCCTGCTGAGCCCGTAGTTCGATGACTGCCATCTTGGCAAATAGACCATTCATTCCCCCGATTGGACACAGATACCGACACCAATAACGCCGCTCAAATATGACTGAACAGACCATCGCACCCCCGGTAATCAGCAACAGCAACCATGCCGATAAATAAGCTGTATTCGGCAGATCCCACAACTCTTCCCACAAAAAAATTACCGCAAACAACCCAAATAAAAACCAACCGCCCCACAGCTCAGTTTGTTGACGCGGCCAACGCTGTAGCTGACGCGGCCACAGCCACAGGGACAATTTCTGGACAATCTCGCCGTAAATCATGAAGGGGCAGACGGCGCACCACATCCGACCCACCAGCGGAAAGAGTACCAAAATCAGAGGCCACCACCAGCACCAAAAAAGATTGAGCACAGCATTATGGTCACGACTCTGCGGACCAAAAAAAAGAATCCCCACAATCAACGCAAAAAACCAGGAGGTAAACCCATAGTTAATTCGGTCAGGCCACCAAGGACTCGTAAGTAATCCCCGCAACCCAGGCCAAGCATTGAGCAGATTGACCCGAAACTGTTTTTTCTTAGCTTGAGCCGGCCAAAAGATCTCTTCAGTCAGCAGCGGTGAGCCTGCCGATTGAACTACCGCCCGCTCGACAAGGATCTTGAGTTCCCGCAAATTACCTGGAAAATCATAACCTTGCAAACGACGCAGAGCTTCAGGCGTGACCTTAGGGCGACGCAGACCTTCATTTTGGGTAAATTGACTGAGATAATAATCAACTTGCGCTGCGAGATCCGTCTTGCGTACCCGTAATGGCGAAACTTTAATCGTATGACCCACCAAAGATTCTAGTCCTGGGATTACTTTTTCTGAAGTAAAGAGAATACGCGCGGGGCTAATACGAGATGTAGCTAGGGGTTGTCCGGGTAGATTAACCGGACAATACTTCCCAGTCTCCAGCAAGTGCTTAACGCGATTAAGTAACTCAGGGCTGAGGTCGTGAATATTATTAAGGATTAGGGTTCCTTCACCTAGCCAATCCAAAAGACCAAGATGACCGTCTGCTTGCCCAAATAATTCGCTTACTTTGAGCCGTGCGCTCTCAAGCAGAATCAAAGGATTACGGCGACGCTGAGAACCAAAATGGATCAAGGCACAGAGGTTATCTTTTTCTAACCCCGGTTCCCCAAAAATCAGCACCGGACGCTCATCTCCGGCAGCCGCTTTAATTTGTTGGCGTAAAGTCATGGCATAACGGCTTTTGCCTACAATCCCGCGCTTGACCCGTGGCACCAAGTAAGGCCGCAATTGTGCCTGTCGCTCCTGTTCATAGGTCAACCGTGCCGTAAGTTCGACCACCTCAGCGGCGAGCTGTCGTGAGAAGGCCATCGTTACTTCGGGATAGCGGTCTAACCATTCCTGAAACCCTAACTTCGGCAAGACCCAAAAGCGGCACTCCGTCAACGTCCGTGCGGTTTGTTGAATCGGTTGATTAAGCAATAATTCCTGTAGATGAAGTACCGCCCCGGGCAATAAACTCTGGGCATAACTAAATCCCTGACTCGGCAAAAGATCAACACGCCCCTGCTGCAAAATATACAAAGTCTCAGCAGGTAAGTCTGCAAGTGCTACTTGCCGTTGGGCAGGTATCAGACGTTCGGTCAACTGGGCAGCAAGCGCGTCTAAGGCTGCCTGAGAGAGGATAGCCAATGTACTGTGCTGCTTGAGCCAAGCTGAAAGTTGCCTACTTTGTTCCATCGCTACCTTCTCAAAAAAACGGTCTAAGTTTATCTGTTAAAAAGATGGGCAAGAAACTACTTTGAATCCTATCAACAAATAAGTGGCTAGCCGAGTTTAGCTAGGTTTTGCGTTTTATATTGTTACGTTAGAGTGGCGAGTAAAAAAATCCCCGTCGAGAGGACTCGAACCTCTGTGGGTCAACTTAGAAGGTTGATGCCTAATCCGCTCGGCCACGACGGGATGAAGTTCCAGAATCTGTAACAATTATACAGTGATGCGCCCAAGCTCTTTATTCGGAATCCTCACCCATGTATGCAATCGCCCTTGACCTCGGCGGCACTGCCATCAAAGCCGGCATCTACGATGATGCGGGTCATCAACATGCCGTACACAGCATACCTACCCCCCAGCCTGCTACCCCCGAAGCCGTACTCGTGGCTCTTGCCGATTTGTGTCAGACCCTTGATCCGGATGGACACATTACCTGTGTAGGCCTAGGTGTGCCGGGGATCACCGATGCGGCTGGACGGGTCGTCAAAACTGCTATCAACCTAGAAAAAACACTTTGGCAAAATATTCCGTTAGCCGAACACCTTGAGCAGCTGACTAACCGTCAGGTCATTCTTGCCAATGATGCCAACTGTGCCGGCTTAGGCGAAGTTTGGCTCGGTGCGGCTAGAGAAAAAGAATTACAAGATGTGCTGATGCTAACCCTTGGTACGGGGGTAGGGGGTGCAGTAATCCTCAAGGGCAAACTATTTACGGGTCATGGGGGGGCAGGAGCCGAACTAGGTCATATCGGGCTAAATATAGATGGCCCGGCCTGCAACTGTGGCAGTCACGGCTGTCTAGAGCAATATGTCTCGATCCATGGTATCGAACGATTGACCGGAAAAGACCCGCACACCCTGGGGCTGTTAGCGCAACAGGGTGATGTGCAAGCTCTGGCAGCTTGGGAAAAAGTGGGTAGGTACTTGGGCGCAGGGCTAACGAGTTTGGTATACATATTTACCCCCCAAGCGATTGTGATTGGAGGAGGCGTGAGTGCAAGCAGTCAGTTTTTTCTGCCTAGAGCCTTAGCGGAAGTTAAAACTCGGGTCTTGCCCGCTTGTGCTGAGGGGCTTATCTTGCGAGCGGCTCAATTAGGCAATGATGCGGGCATGGCAGGAGCGGCTCGACTCGCTTTTCAGACCTTTGGCGAGCAGTAACATGGTTCTCAGACCTCTGGACTTAATCAAAGCGCAGCGCAGGTCTGCCGAGAACTCATTACCTGAGTAGACATCACTATTTTTTGCCATGGTAAAACCTATACAAAATCATATTCCGTGTATATACTGAGGGCATTATTTTGCAACGCTTTTTTTGGGAAACTGTCTGTAAAAGATCTTTTCCTCAATCGAGGTATTATGTCGCCACGCGGTCTTATCGTTACACCAGTAATAACCCAGAAGCTCTGGGTGCTGATGATAGGGGTTAATCATTATGAAGATAGTAGTCTTCCAGACTTGGCTTACAGCACACCAGACTGTCAATTACTCGAAGAAGTTCTAACATCTTTATCAATACCCTTTGCTGAACGCCAGCTCTTTGTTCACCATTGCCTTACTCCACAGTTACCCACCCTCGCAGCTGTGCGCCAAAGCCTAGATACGATTTTGCGTAACGCTACTAAATATGACACGGTCTTATTTTATTTTTCTGGTCACGGCCTTTTGACGGGCACTAGCTGCCAACCCGTCCTCTGCTTGCGCGATACCAATAGCGAAAACCTGTCTGGTACAGGCTTATTATTACAGGAAGTTTTGCAGAAGATGCATAGCTGTTGGGCTCAACAGCAGTTACTTTGGCTGGATGCCTGTCATAGCGGCGGGCTTTCGCGTAAGGGACAAGATACACTACCCAATCCCATGGCCCAGTTAGTTGAGGTTTTGGGACAACAGGATACCCATTGTCAAGGGTTTTATGCGCTTCTGTCCTGTGAACAAGATGAGCGATCTTGGGAGATTCCAGCCCTACGTCATGGCCTATTTACGCATTTTTTGGTGCGCGGGCTACAAGGTGAAGCGGCAGATGAACGCGGACGCATTGAGATGGATCGGCTTTACAAATATGTCTATCGCAAGACCCGGAGCTATCTCGATAACCTCAACCACCAGATCCGTCTAGAAAACCAAGGTATGCGCCAACGTGGGGCCGGAATGCTTTGTCCTGAGTATCCCTTACAACATCCTAAACGGATTATCGAAGGGGGCGGAGAAATCATTTTAGGCTTTGCGCGTCAGGATCAGTCGGAGGCAAACTGGCAAAGACAGGCTCTTGTTGTAGAAGGGTTAGGCGTCAGTGAGGCAAGTCTGGGGATTAGTAAAACCCTTGCTGAAGCTGGAGCATTTATGTTGCACTATTGGTCTCAGATCGGGCAAACCAGATCTTCGGTGTATGAAGCGATTGAGCAGTGCTTGTCCATCACCCAGCCCAGTCTCCGGCAAGCAACAATACTTCTTTATTTGCGCGGTCACATAACACAAACCGCTGCTGGCGACAGCTATCTGGTCGTAGGCGAAGAAAAGCTCAGTCTTGAGTGGCTGCAGCATACCCTTCAACAGGCACAATCTCAATATCTGCTGATTCTCGATTGTCCAGGGGCTGTGCGCCTCGACCGCTGGTTTGAGGCTCTACAACTTGGATCAGAGGTAGGTCAGTGTCTGTTGGCCGCAGCAGCCCCTAGCTCAGATCCCGAACAATTTGCGCAAGCTCTTCTCGAAACCCTTCAAGAGGTAGACCCCGGTACTGACCTCTCCGTGGCTAGTTGGATTAACCGTCTTCAGGAAGTACTAGGGGAATTGGACTTACCTTTACACTGTTGGCTCTCGGCAACACGCGGCGTGATTGATATTTTGCCAGGTCAACGACCGGGAATCTTTAGGGATTTGGGAGTCTGTCCCTATCGGGGGCTCCAGGCTCTAACCATACATGACGCGCCGTACTTTTATGGACGTGAGCCATTGATCCAGGAGGTTTTACAGCAACTCAGAACGCAGCCTTTTTTGGCGGTAGTGGGCAGCTCAGGAAGTGGTAAATCATCTCTTGTCCAGGCTGGGGTCATGGCTCAAATTCGCCAAGGCCGACAGATTGTAGGATCGAATCAGTGGAGAGTGTTGTTGATCCGCCCAAGTACCCAACCTCTACTCGCCTTAGCGCAGGGACTCGACCTGCAAAGCTGTGCCTTAGAAAATGTCGAAGCCTTTGTGCGCTATCTACGGGAGCGCCCTGAGCCGATGGTAGTCCTAGTAGTAGACCAGTTTGAGGAATTATTTACTCTGAGTGGAAGTGCCGAACGCCAGCAGTTTTTGGAACTGATCCTAGGCGCACTGACCCAGGCAGCTGATCGTTTTCGCGTCTTAGTTACCTTGCGAGCAGATTTTATTGGGGCTGCTTTAGCGATGTCGGGTCTCGCACCCTTGGTAAAAAGAGCGATGGTCTTGGTACCGGCTGTGTTAACCCGCGAAGATTATCACCAAGTGATCCTAGCACCAGCCGAAAAAGTTGGTTTGCGTGTCGAACCTGAGTTGGTAGAGGTGTTACTTCAAGATGTAACGGCTGACACAGCGGGAGATTTAGCCCTATTGGCGTTTGTACTGGAGCAGCTGTGGGAGTGCCGTGAGGATGGAATACTAACTTTGCGGTGTTATCAAGAGGAGATCGGGGGTCTCAAAGGTGCCTTAGAGCGTAAAGCCAAAAAATTTTATACTAGTCTCGACTCAGAGTCCCAGCAGTGCGCACGTTGGCTGTTGCTCTCACTAGTACACCTAGGTGAAGGCGTGGCAGATACCCGTCGTCGGATTTATCGCTCAGCACTTAGGGTGAAGCGTTACCCACCATCGCTTGTGGATAGATTGCTGGAAAGGTTTAAAGAAGAACGCTTGCTGGTCTTAGGGACGCAAATCGATGAACTGGCAGGGCAAAAGCCGACTACCCAAGAGTCTACGGTAGAGATTGCCCATGAAATTTTGATCCGCGAATGGTCTACCCTGCGTGGCTGGATCGAAGAGAATCGGGCGCAGTTACGGCTGCAACGTCAGCTCGAGCTTGCGCAAAAGGAGGGATTTCCCTTACAAGGCGTGCTCCTCGCGCAGGCAGAAGACCTGTATCGCCAAAATAAAGATGAACTGCCTGAGACACTACAAAAATTTATTGAAGCTGGTCTGACAGAACGCGAAGGCGAACTCCAAGCCCAAAAACGCAGATTGCGACAGACCAAGATCGCGGCTGGAGTGATGGGTGTTTTAGCTATATTAGCTCTAGGTGCGTTGGCAACTGTCTATTATCAATCGCAAAAAAGTAATGAAGAGCAAATTAACGCCCTACTTACTTCAGCTAAGTTGCAGTACCTCAGTCACCAAGAAATTGAAGCTCTAAGCACGAGTCTTCTCGCGCAGAATCTGGTGCAAAAAACTTGGACAAGCTCACCACTGCTGAGACAAAGTGTACAGCAAACCTTACAACAGATGGTGCAAACAATCCATGAACATAACCGCCTAGAAGGCCATACCGATACTGTCAAAAGTGTGGCTTTCAGTCCTGATGGTATGATGCTTGCCACGGGTAGCTGGGATAGTACAATCCGGCTCTGGCGCAAAGATGGCACTTTAAAACCTGTGCCTGTAGTCATGCGTCATAAACAAGCAATAAATCAAGTCAGGTTTAGCCCTGATGGTCAATGGCTTGTCTCATCAAGTGATGATGGTACAGTTCGTCGCTGGACTAGAGACGGTCGCTTGATATATACCTTGAATATAGGAGCAGGAAGAGTTGGAGGACTAGCCGTTAGTCCTGACGGAAAAATCTTAGCTTCTGTGTCGGCAGATGGATATTTACGCTTATGGGAGAGTAAAACTGGAAAGAGCCGAGGAAAAGTCCTAGCGCATCAAAAATCGGCCGAAGCTGTAGTTATTTCGGCTGTAGGAATAATCACAGGTGGCTCAGATGGCGTGGTGCGTCTATGGAATAACAAAGCTCACTTTCAAAAAATATTACTGACTAACGCAGGCTTTATTACTGACATAGCCGTTAGTCCTGATAAAAAATGGCTAGCTGTGGCGGGTCAGGGAGCTATCTACCTAAAATCTTTGGAGCAAGAAAAAACCCGCATCATAGGCTGGCCTAACAATAAGATTGTATCTGGTGTTGCTTTTAATCCTGACGGCTTGACCTTGGCTGCCTCGAGTACCGATGGCGTCCGTCTTTGGACGTTAGAGGGTGTTTTACAATCAGAATTCTTAGGTCATAGCCGTGAGGTGACTGATGTGGCCTATAGTCCTGACGGGCTGACCTTAGCAACGAGTAGCCATGACCGCACTACCCGGCTGTGGGATCTAGCTGCTAGTGTCATTATCCAGCGTCCCGCTCATCCCAACCATGTTATTTCGATAGCCTTTACTCCTGATGGAAAGCGTGTGGTGACAGGGGGATTAGCAAGCCCGTTTTATCTATGGACAAGTAAGGGACAATTTATGGGTTCTGGAGCGGCTCCTGATTACGCCGTCGCCATACCTCCTGATGGTAAGCTCCTCGTCACAGGTGGTAATTACCCTGGCCTAAATTTTTGGTCACCAACCGGAAAGCATTACCAACAAGTAGGTGATCAACCAGGTCCAGTTGATCGAATTGCTTTTAGCTCTGATAGCAACTTGATTGTAGTTGCCACGCCTACGAAAGGCTTTTGGTTACGTAATCGAAGTAGTCGAAAACTTTTGGGTCATGGCAAAAATCTGGGAGATGTGGCGATCTTTAGTCCCGATCATAAATTTATCGTGACCGGAGAGACCGATGGAACGATCCGTTATTGGGATATCGCCCATTTAGATCGTGTTCCTCCACCTTTGAAAAGAGGACATACAAATACCATCAAAGACCTTACTTTTAGCCCTGATGGAACTTTATTAGCCTCCGCAAGTCTAGATACAGCCGTTAAGCTGTGGGATCGTCAAGGGAATTTACTAAGAACACTGCCAGGGCATACGGATGGTGTAGATAGTGTCAGCTTTAGTTCTGATAGTCAGCTGTTGGCTTCAGGTAGTCAGGACGGAATTATTCGGTTATGGAACCGAAAAGGAGACCTAGTTAATATCCTTTATGGACATCGCCAAGGTATACGGGTAGTTCGCTTTCAGCCTCAGGGAAACATGCTTATTTCAGGAGATCGTTCGGGTACGATTTTCTTTTGGAATAACCTCCAACCTAGCACTACGCAGTTAGTAACTCAGGGTTGTAGCTGGTTGGAGGACTATGTGCGTAACCATCAGCAACTTAATGCATTGTGCCATTAGTGGCAGAAGTCTGCCAATCATCGGTATATAGAAAACGCGAGAAAAGTTCATAGTCTTTGAGCTGCATCCGTGAGAACTCAAAACCTGCCCCTGCTGTCCATGGCTTGTCATCCCAATCGGTCGTAAACCACTCATACGAATTATGAGTGGAATTATAAGTGAAAGGTCGGGCTGAAGACATCACCGGAACAGGATGTAGCGTGTCAGGGTTGTAGATTATCGCTTTGCCTCCAGACTCAATCCGAGCGCGGTACCGAATTATTTCATCAACATAGGTGTAAATATGCGTCGCCCCAATCAAACTAAAATACTGTAACGATGGCCGGTTATTAATCCATTTCTCCTTGGGCAGTGGTTGAGTAAAAACCATCTTACTTTGTGATCTTGGGGAAACTGAAGGATCATGACCACGAGCATTAACTGTCAAAAAATGCCCCGAAGTAGCAGCAGGAGCTCTTTCATCAATGTCAACATTAACTAATGGGCCATTTTCTCTGGTCAAAATAAATTTTGAATGCGGTGCAACACGAAAATATTCTTGCTGATCCACATAGTTATCTAAGAGTGAGACTTCTAAAAAATAATCATTCGTATAATAAAATGTATTTTCATCCAGAGAATAATTATTTTTACAATAAGATATGTTTTTATCCAACGCTGGTTTTACTACGTCTATCTGTAATTGAATATGTTTTTGTGTAGTAAGGTCAAGTCTTGTGGGAAAGTTTTCTGTAGAACCCAAATACTTATTAATTTGCCAACTTAAGTTGTCTGTCTGTCTACCTGAATCCATCATGAAACATGCATGAGCCACAACAGCCTCCTTGTTAAGTGTGAAAGAGTGATTGGTACCTGAAAAACTTCGGGGGTAACCGCTAACAACAAACTTAGTCTGTGCGTTAACTAAACCAGCTTTAGTTCTTCAGGAATAGATACCTATAGATTGCACTCACAAATTTTATGCAGCCAAATCAATCAAAATACAAAATTTCTGGGTCATAACCTTCAGCAATGGGTTCTGTCTCCCACACTAACCCCTCACCCACATCCACTTCGACATCCAAAACCAGATACTCAATAGCCGTTATTGCCATAGTCTCGTTATTCACAAAAGGTTGTCGGTCTTCGGTCAACAAGCGCAACACAAATCCCCTTGGAATCAGCCCACCAACTAATGTACTCTGAAGCTGAAACCGCCATACCCTGATATCTTGCTGCTGTACCCGCAGTTCATAGGGTTGACCCGCAATCTGAAGCAACTTAGACAACATAACGGGTGAATTGTCAGCATCAAGCGTCCGCCCTTGTAGTGCCGTTGTCGTCAAATATGTCCAACCCCATTGCCCAATGCCCTCGCGCAACCAAGCCAGTACCGAATGTTCTGATAAACCTTGCCTACGCTCATAGAGATTTTGTCGCCAGCCTGCATGTTCTAGGAGCGCGCCCCACATCACAAAGGGCACTGCCAAACGGGGAAATGTAACCGTAGACGAAGAGCCCAACCGATTCAGAAGATTGTGCGCTTGCTCGACCCCTAGGGCTGGCAGCTCTGGCAGTGGTGCCCGCAAAGACTCGGTCAACACACCAAGTAAACTCACACCCAAAAGCAGACTATCAAATAAGTCCTCAGCCATCAACCCATAGGATCGTTGTGCAGCATCATACTGCCCATGATGTTTTAACCGAGCATGACTAGTAAAACCCCAAAAACACACGGTGCCTTCTTCTAGATTTACATGCAACGCCAAATAGTAATCCCCTGCCCAACTAGGAATATCCACCCATTCCTGTGGCACCCGTAGCTCCGCTTGATCCATGGCCTCATCGGGGATCAGTACAAGCCGTGTTGATCCGCCGAGGTCTAAGACACACCCATTTACCACAGACCAAAAACTGGCAAGAGCAGCACTATTAGGCCAAGGCTGGGCTAAGTAATCTGCTTTTGATAACCAAGATCTCAGAGCACAAAGCGCAAGACCATTGAGATAAGCTCGCCATTGCCCACCAGGCGTGATGATTTGCTGGCTTTGTTCCCAAATCTTAGAACGATTTGTTACCTCCAGATAGAGGTCAGGACTATCCCCATCGATGCAGTGGGGTGCTGTCATGGGTGCTCCTCAGGTGAGTCAGGCCAATTTTGATAATGACGTAACCAATCTTCTAGGATTTCATGCATAGTATCTAATTGTTCTAGGTTTAGACTTATATGTAGGTGCTCACGGCTCCAATCTATAAGTATTTTCAAAAGTTTTTCTCGACTGCGCGTCAGTCTACGAGAAACGGTGTATTGTTTGATTGCCAGTTGTTGGGCAATGTTTTGCTGAGGTAGCCCCTGGTGATAATAGAGCCGCAAAATTCTTAGAGCCTCTTGATTAAGTGTGCTGAGGGCTTTGTAGAGTACCGTGTGAAATTGCTGAAGGTGCACTATGCGTTCTTGTTGCGCTTCAGCCAGGATTAGGGTGTCAAGGAGTGGGTAGGTATCTGGATCAGCTAGATCAAGCGGTGTTTCATCTTGACCTGGTTTGGGCTGGTCAAGGGAGCGGGTCGCGGGATAGAGATAAGACCGGGCGGCCTTAGCCGAGGCGATGATCCAACGTTCAGCATTATCACCAGTACACATGGGCTCGTTGGGCTGAAGATGCTCTCGGTTATAAACATCACTGATGGCTTGCCAGACCGCGGGCTCAGGCTGGGGTAGCTGACGGGTAGCTGTGGGCTGGGTTGGGGTATAGATTTCCTTAAAGCAACTCCACAGAGCGATGTAGCGTGTAATCGCTGTTTGCTCATGCCCCGCATGAGCAAGAGTCTCGACTAAGAGTTTTTGACTGACTTTACGCAACAGTCCCCAATCGCTACAAACATCGGCAATCCCGAGTTGGCGAAGAGAGACATTAATGGCTCGGGCGAAGACAGTGGCAGCATAACTTTCGAGGCTAGTTCCTTGATCACTACGAAACCCTTGTAGTACTTGGTCAAATTTAATCCAGACGGTATTAAAATGATCGGCGATACTGCCTTGGCTACTAGGGTGAAGGGCTGCACCTTTGTGGGCTGCCCAGAAACAGGCTTCTTGGAGATAAGCCGAAAGATGATGGCGTGCCAACTGCGACTGATTCGCACTTTGTTCTAACCAAATGTGGTGCCAATAAAGAGCCCAAAAATTGCGAGAGAGTTGTTGTTGAGTCTGAGATGTATGCGTGAGGCAGTTTTGGATACTACGTCGGAGCTTACAGCAATTTTCAAGTGAAAGAGCTATATTAATTGGACTAAATGGAGAGGGTGATGGGAAAACCATATTCAGTGGATCTGCGCCAACGGATTTTAGCTGCCTACTTCAATAAAGAAGGCTCACAACGAATAATTGC
>JBBRQP010000055.1:0-20308 GCA_038226175.1 Gloeobacterales cyanobacterium
GCAATTATTCGTTGTGAGCCTTCTTTATTGAAGTAGGCAGCTAAAATCCGTTGGCGCAGATCCACTGAATATGGTTTTCCCATCACCCTCTCCATTTAGTCCAATTAATATAGCTCTTTCACTTGAAAATTGCTGTAATGCTGATACAGCCATCTCAGCGACAGTCCCGACAGGTGCGAGTAACGGCACAATCAAAGTCACTACCCCCGGTGGTTCCGTGATCAGTACGGATCACTTCACTTTGATTTTGAGCCCGACGATTAGCAGCTTTAGTCCAGCGAGTGCTGCTGTTGGGGCGACGGTCACCATCAGTGGCACTAATCTGAGTACGACAACAGCAGTTACTTTTGGCGGTATCCCAGCGGTGATTCTTTCAAAAACTCCTAGCACGGTCAAAGTTACTGTGCCTGTCGCTGCCATCACGGGCAAGCTTGTTGTAACCAACCCAGCGGCAACTATCACCAGTCAAGGTACCTTTACGGTTGCCCTACCACCTACCTTAGGGAGCTTTAGTCCAACGAGTGGTCTAGTAGGCACAACCGTTACGATGACGGGATCTGGTTTTACGGGAGCAACAGCGGTCACTTTTGCAGGAATCCTGACTACATTCATGGTCGATTCGGATACACAAATTCGCGCCCTAGTTCCTGTCAGCGCTGTCAACGGAACCATAAAAGTTACAGCTCCCGGCGGTAATGTGGTCAGTGCTACCCGCTTTACGGTGACGCTCTATTAGCAGCGGTTACTTTTATCAAAGCAGGTAGTCTATCAGGACTATCTGCTTTTTCCTTATGAATCTGTTGGCGGTAGGACGCGGATTTCTGAGAAATAATGGGCCATCGTGTGACCATTGCCTCGTTTGACATTTACCGTGCGCATCCGTAGATTTTTGCCCCCAAACCAAATCCGTTCTTGGGTTGTAAAATCGCCTTGAAAACTAGTTAACGTGAGGGCTTCATCCAAAAACTGATAGCTGCCGCTTAAGATTTGGCGTTCTTGGTGAATCTCAAGCTGACCATTAGCTAGCAGTACTAAGGTGGAATTGCCCTGATAGGGCCGAGACAGCAGTGCCAAATTGCCCTGCCAGGTTGTAGTCAAGGTACCAATAACGCCTTGGGACTCAGGAGCCAGCCAAGCGACGGTCATTTCTAGTTTCCCGGCCTGGTCTTGTCCGACTTCGAGATAGTAGCTAGAACGCTGACAGAGCCAACGTCCGACGTGATCTTGTAAAAAAGCAGTGAGGTCTTGCATACAATAACAACAGCGTCCAAGGAATATTGTGCCATTTACGGGGTAATGTCGGGTGATGTTCGTATTTGATCTGATGGATACTGTGGTAGTTGACCCTTTTTATAAGCTTATCCCCGCCTATTTGGGCCTAGAAATGCCTGAATTAATGCAGGTCAAGCATCCGACGAGTTGGTTGGAGTTTGAGCAAGGCAAAATTACTGAAGAGGAATTTTTGACGCAGTTTTATGATCCTCACGGTGGGCAGACCCTAACAGATCCAGCCGAATTTAAAGCTCTGTTTATCAATAATTATCGGTTTGTAGAAGGCATGGAAGAATTATTAAGACAACTTAAGTCCCAAGGCGAGCAACTCTGGGTATTATCTAATTACCCAGTGTGGTTTGAGATACTTCGGACACGCTTAGAATTAGATCGTTTTTTTGATGGATATACGCTCTCTTATCGCTGTGGCTATCGCAAACCTGACCCCCATTGTTACCAGGCACTGATGGCAGAAGTTGCCCATCCTGCTGCAAATTTGCTCTTGATTGATGACCGGGCTATCAATGTGCTTGGGGCGCAAGCAGTGGGCTGGCAAGGCGTTTTGTTTACTGAAACCAACACCCTACGCCAACATCTTCTGGCTTTATCGCAACATAGCGAGCCGTAAACGATTAAAATAAACCATAACGTAAGAGTTGAATCCGTGCGCGCACTCTATCCGGGCAGTTTTGACCCAATTACCTTCGGTCATCTGGACTTGATTGAACGGGCTAGTCGTCTTTATACACGGCTAATTATGGCGATCGCAGTCGATAGTGGCAAAAATTCTCTGTTTTCTGTAATTGAACGCAGCCGTCAGATCAAAAAAGCTACTGCTCATTTGCCTAATGTCAGCGTGGAGAGTTTTAATGGTCTGACCGTTCAGTTTGCCCAAGAACGCCAATGCCAGGTTTTGTTGCGGGGGCTGCGGGCAGTCTCTGATTTTGAGAAAGAGCTGCAAATGGCCCAAACCAATCGCTCACTG
This sequence comes from Gloeobacterales cyanobacterium, assembly GCA_038226175.1. Classification (GTDB taxonomy): domain Bacteria; phylum Cyanobacteriota; class Cyanobacteriia; order Gloeobacterales; family Anthocerotibacteraceae; genus JBBRQP01. The sequence continues at coordinate 2,258 of JBBRQP010000055.1, forward strand.
AATCCCGAAATTGAGACGGTATTTTTGGCGACAGCGGCGGAATATTGTTTTTTGAGTAGTTCGGGCGTGCGCGAAATTGCCCGTCTCGGTGGCACGGTAAGTCATCTAGTCCCGGCTCATGTTGAAGCAGATTTGCACACCCAATTTAGGAGTTCGCACCCATGAGTATCCAAAAAGAATTAGAACGTTTGGAAGACTTGATTATCAATAGTAATCATTTACTAGGTCGTGCCTTAGTTAATGAAGACGAAGCAATTGAGCTACTAGACCGGATCCGAATTAATTTGCCTACGGCTCTGGCTGAAGCCGAAAAACTCTTGGCAACCCGTGATCGCCTACTCGTCCAAGCCCAACAGCAAGCGCAAGTTATCGTAAGCCAAGCCCAGAGTGACCGAGAGAAGATTTTGATTGAAGCGCAACGGCGTCTAGAAGAATCAGAAATCGTAAAAGTAGCTCAACGCGAGGCCGAACAAATTCGGGCTCAAGCAACACTGGAGTGGGAGAAGTATCAAACCCAAGCCCTTGACTTTCAGCAACAGACGCGTTTGCAAGCTGAGGAGATTATCCAAAATAGCCAAACTCAGGCGCGTAGTGTTGAGGCGAATGCCGATGCTTATGCGGATCAAGTACTGGCACGGCTAGAAGGAGATATGGATCGTTTTTTGCAAATCATCCGTTCTGGACGCGATCAGCTCAAGAAAAGTTAATCATCGCTATCTCAAAACTGCTGAAGCTCAGGCTACATTCGCGACCTGCCTAAAAATTTGTTCAATCTTTTATGCCAACCGATACCGCAAGCCCGGTAATTGCCGCACTAAGCCCTTGAGTTCGAGGAGCAAAAGCACGGCTGAGAGTTCGCCGGTATGGAGTTGGGTTTGCTCAATGAGAAATTCCATGCCCAGAGGCTCTTGCGTTAACTCACAGAAGACTTGTTTTTCTACACAATTTAGATCAGCGGGTGGTGCAACATCTAGCGGCTCGGGCTTATTCACAAAACCCAATTTTTGTAGTAAATCCTCTACGCCTAAGATCAACTGTGCACCTTGATTGACCAAGCTCAGCGTACCCGAGGCTTGGGGCGAATCAATTTGACCCGGTAGTGCAAAAACATCTCGTCCATAATCGACAGCTAAACGTGCTGTGATCAAAGCGCCTGATTTTTCTCCAGCCTCAATGACGACTGTTGCTTGAGATACGCCCGCCAAAATCCGATTACGACGCGGAAACTGTGAGGTTGCAGGCGGTGTAAGTTGGGGATATTCACTAAGGATCACCCCGCGATCACGGATTTGCCGATACAAACTGTGATGCTCAGACGGGTAGCAGACATCCACCCCACAGCCTAAGACCGCGACCGTCTGACCGCCTGCTTCTAAGGCTCCACGATGGGCAGCGCCGTCAATACCCGAAGCCAAACCCGAGGCCACCAAAAATCCTGCTCGCGTTAATTCGTAGCCCAACTTGTGCGCCCACCGCAGGCCATAGGCACTAGGTTTTGCCCCGCGATGATAAAGCACAGGTGGTGTATCCGCCATTTGCTGTAAGAGTGCTGGATACGCCTCGTCAGCAGGAGTCCAGCAAGGCCCATATTTTTCTTCCCAAGTTGCTGCTATAGCCAAAGGGTCAAGGGCGCGTCGTTGCTGAGTGATTTTCTCAACTAGTTGAGACCCCAATCCAGCACAGATACGCAGTTCCGGGGCTTGAGCGTGCCAAGCTACTTCTAAAGAACCAAAAGTTTCGAGCAAACTTTGGAGCCGATAAGGACCGACGCCTTCAATTTTTTGCCATGCCAACCAATACGCCCGTTCTGACATAGATTTCATGCACCGCAGAGTCTTTCACATATACCCTGCGGTGCATAAAGTTTTAGTGTTTGAGCACAACCCGGTAGCGAGCTTTGCCGCTGCGCAAACGATCCATGGCCTCGTTGACTTGGCTAAAGGCAAAAACTTCGGTCAAGGGCGCTAAGCTATGACGGGCAGCAAAGTCAAGCATTTGCCCGGTCGTCGCCGGACTGCCCAAGGGACTGCCAGACATTGACCTTTGTCCTGACATCATCGGAAAAACAGGCAATGACACGGGATTGGGAGCCACACCAACCAAATGGAGTCGGCCTCTGGGACGCAGAGCTGCGATATAGTCTGACCAATCCATATCAGCGGCGACCGTTGAGAGAATCAAGTCAAAGGTGCCTGCTACGGCCTTGAGACTCTCAGGATCACGGGAATTAACAAAGTGATGGGCACCCATTGCTAAGGCTTCCGCCTCTTTATCGGCACTACTCGAAAACGCCGTCACATCACAGCCCCAAGCCTTGAGAAATTGCAAAGCCATATGACCGAGACCACCAATACCAATCACGCCAACGCGATCCGTGGGCTTAATATCAAATTGCACAATTGGGTTAAAGACGGTGATCCCACCACAAAATAAAGGCCCAGCAGTGGCAGCATCAAGACCCTCAGGCAAGGGTACGACCCAGGCTTGATGAGCGCGGACTTTATCGGCAAATCCCCCATAGCGGCCCACAATCGTCGCCTCTACCGTCAAACAAAGATTGTGATCGCCAGACATACACCATTCACAGGTCATACAAGAACTTGAATACCAACCTAGCCCGACCTGTTGGCCTAACTGTAAATGGGTCACACTTTTACCTAACGCGGCAACGGTACCAACGACTTCATGACCTGGCACTAGCGGATACTGACTGATCCCCCATTCATTGTCAAGCATCGACAAATCACTATGGCAAATGCCACAATACTGGACGTTAATTTCTACTTCAGTTTCCCCTAAAGGTTCTGGTTCGTACTCAAAGGGGGTTAATTCACCACCGGGTGTATGCGCAGCGTAGGCATGAATCATTTAACTTATCCTTTGTTGACCTTGCCTATTTTATGAAAGTCGAACTTGAAGTGTCTACAGTTACGGGGGACTTTCCTGATTTTGACGAATTGTGTCAAGATAGAGAACGCGGCGGTGTAGCCAAGCGGTAAGGCAGGGGCCTGCAAAGCCTCCACCCCCAGTTCAAATCTGGGCGCCGCCTCATTTTATTGTGCCGTTGGATCAACATCCAGACCTGACACACAGAGCGAAGCGTGGATGTTTGGCAGTATCATAGTTAAGGTTTGATTTGTAGCAAAAACCACCATGCAACCGCGTACTGATGACCTGCGTATTAAGTGGATCAAGGTCGTATTACCGCCTTCTTTTCTGCAAGAAGAGCTTCCCTTAACCCCCCAAGCCGCCCAAACTGTGCAGGGCGCACGGGCGCAAATTCAACATATTTTGCAGGGGCGAGACCGCCGCTTACTGGTGGTCGTAGGCCCATGTTCGATCCATGACCCCGAAGCTGCCCGTGAATATGCCCAACGCTTGAAGCCCGTCGCGGCGGCTCTACAGTCCGAGCTATGTATTGTGATGCGGGTTTACTTTGAAAAACCACGGACGACCGTGGGCTGGAAAGGGCTGATCAATGACCCTTATCTTGACGGTAGTTTCAAAATCAATGATGGTCTGCGCTTAGCGCGTCACTTACTCCTCGATTTGGCGCAAATGGGGGTACCCGCTGGCACAGAGTTTTTGGACTTGATCACGCCTCAATATATTGCTGATCTGGTGAGCTGGGGGGCGATTGGCGCGCGTACTACCGAAAGCCAAGCCCACCGCGAATTAGCCTCCGGCATCTCCTGCCCCGTCGGCTTCAAAAATGGCACTTCTGGCAACTTGCAAATTGCCATAGATGCGATCCAAGCTGCTGCTCATCCCCATATTTTCTTGTCTCACACCAAACAAGGACAGTCGGCTATTTTTGCCACTGAGGGTAATCCTGATTGTCACATTATTTTGCGCGGCGGCAGGTCTACACCCAATTACGCAGCCAGTAGTGTCGAAGAGGCCAGCCGTAACTTGATGGCGGCTCAGCTTAAGCCCCAACTGATGATTGACTGTAGTCATGCCAACAGTTTCAAGGATTACACAAAGCAAGCCACGGTATTACGTGATGTGGCAGGTCAGATTGCTCAAGGAGAACAGCGCATCATCGGTTTGATGCTAGAGAGCCATCTGGTTGCTGGCCGCCAAGATATCAAGCCTGAGCAACCTCTACAGTATGGTCAGAGTATTACTGATGCCTGTATCGGTTGGACAGAAACAGCGGAACTCTTACAAGAGTTAGCTCAGGCTGTGCAGGTCGGTCGGTTTTAGTGGGAAGGCTTGAAAGTATGACGTACGGCATCGCCATGACCGTCTTGTTTGCCCATGGTGTAGATCGTATCCATCAAACTCAGGGTCATGTTGGTCATTTTGAGTGCTTCGAGTGGGTCCATGGTGTCGGTCATCTGGATGAGAAAGCTCTCCACAGAGCGACGCATCATTTCCGGCATGGTGTTGTTCATTTCAGCCCCTCACACATTACTTAACTCATATTTTATGAAGAAAAGTTAACTTTGTCAAACAATCGCACAATTTCTTCAGGATCGTGCTATGTACAATAAGATACATTTTTGTGAAAAGTCCAATTCCTGCTAAAGTAACGATCACGTTATTAAAGTATACCCATGCGATCTGTGTTCGCCGCTTACAACCGAGGTTCTTGCTACGACGAGATGTTTGAGCCAGACGGACACCCGCGCCCTCATTATCGAGAACTCGTCACGTTTTTAGAACGTTTTACGCCCCAGCAGCTGGAACAACGGGTACAAGCGGGACAACTGGCTTTTTTGGAACGCGGTGTAACCTTTGGCGTTTATGGCTCAGAACAGGGTGCTGAGAAAATTTTTCCTTTTGATATTATCCCGCGTATTATTGCCGCTGCTGAGTGGCAAGAGGTCGAGCGCGGTTTGCGTCAGCGGCTGCACGCGCTCAATTTATTTCTTGAGGACATTTATCATGACCAAAAAATCCTTAAGGACAAGGTTGTTCCTGCCGAGTTAATTTTTTCATCGACTCAACATCGCAAAGAGTTTCAGGGACTAGATGTACCTAAAGGCGTCTATGTCCACGTTTGCGGTACCGATTTAATTCGTCATCCCGATGGTAAATATCGCGTCCTCGAAGATAACTTGCGTGTACCTTCTGGGGTGTCTTATGTATTAGAAAATCGGCGGGTGATGAAGCAGGTTTTTCCAGCGGTTTTTGAAAATCATCAAGTGCAGACGGTCGTGGACTATCCGCAGCGTCTTCTACAAACCCTGCGCCAAGTTTCCCCAGTACCCGACCCGAATGTGGTCGTACTAACACCCGGTATGTCTAATTCGGCTTATTTTGAACATGCCTTTTTGGCCTTACAGATGGGTGCAGAATTAGTTGAAGGCCGTGATCTGGTTGTTGAAAATGACCGAGTTTTTGCCAAGACGACTGAGGGACTGCGCCCCGTCGAAGTCATTTATCGGCGGATGGATGATGACTTTCTTGATCCAGAAGTCTTTCGTAAGGATTCGGCTCTAGGCATTCCGGGTTTGATGCGTGCTTACCGCAAAGGGCGGGTTACCTTAGCTAACGCCATTGGTACGGGGGTCGCTGATGACAAAGTGATCTATGCCTATGTGCCAGAGATCATTCGCTATTACCTTGGTGAAGAGGCGATTTTACAAAATGTCGAGACCTATCGTGCCGAGGAACCTGACCACCTCGCCTACATCCTCGAAAATATGGCACACTTGGTCGTCAAAGAAGCGGATAACTCCGGGGGCTATGGGATGCTGATGGGGCCGAGTGCCACCCCAGCCGAGATCGAAGATTTCCGGGCTAAGATTTTGGCTTCACCGCGTAAATATCTGGCTCAACCCGTCGTTAATTTTTCTCGGCATCCTACGTTTTATCCCGAAGACCATACGCTATTTGGCTGTCACGTAGACTTACGACCTTATATTCTCAACGATGGCGAAAGTATCTGGGTGATGCCTGGTGGATTGACTCGGGTTGCGCTCACTAAAGGCTCTTTAGTTGTGAATTCTTCACAGGGTGGCGGTAGTAAAGACACCTGGGTCTTAGAAGATTGATGACGGCAATACCGCTTGAGCATCCTGCTAAACATCCTTTGCTGGCGACCTGGCGACGCGAAAAAGTAATCGCAGTTATTCGCGCTACTACGGCTAGTGAGGCTCTAGCGCAGGTTGCTCAGGTACGGGCATTAGGTATCAGCTGTGTCGAGATTACGTTGACCTTTGCTGATGCCTTTGCTGTTATCGAGCAGATCAGTCCACCTTTTGGTTGCGGAACTGTTTTGAGCGTCGCGCAAGCCCAAGCGGCGTTACACCATGGCGCACAGTTTTTGGTCTCACCTTTGACCAATCCTGATTTGATTAGACTAGGTAAACAGGCCGGAGCCTTGGTGGTGAGTGGGGCATGGACCGCCACAGAAATCAACTTGGCTCACCATTCAGGGGCGGATGTGATTAAACTTTTTCCGGCGAATGTAGGGGGAGCGGCCTATCTACGTAATCTACGACAGATTTTTCCAGAGGTTACATTTCTGCCCTGTGGCGGGGTAACCGTTGACACCGTAGAAGATTTCTTGGGTGCAGGCGCACTTGCCGTGGGCTTGGGGCGTGAATTAGGCCGGGTTACGGCACAACAGGCTGATCAGTGGCGTAGGTTTTCTTCACTTGCCCGTTGAATTTGTATGAGTAGGTCAACTCTGGCTAGCAGGTCTCGATCCGTGAGCGGGGTGGTTTGACGCACTTCCTGAGATAGGGTTTGTAAATCCACAATGCTCTCACCTAAACGAGCGTTTTGTGCCCAAGTAATGAGTTGGCTATCGTCAGCTGTTACCCCGAGTTTGCGGGCTAACTGTTGCCGGAAATCTTCAAATAACAAAGTAAACACTAAGCGTTGTGCGCCCGCACGTTGGTAGGTAGCTGCCAGAGCATTGATGTATTCCTGGGTATTAGCGCGGCTAGGTGTTGGCGCAGGCTGGGGTAAGTCCAACCGTTGATTAGCCCCGATCAGCCAAACGAGACCCACAAATCCAACTTGCCAAAATAATAAAGCCAAGGGTGAAGCGGCAAGATAGGTCAGCCAACTAGGTGCTGAGTTACTTCGATCCACCTCGCTTGGCCCATAGCCATGAATGACTTCATCCACATAAATCGGCGTGCGGCTCTCTGGTAAGTAATGCCCGAGTAAATTTGTCCACAACTGAAAATTTTGAGGACGGCTAAGCCAACGATTTTGGGCTAAGTCGGCGATTACACCGTAGATATAAATTCCTTCGCCAAGCGGCTGCACAATCAACAGCGGGTCTTGGTCGGTACCTAGGGCAAGGGAACTTTGTTGGGCTTCTTCGGGGGTTTCGAGCACGGTCAAAATACGTTTTTCTAGGGCTTGACGTTGACCGTGCAAGGTTGCAGGAATGTTTAACCCCTGTGCCAGATGGGTCTGCAAAATGGCGGGAACGGGAATAGTGCGCTCGGCTTGGGTCGCAGCGGCTCCCGAGCTTTCTAGCTCAATTAGAATATTACCTTCGCGTACCCAAGCCAGCAGGTCTTCGCGGATAGCCACGGTTTGATTAATGCGAATTAATACCGCCCCATTCGTCTCTTCGGTCAAAGCACTATACTTACGTTCCCAGCGTTCGGGGGCAAGTTTTAGGTTTTGCAATAGAGCAAACCAGGCTCCATAGCCAGCTGGCCCATCGTTATGGGTAGAGTAAGGCCGCTCCAATAAAGCACAGCTAGTTAATAATAGGAGGGCTACGAGTAGCCCAACTCGGTCGTATTTCATCAAACTCCAGCCGCGCGTTTGTAGGCTTCTTCGAGGACTTCGGAGAGGGTGGGATGGGTATGGACAATCTGAGCTAGGTCATGGACGGTGGCCTTAATACTGATCGCTTGGGCAGCTTCTGCAATCAAAAGTGAGGCTTCGGGCCCAAGGATATGACAGCCTAATAATATCCCTGTGTCTTTGGCATAGACCAATTTACACAGGCCATCTGTTTCATTTTGGGCAATCGCCTTAGAGTTACCGCCAAAATAGGTGCGCACCGTTGCCACAGCATAACCAGCTTCTTTGGCCTGCGGCTCAGTCAAGCCTACAAAGCCGATTTCGGGATGGGTAAAGACAGCGGCGGGGATCGCTTGATAATTGACTGTGCGCTGATGACCACAAATGTTATCTACGGCGACAGCACCCTGAGCTGAGGCCGTATGGGCTAGCATCATTTGACCAGTAGCATCACCTATCGCCCAAAGATGGGGAACCGAAGTCTGCAAATATTCATCGACAGGGATAAAGCCTCGGCGTCCGATATCAATACCCAAAGCATCTAGCCCTAAGTCCCGTGTCAAAGGCACGCGACCTGTGGCAACCAATACGGCATCAGGATGTAATTCTTCGCCATTGTCGAGCACCACGCGCACGGGTGTACCGGGATAAACTTCTTTGGCCAAAGTTTTAATCCGCGTCTCGATACTACGCGGCTTAATCAAGATCCGTTCGGCAAGGCGCGCAATATCCGGGTCAAAACCAGGCATCAAGCGGTCTAAAGCCTCAATCATCGTTACTTTTGAACCTAAGGCAGTAAACACATCCGAAAACTCTAGGCCGATATAGCCCGAGCCAATAATGCATAAATGCTCCGGTAACCAATCGAGGCGAATTCCTTCATCGGAGGTAAACACGGTTCGCCCATCGGTCTGAATCCCCGGAGGCACAAAGGGAACCGAGCCTGTGGCAATGATTACATCCTCAGCTGTGACCTGTTGGATTTCCCCTGTGGGCGTCGTGATTTCAACGCTTTGCGCGCCTAGCAAACGGGCTTTACCAAGAATAGTCGTGACCTTGAGTTTATCGAGGGATTTCGTGAGATCAGTGCGAATTTTGGTGACGACTTGATGGGCATGTTCGGCAATCTTGCTCCGGTCAAAACTGACAGAGCCAACCGTGATCCCAAAAGCATCGGCATGACTGAGTTTGCGTAGGGTTCCGGCAGCAGCCAAGAGCGCTTTTGAGGGAATACAGCCACGATTGATACAGGTGCCACCAATATCGCGGTATTCGACAATAGCTGTTTTTTTGCCACGTGCCACAGCTTGTAGGGCTGCACCATGACCGCCAACTCCTGCCCCGATAATCAGTACGTCATAGTCAAAACTCACAGCTTGTCTCCCGTCCAAAGTCTCTCTATCTTATCGGTCTTCGTGGCGAGCATATAGCCGCCTGGGCTACCGTAAGTAGTTTTGCTTACAAATACCGTCAAGCTCCCAGTAAAAACTGATACCGTTGATCTCATAAGGAATCACACAAACCCATGACCATCGCCCCGCTCAGTTGGACACAACTCACCGCGCTCACCGACTTTCAATGCGATACCGTCAATGGCCCAACCAATGCCCAAGCCCGGTTACGTTTGTTTGGGCATGATCAAGCTCAAGTACGGGTGACACTTTACCGTGATAACCATGCTTGGTGCCCCTATTGTCAAAAAATTTGGCTATGGCTCGAAGAAAAACAGATCCCCTATCGCATCGAAAAAGTAACGATGTTTTGCTATGGCGAAAAAGAAAGTTGGTATAAGCGTAAAGTGCCTTCGGGAATGTTACCCGCGCTCGAACTAGATGGACAGATGATCACCGAAAGTGATGAGATTTTGCTGGCGCTCGAAGGCGTTTTTGGTGCTCTGGGCTGGGGTATGACTGACCCGCAAGTATTGCCTTTACGCAGGCTAGAACGTTTATTATTTAAGGCTTGGTGTATGTGGCTATGTCGTCCCAATAGTTCGGCGCGTGAAGAACAGCGTCATCAAGATCAGTTTATTGGAGTCGTGGCTAAGGTGGAAGACGCGCTCAGCAACACAGCTGGCCCTTATTTTTTGGAGCAGTTTAGTACGGCTGATGTGATTTTTACCCCCTATGTCGAACGCATGAATGCCAGTCTTTTTTACTACAAAGGCTATTCGTTACGCGAAGAAAATTCTCGTTTAGCGGCGTGGTTTGAGGCCATGGAAAGCCGATTTACCTATCGGGGTACCCAGAGCGATTTTCATACCCATGCCCATGATCTACCGCCGCAGATGGGGTGTTGCTGCGAAAATGGCACGCCTCAAATGTTGCGCAATAAAACACAGGTTGATCAAGGCCCTTGGTTGGGGTTACCTGATGTGACTTACCCAGAGCCAGAAACCTCTCGTATCGAAGCCCTGCAACGGGTGATCACCCATCGTACTAATATTATTCGGGTTAATCCGGCAACGCCCCAGTTGAGTGCGTCGGTCGTAGACGAGGCGCTACGCTGTGCTCTAACGCAGTTGATGACTGGGGAAGTCTCTATGCCACCCGCTGGCACCGATGTTGCTTTACGTTATCTACGTGACCGGATCAATGTGCCGCGCGATATGTCGATCTATGCTGCAAAACGCCTGAGAGAAGCTCTCGAAAAAACGGCTGCACTAGTGGGTCAGGGTCAAGGAGAAGCTATTCCTATCCGGCATCGCAGAGACCAAGACCCAGTTAATTTTGCACATTAAGTAGAAACGCCCCTCCGCCCCATAAATGGGGGACGAAGCCCAGCTAATACTTGGTTTGGATACCTGAGAAGAAAGAGAGTTAATGCTCTATTTCTGAAAGTCTAACTTTCCCCAAGAGTGCCCCCCCGCCCCATAAATGGGGCGGGGGGGCTGACTATTCAAACGGAAAGGGTATTAGCTGATCAGGAGTTGGTACAATACGGTTGTCTTAAATTTGTGAAGCGCCATGTCTGAGTCAACTGTAACGGTCGGAGCTGATGCTATTGATGTGGCAATTGCCCAAGGTGTAGATTTTGATGGTACGCCGATCCCCGAGGCAAAACTAGCCCTTTATCAAAATGTAATGGCCCTCGAAGCGGGTCGCCAACGTAGTGGGGTATCTAATACGATGCGTTCACGAATTGTCCGCATTGGCGCTAAACATATTGCCCAAGCTGAACTCGATGCCATGCTGATTGCTGCAAGTTTCGCGCCGCTCAAAGAAAAAGAGATCGCGTTTTATTATGGTGGGAAATAGCGGTTGCGTTCTCTCAAAAGAAGAATCCCTTTTCTGATTAGAAAGGGGGTTCTTCTTTTAGTCCAAACAGGCTTTAGGTCAGGCTAAAGCGTACAGAAATATCAGGCTTAGACTCTACAGGGGTATCACCACGATGAGCTGGCTCAAATTTCATCTTGGCAACGGCTTCCTGAGCAGCTTGATCAAGATCGGGATTACCCGATGAGCGCATAACTTTAGTACGAGTTACAGTGCCACTGGTATTAACATAAGCTCGAACAACTACGACTCCTTCAATTCCAGCAGACCGTGCAGAATCTGGATAGACAGGATTGGGTGGTGTAAGTGACCTGGCTTTAACCAGCGGTTCTGGTGGCGGCGGCTCTGGTGGTGGCGCGGGCGGAGCTGGAGGTGCTGGGGGGGATGGCTCAGGGTTGCCGATTGGTGCGCTACCAGCACCGACAGCATTCCCAGCACCTGTGCCAGAACTTGCTGCCATATCGCCATCAGGTCCGCCTTTACTTTCGGCAACAACCGTACTTGAGGTACTACTTTTTGTTTGAAAAAGTTTACGAACCGCCGAGCCTTTTTGGGGAGCTTGTGGCTTTTTGGGTTGTTGTTTTTGTTGTTTTGGTGGCGGTGGCGGCGGAACTTTAGGTGGCGGCGGCGGTGGGGGGGGTGGCGGCACTTTTTGCAGATCGACGATATCGTATTTTTCTTCCGGGGGCTTTTCTACCTTGACTTGCTTTGGTAAAACAATCAGAAACAGAAAGGCCAAGTGAGCGATTAACGCAATCAGGAAGCCCCAAAAAACCACTGGCGATACCAGCGGTTTTCTTTTGATAACGTAATCATCGGAGGTCGTGGTCATGGGCATTTCCTATTTGATGGCACGAGCAGCGAGGGAAATGTTGGTCTTTTTGGCTTTACGCATTACATCCATAGCCTTGAGGACGCTCTGGTATTTAGCTTTTTTGTCCCCTGCCAAAATAATCAGTGTCGTCACTGGTAATTTGGAGACTTCAGCAAAGAGCTGGTCTGCGGTCACAGGAGCCCGATTATAAAAAAATTTGCCAGCATTATCTACGGTCACATCAACTTGTTTTAAGTCAGAGCTAGCTGGCGCACTCGATGCCTGAGGTAGATCGAGGTCAATCGCCCGTAGTTTTTCGATATACAACGTCGCCACAATAAAAAACGTCAGCAGTGTAAAAATAACGTCAATCAAGGGGACGACGGGGACTTCAGGAAATTTTTCGGAGGTGGGTGGCAGACGCATGGTTTTTGTAGGAGGGATTTACTGATCGGTATCAATCGGTTCGGCAGCTAAACCAACACGGGATTTGCCAGCACCACTGATCACTTCCATGACCCGACTAATGTCTTCGTAGTTGGTTCGTTCATCACCCGACAATACAATCAGCGTCTTCTCAGGCAAAGCCTTGATTTTGGCTTTGAGAGCAGCTTCGGTGATTGGTTTTTTGTCGAAATAAAACTTGCCATTACGGTCTACACTGACCGCTGCTTGCTCATCTTTCTTTTGTTTGACTTGATTGGTAGTCTCTGCTTTGGGTAGACGCAGATCAATCGCGCGACTTTTTTCGATAAAGAGGGTCGCGACGATAAAAAAGGTCAGCAGTGTAAAAATCACGTCAATCAAAGGAACGACGGGGACTTCCGGGAAAGATTCTGAGGTTTCGGGTAGGCGCATGGCAAATTAGGGGGTGTAAGTGCTTTGGCCTTCACGTTTGCGATGGATGATTTCCAATTCACCGGAGTATTGACCGATGATCGCAATTTGACGGTTGTAGAGAGACCGGTAAACATTGGTAATAATCAACGTAGTCAAGGCAATCGTAATCCCGGTTGCCGTTGCGATCAAGGCTTCCCCGATCCCGCCAGTTACTTGGCTAGCTTGATCCCCGGCTGCAACCTGACCTAGGTTAATACTGCCTAGTGACTTGATTAGACCCGTAATCGTTCCGACTAGACCAACTAAGGGTCCAGCGGTAATGATCGTGTCAAACAAGGTCGTCCATTTACGTAACTCCGGGACTTCCGCTGCCGCCGCTGATTCCATAGCCAGACGAAATTCTTCAGAGTTGGTTTCACCTAGCTTGAATGCAGCCCCAAAAATGCGCGCGATGGGCAGATTTTCGTATTGTTCACAAACTTTGAGTGCGGCATCCACAGATTTTTTGCGGTAGGTATTGATCACTTCTTGGAGAAATACTGGGGTATCAGCTTGAACCTTACGCCAGTAGACTGCCCGTTCGATGATCAGCGTAATCGCGGCAATGGAGAAAGCGAGCAGAGGATACATCGCTAACCCGCCCTTGTAAAACGTCTCAATCAATGACGCACTGACCAGCAGGGGCAGAACATTTCCCAAAATTGCAACTGAGGACATAAAAAAAGTTCCGTCGTGGGGCAAAAGACGTGGCAGTAATCACATTATAGGAAAGAGGTTAAGGTTTTATGTTTTTTGTGAACATGTTTTAGTTTTTTTTAGTTTTTGTCTGCGTCAGCACCAAAACTTGTCCTTGGGCTTGCTTCTCATAAAAACCAATTGCCGTACGCCCAAGTAAATAAAGAAACGTCATATTTGCCGCTGCACCTAAGGCTCCTCCGGCGATGGGTATAAAGCGGGTTGCTACTTTTTCGGCCAGCTGTTTGCTGACAATACGCGCCAAATAGTCTTGGAGCAGCGGCGTTAAGCGTTGACGCGCCATTTTTTCAAAAAGGTTGATCCCGCCTGTGGTTGCGCGGTCTGAGCCGAGTCCTAGAGCTAAGACCCACAACAATTCACCCTTGCGTTCGGGATCATTGAGATCCAGACCATAGGCACAGGCGATTTCATAGACTAGTTCGGTTTGTAATTTGAGCGTCGTGATAATATCGAGAGCAATTACGGGCAAATTAAGCCCAGGCGGTACAACGCCCGAGGCAAAACCAACCCCACCCACAAAAGGTATTTTTTGGCGGATCAAGGCTTGACTGAGTTCTTTGGCACTCGCTTGGGGCATTTCGCGGCGCAAGCGGGCGACGGTTTGACGGGCTTTGTTGACATCCACCCGATTGATCACATCCCATAGCCAGTTGATGCCTAGAGTTTTGGTGAGCTGCTGCAAGGCCCAATTTTGCTGGATATTATCTAGCTGAGTGCCGACAAAGCGATGAGCATCTTGTAAACGAACATTGACGCGGTCCAACATGGTGACACTCCTCAAAGGGTAAACAGATACTCAGGTTTTGTCTTGATCGAGAATCGAAGATCTACCATGCCTTAGTAAGCAGCACTAAGGTGTAAAAGACAGCAGGCAACAGTTCATTTTTTTAGTGGGCTGCCCATTGAACGGCTTTGAGGTCAATGCCCTCTTGGTGCATTTCCCACAAAGGCGACATTTCACGTAAGCGTGTTACCACAGCTACAACTTTGTCGATGACCCGGTCAATTTCTTCATCGGTGGTAAAGCGGCCTAGACCAAAACGCAGCGAAGAGTGCGCTAGTTCATCACCAACGCCCAGACCTTTGAGGACATAAGAAGGCTCAAGGGATGCTGAGGTACAGGCCGAACCTGAAGACAACGCAACCGTATCGTTAAGTCCCATCAAAAGCGACTCTCCTTCGACAAATGCAAAGCTCAAATTGAGGTTGTTGGCTAGGCGATGGGTGATATCTCCATTGACGTAAACCTCAGGGAGCTGTTCCTGAAGCGCACTCTGGAGCTTGGTGCGTAACCGCAAAAGCCGTGCAGCTTCTTCGTGCATATCGTGGACTGCCACCTCAATAGCTTCGCCCATCCCAGCAATCAACGGAACATAGAGCGTTCCTGAGCGCATACCGCGTTCGTGTCCCCCGCCGTGCATCTGGGGTGAGAGACGCACACGGGGATTTTTGCGGCGAACATAGAGCGCACCGATACCCTTAGGGCCGTAGAATTTGTGCGCCGAGAGGCTCAGTAAGTCAATATTTTGGGCTTCGACATCAATTGGGATTTTTCCAGCTGCTTGAGCCGCATCCGTATGAAAAATCACACCGTGTTCGCGGCAAATTTTACCGATTTCGGCAACGGGCTGGATCACACCAATTTCGTTGTTGGCGGTCATGATTGAGACCAAAATTGTATCTGAACGAATAGCTTTTTTCAGTTCTTCGAGGTCAATCAAGCCATCAGGTTGTACAGCCAAATAGGTGACCTGATAGCCATGTTCTTCGAGGGATTTGGCACTGTCGAGCACGCATTTGTGTTCGGTGACACAGGTGATCAGATGCTTGCCTTTGTCTTGATACATTTCAGCCACGCCTTTGAGGGCAAGGTTGTTGGATTCTGTCGCGCCACTGGTAAAAATAATTTCTTTTTCGTGGGCATTGATGACGCGAGCAATCTGTTCACGGGCATGTTCGACAGCGGCTTCGGCTTCCCATCCATAGGTGTGATTACGCGAGGCGGCATTGCCAAACTTTTCGGTGAAGTAGGGCAACATGACTGCCATTACCCGAGGGTCTACGGGCGTGGTGGCATTGTTGTCCAAATAGATGGGGCGCGTCATGAAATTGCCTCTTGGTTGTAATACTATACTAACTTGGTTTTCTTTTAGATGAAGCATAAAGAATATAAAGCGGTTGCCGTAAATTAGGCACCGAATGTACATTTGAAAAATTGGTTTGGCAAATAAAGAGTCAAAGGTGTGGGTTGGGTGGGGTTCGAACCCACGACCAGTCGGTTAAAAGCCGAATGCTCTACCACTGAGCTACCAACCCAATTTAGGCAACTTTGTTATCATAGCGTACTTTGTTAGGTAAGAGGGTAGTATAGATTCGAGATCACGCCAGGAGCAACTGCATTATGGGTCACAGTTTGACATACAAAATTTTAGCCAGTCACCTGATGAGCGGCGAGCTTATCGCCGGTGGCGAGATTGGGATTCGCATTGACCAGACCTTGACCCAAGATGCCACAGGTACGATGGCTTGTCTTCAATTTGAGGCCTTGGGGATTGATCAGGTCAAGACTGAGGTTTCGGTTTCTTATGTCGACCACAATATGTTGCAGACGGGCTTTGAAAATGCCGATGATCATCGCTATTTACAAACTATGGCGGCTAAATATGGCATTATCTTCTCCCGTCCCGGTAACGGCATTTGTCACCAAGTACACCGTGAGCGCTTTGCCAAACCGGGTAAAACTCTGTTAGGGTCTGATTCACATACCCCGACTGGCGGCGGCTTGGGCATGTTAGCAATTGGTGCTGGGGGCTTAGATGTAGCTGTGGCTATGGCAGGTGAGCCGTATTTTATTCCTGTGCCTCAAGTTTTGGGTGTAAAACTCACGGGCAAATTGCAGCCTTGGTGTGCGGGTAAAGATATTATTCTCGAACTGCTGCGTCGGCTGACTGTCAAAGGCGGTGTTGGCAAAATCGTCGAATATTACGGTGAAGGCGTAGCCTCACTCAGTGCCGCCCATCGCTTTACGATTACCAACATGGGGGCAGAATTGGGCGCAACCACCAGTGTTTTCCCTTCAGATGCCAATACACGGGCTTTTTTGGCAGCCCAAGGACGTGATGCTGACTGGGTAGCGCTCGCGGCTGATGATGATGCCGTCTATGACGAAGATGTGACCATTGATCTCGACACGTTAGAGCCGATGATGGCTTGTCCTTCGAGTCCTGACCGGGTGGTTACTGTGCGCTCAGTGGCAGGAACGCCCGTAGCCCAAGTCTGTGTGGGTTCCTGCACCAACTCTAGTTATGAGGACTTGGCGACTGCTGCGCTGATGCTGCGGGGTAAAACCGTGCATCCTGATGTGTCCTTGACTCTGACACCCGGTTCCAAACAAGTATTTGAGATGATTGTGCGCGATGGTTATTTCTCGGATTTGACCGCTGCAGGCGCACGGATCTTGGAATCAGCCTGTGGGCCATGTATTGGCATGGGTCAGGCGCCGCCAACGGGCGCAGTTTCGATTCGGTCATTTAATCGCAACTTTAAGGGACGCTCCGGGACTGCTGAGGACTTGGTTTATCTGGCTAGCCCCGAGGTTTGTGTGGCAGCTGCATTGACCGGGGTGATTAGTGACCCACGCGATAGCTTTACAGAAGTGATTTTTGTGGATACGCCCGCGAGCTTCTTGGTCAATGACAATATGCTGGTGCAACCTGCAGCCGATCCGGCACCTATCGAGGTCAAACGCGGCCCTAATATCAAACCTGTTCCCCTTGCCGAACCCTTAGCTGACCGTATCCAAGCCGAACTGATTCTCAAACTGGGTGATAATATCAGCACGGATCATATTTTGCCTGCGGGGGCGAAAGTGTTGCCCTTGCGTTCCAATATTCCAGCTATCGCCGAATTTGTCTTTATGCGCGTTGACCCGACGTTCCCCGAACGCTGTCGCATCGCTGGGACTTCGATTGTCGTAGGTGGCAGTAATTACGGTCAGGGTTCTTCACGAGAACATGCGGCCTTGGCACCAATGTATCTGGGATTAAAAGCTGTGATTGTAAAAAGTTTCGCGCGGATTCACCGGGCTAACTTGATCAATTTTGGTATTTTACCAGCGGTTTTTAGCAATCCGGCTGACTACGAACAGGTCAAGCAAGGGGATAGCCTCGAATTGATCAATGTTCACGCTAGTTTAGCCTCGGGTTTGATTACCGTGCGTAATCTGACTCAGGGTACTGAGTTTGTCGTCTCAGCCCAGCTCACACTGCGGGAGCAAGAGTTATTACGCTCGGGCGGTCTGCTCAGTCATATCAAACAAAAAGCCCTCGCACCCGTTTGAGCTTGTCAGAATAGCCTTCGTCTCGCAAGATGAGGGCTATTGTGCTAACTGTTTGTGGCCTTTCACAAAACTTTACGCCGATTTAATTTCGTTACCGTTTCATTACCGTCACCCTCAGGCAAACTACAGACATAGAGCAACCACCTAGACCCCACACCACCTACAGCAATTTTCAAGTGAAAGAGCTATATTAATTGGACTAAATGGAGAGGGTGATGGGAAAACCATATTCAGTGGATCTGCGCCAACGGATTTTAGCTGCCTACTTCAATAAAGAAGGCTCACAACGAATAATTGCC
>JBBRQP010000056.1:0-19961 GCA_038226175.1 Gloeobacterales cyanobacterium
AATTGAGCATCGGGATATATGCCGCGTGAGCAAGAGTCCGCCCTTGAAGGCGGAGATTTAGCAAACAAAGGGTTAGGTGGGTCATAACTTGTCCAGATGCGTGACACTTCTTCAGAGGGAATCTGACGTATCTGAGCCAAGGGGCGACAACCATCGTGATCTTGGTAGGTAATACCCGTCCGTGCCCAGGGAACTTGGAAAGTGAAACTGGTACAGCGAGTCCAAAAGACGATGACTTGTATCTGCGGACGTAAAGCTCAAAGTACGATTCTCTTGATGTGGAAGCCCGCGCTTGATGCGTAGGCCTAAGCCTCGGGAGGGTTTCACTAAAATCATAACTATGAACACTTTTTGGGGACAGAGTTGGCATAAATTGATAAAGTCTTGTCTGTTGATAGCTTTATGAGTGTTTCGTTGTCTGAAATCGCCCGTGAAAAAGGCATTCGTTACTTTTTAATTTCCTTCACCGACTTTTTTGGTACTCAACGGTCAAAATTAGTTCCGGCGCAAGCGATTGATACGATGGCAGTTAATGGCGCAGGATTTGCTGGGTTTGCAACTTGGCTGGACATGACCCCTGCTGACCCTGATATTCTGGCAATTCCTGACCCGAGGAGTCTGTTTCAGCTTTCTTGGAAGCCCGAAGTTGCCTGGATGCCCGCTGATCTCTACACCACCACCGCGCAACCCATCGCGCAAACCCCGCGTCTCATCTTGCAACGGGTACTTAATCAAGCTCAGGAATTGGGTTACATCATACGTACTGGTGTCGAGTGTGAATATTTTTTGTTATCCGCCTCTGGTCAGCAGCTCTCAGACCCCTTAGATCGGCAAAGTAAGCCTTGTTACGATCAACAAGCCTTGATGCGTCGGTATGAAGTTATTGCCGAAATCTGTGATGCCATGCTCGCCTTGGGTTGGGGTGCCTATCAAAACGATCACGAAGATGCCAATGGACAGTTTGAGATGAACTGGCACTATGCCGATGCCCTCGTGACCGCTGACCGCCATGCTTTTTTTAAATATATGGTCAAGTCGATTGCCGAAAACCATGGGCTGCGCGCTACTTTTATGCCCAAACCTTTTGCTCATCTGACGGGCAATGGCTGTCATACTCATCTTTCGGTCTGGGATAGTACGGGTACGACTAATCTTTTTTGTGACCCGGCAGGAGAACTAGGTTTGTCTGGTTTGGCCTACCAGTTTATCGGGGGCGTGTTGCATTCTGCTGAGGCGCTGACGGCTTTTAGTAATCCTACGATCAACTCTTACAAACGGATCAATGCTCCGGTTACGGCTTCTGGAGCCACGTGGTCACCCAATACCATTAGCTATAGCGGCAATAATCGTACGCATATGATTCGCATCCCTGATCATGACCGCTTTGAACTAAGGCTTCCTGATGGTGCGGCTAATCCTTACCTCCTGCCAGCGGCGTTGATTGCTTCGGGTCTTGATGGCATTAGCCAACAACGTGATCCCGGCCCGCGCGATGACCGCAATAGTTATACAGATCGCCTATTGTCTGGAACAGTCAAGTATTTACCTGCTAACTTACTCGATGCCCTACGCTGTTTGGAGGCAAATACAGTATTAACCGAACGCTTGGGAGCTGAGTTTATCACTTCATATCTCAAGCTCAAACATCAAGAATGGCAAAATTATAGTGGTCATATTAGTGCCTGGGAATTAGAAAATACGTTGGATTGTTAAGTTAATATCAATCACAAATAGAGTTGTATGAATTGGCGAAGAATACTATCTCTCACCCAAAAATATAAACTGTTTACCATATAAACAAAAACTGCAAAAGCCTCGCTAGGTAAAATTTTCAGCTGTTTTAATTAATTTCGCAACTAATAAGTTAGATGCCTGAAAGCCAGTCATAATAACGTTTTCAAAATGTATCCTTTGTGAACATTTCTGAAAATACTCAGAGTAGTATATACTACTTCTTATTTGTGTCCATCATGCACTAACCTAAAAATGATGCTAAATTATAAACAATTTGATTAGCAATCCAATTATCATGCATAGTTACTATTGCTGGCGATGTAAAAAAGATATTCCATTTCTTGATGAAGCAGAGTGGGAGGATATTTTCCCCTATCTTATTTATGAAATCGAAGCATTACAACATACAGAGAGCTGAATAGATGCGACTTAGCAACAGCCACAAAAAACATACAGCCGATAGCTACTGACCGCTTCACTGCAATAACGGGTTATCCTGACCTAGCCTGCGATTTAATTTGGCACCATCGACGTTCTTTACTAGGGTCTGAGTGCCCCGCTTGTCATCATTTACTAAGAACTTCTACTAAGAACTTCCGAAGCAACCTATTGTACTAACTGTGGTTATATTCTCCGACCACGCTCTGATGAATAGATGTGTCCATACAAATTGTATATTTCACAACGATAGCGATCTAGTTTCAAAATTTAAAATAAAGAGCTATAACATGATAAAGATTTGTATTCACGTCCCAAGATTGAGTGTGTGATGACCAACTGCGATCAGTTTGTACGTGAGAATGCCCGTGCCAGCCAGTTACTGACTCCCCCAGAGCTACAAACTCTCAATACGCGTTCCAATCTCAAAGGATTTGGGCAACTAATGATCCATTTAGCCGTGATGGGCATGAGTGGTTATATCTGGGGAACAAATCTAGACCATTGGTATCTCGCCTTACCTGTCTTAGTCCTATATGGCTTTAGTTTGGCAGCGATGTTTGCTACTGTCCATGAATGCGTTCACCGCACCGCTTTTGCAGATAATCAGCTAAACGATACTGTGGCTTGGTTTGCGGGCTTGCTATCTTTTTATAACAGTACATTCTATCGTCGATATCATAAGTGGCATCACCGCTTCACTCAAATTCCTGGTAAAGACCCGGAGTTAAATGATCCCAAACCCACAAATTTAAGAGAATACCTCATCGAAATTAGTGCCGTGACCTGGTGGTGGGGCAAAATACAAGGTCATTGGCGCGTGGCCAGCGGACATTTGGCAGATTGCCCTTTTATTCCTGAAACCGCTCGCCAAGAAGTCATCAATTCGGTGCGTCTACAGCTCGCCATCTATATTTCAGCCATCATTCTTTGTGTAATCGCCCAACAACATTGGTTTATCGTTTACTGGCTCCTGCCCTTAGCTCTAGGTCAGCCACTATTACGCGCTATTCTCATAGCGGAACATACGGACTGTTCTCAGAATGATAATCCCCTAACCAACACCCGTACTACCCTCACCAATTGGCCGCTGCGTTGTTTGATGTGGAATATGCCCTTTCATGCAGAGCATCATCTCTATCCTTCCCTTCCCTTTCACGCCCTAGCTCGCGCTCACCAAAAACTGAGTCCTCATCTGCGCGCCATAGATCCAGGTTATCTACGGGTCAACCAAGAGATCATCGCTCAACTAAGACCGTGACCATGGGCAGTTTTACCCTCAAGAATTTCTCACTCCAGTGCGGGGTATTTTTACCCGAAGCCCAAATCATCTATCAAACCTACGGTGAACTAGCTCCTAGTCGCAATAATGTCATTCTTTATCCCACCTCTTACGGGGTACAGCACACCGATATTGATTGGCTCATTCACCCAGAGGGGATTTTGGATCCCAGGCGCTGGTTTATTGTGATTCCTAACATGTTTGGTAATGGCCTATCCACCTCACCCAGTAATTGTGCACCCTGTACAGAACCTGGTTTTTGGTTTAGCCATCTCGATAATGTTCGAGCACAAAAACAGCTATTACAAGAAGTGTTTGGCATAGAGCACTTGGCCTTAGTCTATGGGTGGTCGATGGGCGCCCAGCAAGCCTATTACTGGGGGGCACTCTACCGTGATCAGGTCGCCCGTCTTGCGATACTCTGTGGCACCGCTCGCACCACGGATCACAATCGCATTTTTTTAGAAAGTCTTCAAGCTGCGTTAATGGCTGACCCGGCCTGGAATGGACAAACTTTTGTCAGTATTCCCGAGCGCGGCTTACGGGCTTTTGCGCGAATTTATGCCAGTTGGGCGGCCTCCCCAGCTTTTTATCGGGCGGGAATTTATTATCAACAGGGCTATACGTCTCTCGAAGATTATCTGTGGCGTGGTTGGGAACTGAACTACCGCAAACGCGACCCGCGCAATTTATTAGCGATGCTAGAAACTTGGCTGCACTGTGATCTAAGTCACAATTCAGTATATAAAGATGATTATCTACGGGCTCTAGGTTCAATTCAAGCCCAAACGCTCATCATGCCTTGTGCGACGGATCTTTATTTCACCCCCGAAGATTGCCTTGCCGAAGCTAACCTCATACCTCATGCTACATATCGCCCAATCCCTTCGATTTGGGGTCATCGCGCAGGTAATCCCTACCAAAATCCTGAGGATGAGGCGTTTATCCGTGGCATGGTTCGAGAGTTGTTAGATAGCTAAAAAAAACTCAATACCGTCGGTAGATGCTATCGCCCTAGCGAAACCTCTAAAATAAGTCAGGCAAACTTTTATTCGATGGAGTCCGCTCTGTGAACCGCCGCAACTTTCTCGCTACTTCCACCACTGTCCTAACGGTTATGTCTCTCCAATCCGCCTTGGCCTCACCTTTAGAAAGCCCACTTTTAGCACCATGGCCCGATGCTTATGGCGGTTTACCGCCCTTTGAAAAGGTCAAAATCGAGCAATTTAAGCCAGCCTTACTAGAAGGCATGAAACGAGCCCGTCAAGAGATCACGCTAATTACCTCCAATCAAGCCCCGGCCAATTTTGATAACACTCTAGCAGCGCTCGAGGATTTTGGTCGGCCTTTGACAAGGGTTGGTTCTGTATTTGGCGTCTATGTTTCGACGATGAATGATAAGTCTATGCAAGTGATTCAGCAGGAGATGGCAGGGCCATTAGCTGCCTTTGACGACGAAATCACCCAAAATGAAGCCTTATTTGCCCGAATTAAAGCGGTTTATGAGACTCGCAATACCGCAGGACTTACTCCCGAACAAATTCGCCTCACAGAAGTTACCTACAATCGCTTTGCTCGACAGGGTGCGGCTCTCGACAAGCCCCAAAAGGCGCGTTTAACTGCGATCAATCAACAGCTTGCGGGTCTCTACACTAAGTTTAGTCAGAATGAATTGGCGGATGAAGAAACATACACCCTAGTGCTCGATAGTCTTGACGATACGGTTGGTCTGCCAGAGTCGGTCAAGTCCGCCGCTGCCTTAGCCGCCCAAGAAAAAGGTCTCAAGGACAAATGGGTGATCACCAATACCCGCTCATCCCTACAACCATTTACTACTTACTCTGCACGGCGGGAGTTACGAGAAAAAGCCTGGCAAATGTGGATCAGCCGGGGTGATCATGGCGGACTTCATGATAACAATGCGATTATCACTGAGATTTTGCAGCTTAGAGCCGAGAAGGCACAACTCCTAGGTTTTGCTACCCATGCCCATTGGATCACCGCCGATAATATGGCGCAAACCCCCGTTGCGGCAATGGATTTGATGTTACAAGTCTGGAAACCAGCGGTAGCCCGTGTCCACGAAGAAGTGGCTGACATGCAAAAATTAGTGGATGCCGAAGGCGCAACCTTCAAAATTGCTCCTTGGGATTACCGTTACTATTCTGAAAAAGTCCGTAAGGCGCGCTATGACTTGGATCAAAATGAGGTCAAACCTTATTTGCAGATGGAAAAAATGCTGGAGGCTATGCACTGGTCAGCGGGTCAACTCTATGATTTGAGTTTTGTTGCGCTCAAAGATATCCCGGTCGTCAAACCCGATATCCGCGTCTGGGAAGTGCGTCGGGGTGATGTGCGCATTGGCCTGTGGTACTACGACCCCTACGCGCGTGCGGGTAAAAGTTCGGGGGCTTGGATGAGTGAATATCGTCCCCAAGAAGCCTTCCGTAGTCAGATTACCCCGATTGTTTCTAACAATTGTAATTTTGTGAAGGGAAAAGCTGGCGAACCAGTATTAATCAGTTGGGATGATGCCCAGACCATGTTCCATGAGTTTGGTCATGCCCTACATGGTCTCAATTCCGCCGTTCAGTATCCCTCTTTAGCCGGAACTAGTGTGGTGCGGGATTTTGTTGAGTTTCCGAGCCAACTCAATGAACATTGGCTACCAACTAAGGAAGTTCTCAACCGTTTTGCGCTCCATTACCAAACGGGTAAACCGATGCCCGAGGCGTTAGTTACCAAGATTGAAAAAGCTAAAACCTTCAATCAAGGTTTTAAAACCGTTGAGTATCTGTCTAGCGCCTTAGTTGATATGAAGATTCACTTGGCGGGTTCAACCAAAATTGACCCCAAAGAATTTGAAGTACAAGCTCTCAAGGAAATCGGTATGCCTAAGGAGATTGTGATGCGTCACCGTCTACCCCACTTTGGTCATATTTTCTCCGGTGATGGCTACTCAGCAGGTTACTACAGTTATATCTGGGCGGATACACTTACCGCTGATGCTGCCGAGGCCTTTAAAGAAGCTCCCGGAGGTCTCTATGATAAACCCACGGCAAAACGTTTGTTTACCTCGATCATGAGTGTGGGCAATACGGTCAAGGCCTCTGAAGCTTTCCGTCGCTTCCGGGGTCGGGATGTAAGTGTAAATGCCTTGATGCGAGACCGGGGTTTTCCTGTAGTCTAGATGACTGCTGACAAATACAAAAGACAGATGAAAGTCTCTCTTTTTTGTTTATGGCTCGGGAATTCAGCACTACTGAAGTTCCGAAACTCGGATAAGGATTGCGCTCGGAGAGATTCGAACTCCCGACCCTCTGATCCGTAGTCAGATGCTCTAATCCACTGAGCTACGAGCGCACGCAGATCTGAGTATAACTGATTACAGGAACGATCTTGCAAAAGCTAATTACCCGGATCGTGATAAAAGCTGAGACAAAGCCGCGTATCCTAGATATAGCGCGAGGTGCATAGATGTTACGTTTTTTGACCGCCGGAGAATCCCACGGCCCGGGTTTGACCATTATTGTTGAGGGCGCGCCTGCGGATTTGCCCTTAGTGCCAGAAGATATCAATCGGGATTTAGCCCGGCGGCAAGTTGGGTTTGGGCGCGGCGGACGCATGACCATCGAAAAAGATGAGGCCACCTTACGCGGCGGTGTGCGCCTAGGCCGGACAATGGGTTCACCGATTGCGATGACCCTAGAAAATAAAGATTTTAAAAACTGGGAAGTCCCCATGTCCGTCACCCCAGTTGATCTTGACGACCCCGAAATTCGCGCCCAAGTAGAAGCAAAAGCCATCACCCGCTTACGGCCCGGTCACGCAGATTATCCCGGTGCCGTCAAATATGGACTCAGCGATGTGCGCAATATCTTGGAGCGTTCGAGTGCTAGAGAGACGACCTCACGGGTAGCAGCCGGAGCCATTGCCAAGCAGCTCCTACGACAATTTAATATTCATGTGCATTCTCACGTGACCAATATCGGTGGTGTGGGGACTAATTTGCGTCCAGAACTACCCACTACGGAGCAATGGAAAGATTTTTTTGCCCAGATCGAAACCAATGACCTGCGCACAGCTCCCGCTAATTATGATGGGATGCGCGCGCGGATTGTTGAAGCTGCCAAAGGGGGCTATACCTTGGGTGGCACTGTCGAAATTGTGGTGTATGGTGCTGTGCCGATTGGCTTGGGTTCTCATGTGCATTGGGAGCATCGCCTAGATGGGCAATTAGCCGGAGCCGTGATGTCGGTGCATACGGTCAAAGGTATTGATATTGGTGTCGGTAGCGGAGTTGCCGAACGCACGGGTGCCCTGGTGCAAGATGAGTTTATCCGTGGTGAGCAAGGCGAGATTGCCCGAGCCGCTAACCACGCCGGGGGTATTGAGGGCGGCATGACCAATGGGCAACCAATTTTAATTAGGGCACATCTCAAGCCTTTACCGACAATGCGTAACGCCCTTCAGTCCGTGGATCTATTGACTCATGAACCCTTCGCGGCCCATTATGAACGCTCGGATACCTGTGCTGTACCAGCGGGTGGCGTGGTCTGTGAGGCGATGGCGGCTTGGATTATCGCCCAACAGTTTCAATTAAAATATGGCGGCGATTCCCTAGGCGAAATGCAACGGCACTATCAGGCTTGAATAACCAGCCCCTCCGCCCCATAAATGGGGAACCAAGGCACTCTTGGGGAAAGTTACACTTTCAGAAATGGAGCGTTAACTCTCTTTGGTATCCAAACCAAGTATTAGCTGGGTTTCGTCCCCCATTTATGGGGCGGAGGGGCTGACCATAATTCAAAAAGCCCCCAATTTAAGTTGGGGGCAATAGTATCTAAAGCTCAAAATTACTACAGTACGCCCGTGTTAGCACCGGGTTTACCGGCTACGAGTTTGACACTGAGAATTTTGCCGCCCTGTTTTTGGATGCGTTGTTGTTCCATAAACCAACGGTCATACTCCACCAATTTGGTAAAGTAAGTGTTTTGTAGTTCACGACCCCCACGAATTTTTTTGTAACTGGGGATCAAAGCAGTGATTTGGAATAAACGGGTCATGTGAGTTCTCCTAACTAGTTGCCCTGGCACTGAATATTGAGAATAGTTCCCCCTTGGCGGTGAATACGTTGGTATTCGGGGTTGAACTGATCGTAGGGAATGCGTTTGGTAAAGTAGACATTTTGGATTTCGCGGGTGCTATCAACGCCCTTAGTCCGGCGTGGCACACAGGCAGTAATAAAAATCGTGCGGCTCATGACAGAAACTCCTTCAATGCATCCTAAGTCCCAACTCAAAATTTGGGGGAGAACCGAGTCTCCCCCATGATCTGCCTAGCTCAAACCAGAAGAAAGGTAGTCAAAGTAGACCGCCATTTCTTTGGAAGCGGTAGAACCCACCAAACCACCGGTGACATCTTTCATCGCTTGGATGCTTTGGACAATCGAAGCAATGGGAACGCCCAAGGAATTGTAGGTTTCTTTGAGACCATTGAGGACGCGCTCATCCAAAATGGAAGGGTCGCCGGCGAGCATGGCATAGGTGGCATAGCGCAAGAAATAGTCCATGTCACGAATACAAGCGGCGTAGCGACGGGTAGTGTAGGCGTTGCCGCCGGGACGAACCAAGTCGGGTTGGGTGGAGAACAATTTGGCAGCCGCATCTTTGATGATGGCAGAAGCATTGGCTGAAATCGTCCCGGCGGCACGAACGCGCAGTTCGCCCGTAGCATAGTAGGCTTTCAGTTTGTCAAAGGCAGAGGTATCAAAGTATTTGCCTTGGACATCGTAGGTGTTGATCACCGAGGTAATGGCGTCTTGCATGGTTAGGCTCTCTCACAAAAGGTTTACAGAAAATAGGAACTAGGACAAAGCACCGATCAGGTAATCGAAGTAGTAACCGAGTTCGGAAGCATCGTCACCGGACATCATCCCGGTTGCAACGTTCTTCATGGCACGGACGCTTTCGACAATACCGGGTAAGGGTACTTCGAGACTGCGGTACATTTCTTTGGCACCGATAACGCCGATTTCTTCGATGGGGGTCACATCACCCGCCACAACACCGAAGGTCACCAGACGTAAATAGTAATCCATGTCACGCAGGCAGGTCGCGGTTTTTTCGGCACCATAGGCATTACCACCGGGAGAAACCAGGTCGGGACGCTTTTGGAACAGTTGGTCGCCAGCTTGCTTGATGATGCGCTCACGGCCTTCGGTCAGACCTTGGGCAATACGCAGACGACGCTCGCCGCCAGTTACAAAACTACGGATGCGATCAAGTTCCCCAGGGCTGAGGTAACGGGCTTCAGCATCCGCGCTCACAATCGCTTTGGTAACAACGCTCATTGACTAATCCTCCAAAGTAAACAGGTGAAGCGAAGAAATTTCCTGGGTAAAAGGCGTAAGCCTGACCGTAAACCAACCCCCAGGAGTTGGGCACGGGGCTAGAAGACTAGTCCATCAGACTACCCCCCTTACTCTTATACCTGAGTGTGTGCATGATGGGGTGTTCCTTGTTCATAAAGTGCTGTAGGCGGGAGTTGTGGACTTGTGTAAAGCCGTCTGAATCTGGTTGCGTGAGCGCAGATAGGTGCGAGTTGGTGCATCGACGACCCCGGCATACCGTTCCGATTGCAAACGATAAAAAGGAACCGTATCATCACCAAAGTTTTTTTCGTACTCGACACTGTTGATCAAGGCATCAATCGCGGCTTTCAAGCCCTTTTGACCGAGTAAATTGACATGTTCACGGATCTCGACCGCTGAAGATGGCTGACGACCGAGAAAATGTTTGTAATTAAACTCCGCTACTTTGGGGTTATCCCAGCGTCCGAAGAATAGACGTGCATAGGCTTCAGCATAACCAAGCGCGCGCATAAATTCCTTGACCGTGCTCTCACCATTACGCAAACGTGATTCTGGTTCACTGAGGCGTTGTAGTTCGCTCGGCTGTTTTTCCCAGACTTGCCGATAAGCAGCTCGAAAAATTAGTTCAATACTTGTGCCATCGGTGAGCGTGAAGATTTGTTCTTGCACCCGAGCCAGAGGACGCAAGTCATTACCTGCGGCTGAACCCGGCCCAAAACTAGGAAAGTTAAGGGTAGAATTTTGGAAAGTTTGCTGGGAATTAACCCGGATACTGCCCAAATAGGCACGGGTATCCATGCCCTTAGTTGGGTCAGAAGTATAGCGCGGATAAGGAACCAAGTCATCGCCAAAAACTTCGGTATATTCAGAAGAGTTAATCATGGCATCTACGGCAGCTTTAAGCCCTTTACGAGCTAGGAAACCGTTGTAGAGGATGATTTCCGCTTGACTACCCGGCGCGCGGCCTAGGATGTGTTTAAAGAGCTTCTCAACAATTTTGGTGTTGGGATAGCGGGTATAAAACTGCTTGATCCAAACCTCAGAACTGACAACCCGGCGCACAAATTCACGCACCGTAATATCGCCATTGGTCAGACGAGATTCTTCTTCGTTGAGCCGCGCGCCTTCGGGTAAAGCCCGTTCGAGGACTTGACGATAAATTGCCCCGAGTAGCGCTTCTTTTTGTGCCTTAGTTTGCTGCAAAGTCCAGCGATAGCGGCGTCCGGGTTGGGATTGCCCCCCAGCACGACGGCCTAACAAACCACCGGGAATAGCACCCACATTATTGGCACGTAGGGCGGGTTGGGTGAGAGCTTGAGCCTGCTCTAGGGCTTTATCTGTGACGGCGTATTGAATCCGGGCTAAGTCCAACCAGCGATTTTGATCTTGGATATAGGTATCAAGGGCAGGGCGGCCCTGAACAGGGCGGCGGGAGTTAGGGTTCCTGAGAATAATCGGCTGCATCGTCGGCTCCTACTGAAGGGTTCCCGCATAGGACGGGGAGTAATTGGAGGAAGGTTGACGGATAAATTCGTCGTTGGTGGCAACACTCGCGAGATAAGTGCCGATGGGCAAGGTCGGGAAGCGTTTGTAGGGGACGACATCTTCACCAAAGACTGCATTGTATTCATCGGAGTTGATCAGCGCGTCAATTGCGGCTTTGAGACCCTGAGCGGCGAAGATCCGGTTATAAAACTGAATCTCACTTTGGTCTTTGGGCGCGCGTCCGAGTAGATGCTTGGTCAAAAACTCCGTGACTTTAGTATTCGGATAGGGGTCATAAAATTGTTTGCGGTAGTTTTCCGATTGCGCCAAGAGCCGGATAAATTCACGCATGGAGACCTCACCATTTTTGAGGCGAGATTCGGCAGATGAGAGGCGTTGGCTTTCGGGGATGTCGCGCTCAAATACTTGACGATAGGAAGCCAAGATCGCAATCTCAAATTGTGTACGATCAGCCCCAAGCGGTACCCGGTAAATGGGCAACGGATTACGACGGGTGCCGACGGTATAGGGGTCACCTTCGATCCCCCGCAGCGCGCGGCCTTTTTGGATAAAGAGCGGTTTGGCCAACTCTTCTTGACGGGCAGCCTCGACACCCATTGCCAAACCCGTTTCCATAAAGGGCATTTTGCTCATGTCCATACCCTGCGGTAAGCGGGTTGGTTTGAAACTCGGGACGACAATCTCGTTAGATTGTTTGGTCAGTTGGTTATAGAGCTTCTCAGTGTTCGGGAAATTAGCCGCAGGCAAGGTCGGATAACGGTTATAAGGCACGGTATCTTCGCCAAAGGCTTCGCCGTATTCCGCTGAGTCGAGAATGGCGTTAATCAGAGGTTTGAAGCCTTCACGGGCGACAACGTTGTTGTATTTGCGCAGCTCAGGCTGGTCTTTGGTTGTGCGTCCGAGTAAATGCTTGAGGGCAAGCTCAATATTTTTGGTGGGTGGATAGGGCGTGAAGAATTGCTGACGATAAAGGTCAGAGGTGGCAATACCGCGGATAAATTCTTTGACCGACAGCTCGTTATTTTTCAGCCGTGATTCGAGTACCGCAAAGGCTTCACTGACCCGATAGGTGTCCATATCCCGTTCAAAAACCTGACGGTAACAGGCACGAATCAGCATTTCGGTTTCGTTGAGGCCGCGCAGGTCGGATTGCTTAAAAATAATCCGTTGCTCGCGTTTTTTGGAGACACCTTGATTGATCGCAGTCATAATTTGCGGCAATGACCGGGCGGGGGCGGTGCCTTTACCCACAAAGGCCGGGGTTACCATGGGTGTTGGTAAAGCGGGGATAGTCCCTGCGCGCAATTTACGCGCTGAAACACCCGCAGGGGTCAAATAGCGTTCGTAGGGAACCACATCATCGCCAAATACTTCGGCATACTCAGCTGTATCGAGGATAGCGTTGACGACACCCAAGAAGCCTTTTTTGTAAGCGATGTCGTAGTAACGGTTGGTCTCTTCACGTCCATAGGTCGGGCGACCCAGTAAACGGCGGTGAATGTACTCGCAGGATTTGCAAACGTACAGGTTTTGCCAATAGAGCTTACGGAAAACTTCGGAACTTGCCAGAGCACGGATAAATTCTTTGAGGGAGATTTCACCGTTTTCGAGCTTAATTTCAAAGCGATTAAGGCGTTGGCCTTCGTAGAGCTGACGACCAAAGACTTGTTGATAGGCTGCGCGAATGACGCCTTGGACATTGGTCTCAACCCCACCGACCATACCGGCGTTTTGGATAAAACCACTACGGCTGCGTTGACCGGGGATCGCTTGGTTGCTTTGGGTGAGCTTAAAAATTTGTGGCGAGAGCGAAGTTGGTGCGGCAATGCCACCCTCACTGTTACCGCGTTCATTGGTGATCGGGTTACCGGAGCGAATCAAGATCCGTTTGACATCTTTGCCAATCGGAACCGGGCGCGCCGCCATATTCTTGGTCTGAGACTTGAAGATCGCACCAAATTGAATTTCTAGCGGGTCATTACCCGAACCGTAGGGATGCTGGTTACGTAGGGGCTTCACGTAGTCGGCAAACAACGTGATAAATTGCGGCATTTTTTGTTGGGGTGCCGAGTAGTTATACAGCGAATAGGCAGCTCCCCAGTTCCAAGAAGGTTGGGCTTCTTGACCGAGGTCACGTAGATAAGGAACCGTATCTTCGCCAAATAGACGATTGTATTCGTCACTATCGACTAGGGCATCAACTAGGCCAGCTAAGCCCTTAGCTGCCACAACTGAATAATAGGTTTGCACTTCTTTACGAGATTCGGGAGCACGCCCTAGAAAATGTTTGAACGCCAGCTCAAGAGCCCGGGAGTTGATGTAAGGCTCAAAAAACTGTTTGCGATAGAGTTCTGACTTGCCGAGTTCGCGTACAAACTCTTTAACGGAAAGCTCGCCATTTTTGACTTTGGAATCTAGGTAAGAGACACTTTGTCCGTAGGCCAGGATATCACGCTCAAAAACTTGACGGTAGCCCGCTCGCACGACCCTCTCTTTTTCGCTACTGGAAGCTCCTGTAGACATTTTGAAAGCAGCACGTTTTTGACCAGCTAAGGCATAGAGAGCCGGGAGCACCAAGCCATTGCGATCCGGTGAACTGGGGCGCACGATATCAGGTAAGGTATCGGACTTATCGGCGTTTAACGAATTGATAACTACGTTGAAATAAGAAGATACTAGATCCCGGTCTTCGGGGGTCTTCAAGAAACCCGCCGCCGCCCGCTTCATTTCCTGAAGCGCCACAATCGTGGCATCAATCGAACAAGCCCTTTCTAAAATCTCGCGCAAGCCCAAGGTATTAACCAAGAGCATATTGCTATCACCCGCAACCAAGGAATAATTGACATATCGTAAAAACCAATCTAGATCCCGCAGGGATTTTTGCATCCGCTCGGGGCCATAGGTGGCGATTTGAATTTTTTGGAAGCCTGGCGTTGCGACTTCTTCAGCGACGATATCGCTGCTGCTATCAGTAGTTCCGACGCCAAAAAAGGATTTTAAGCGGTCTAGAAATCCACCCGAATCTTCGATAATGACTTGATCGCCGAGGGGCTGCTCGGAGACTGCCGAGAGTACAGTCACTTGGGAGCGTTCTAATTTTTGTTTGGCTAATTGCTGCGGAGAATAGGCCATCGGCGATCCTCCCGCAAAAATCCGTGCCGCTGCCCGAGAAACAATCGTTTCAGCATTAGCGGTCAAGGCTTGGGAGATGGCAAGGCGCCGCTGGGCATCGTTAAAGAAACTTGCCATGGAGTCAATTTCACCCAGGTTAAAGTAACGCTCTTCCGCGTTAGCACCCTCAATCACTTCAACCATGACGGTGTTGTAATAGCGGGGTCGCGCAATCGTGCTGCCACTGGTTCCTTTAATTGCCATCCTGGTGCTCCTAACCTAGATCCCTATTCGATACCACCAAACCATAGGCTTTCGTCAAGATCAACTAAGCAGAAAAATAAGTTTTATGTACTTATGCTTCTCTCTCCTACAAGTGGCCTGTAACGTTGTCAGTGGCCTGTCAGTCTGACGGGTATCATGGGCACAAGTAGCAGGATCAAGGAGCAGAAGGTGCATGAAGGACTCACACTAAACGAGGTTTCGCAAGTAACCGGACGCAGTATTCGGACAATTCGACGTTGGATTGCTGAGGGACATCTTAAAACTCGCTTGCGGCAAGACCACGAACCGCCTAATACACCTACGCTAATTGAATCCTCTGAGCTTGAAAGTTTCTTGGCTAGCACCCGCCGTTTGGTGCATACCTGCGAGATGGCTTCGACCCACGAACAAGAACAAATCTACCAGCAGTTACGCGCCGAAATGCTACCTATGATCAATGATTTACGTCAAGAAATGCAAATCTTAAAAGATCAAATTGAACACCTACAGCAAGAAAATTACTCCCTAACCCAAAAGCTACAACCAGCGAAGACTACTTCTCCTTGGCGTAAATTATTAGGCGTCGAATAGGGCATTACCGCAATGCAGATTACGGTTCTTGGTGCAGGATACGGCGGCTTACAGGTAGTACAGCAGCTGGCGCAATCGCAGATGCAGGTTACCTTGGTTGAGCCTAGAGCCGCCCATGTCCTGCATACACGATTGATAACTGCTGCTAGTTTGCGCCGTCCGCTTAGTGAAGTTTTGCTTCCTTACACCAAACTTTTACCACCCAATGTTCAGTGGTGTCATGAAACAGCGATTAGCTTTGATCCAACACACTGTCAAGTTGACACTGATCACACATCAATCCAGGCAGACCGTCTGGTATTAGCGATGGGAGGTAGGTTTAAACCCATGATTGCGGGCAGTGAAACTCTCGGACTTAATGTCTATTCCTACGAGGCGACCCAGCAAGTCTTGGCACACTGGAGTCGTTTACAAAAAGATTTAGAAGCTCAAAAATGTGATCCAGCTTTGTTGCGTTGGGTGATTGTTGGCGCTGGCAAAACTGGTATTGAATTAGCTGCTGAGCTGGTGCATTTAGCGAGGCGTTGGCGTAACCGTTATGGCGGTCAAGCTGGCGCTATCCAAATTTATCTAATTGAACAACAAGAAGAGATTTTACCTGACTGGCGCCCAAGTTTGAGGGTCTGGGTTCGTCGCTGGTTGACGCGCCATCACGTCCTAATCCAAACAGCAACTCGGGTCAAACGCGCGCGCGCCGGCTATATTGTCCTCAATCAATCTGAAGAACTGCCTACCCAAACCCTATTTTGGGCAACCGGTAAACATCCGGTCATTTTAGAAGAGGAGCCGCCTGAATTACGGGATCAAGCCGATTACATGCCCGTTAATGACCGGTGTCAGCTCAGGGACTTTCCGGCAGTTTTTGCCCTAGGTGGCCTAATCCGTCCCTTGTACGCACAGACTGGACAAATGCTTCACCCGTCCCTAGCTTTGACTATGCAAGCAGCACAAACCATTATTAGCTACTGTTTAGATCAAGAATCTCAAACATTATTTATGCCTTCACCCCCTAACATGACACTCGCCTTAGGGGCATTTGACGGAGCAGCTATGTTAGGTGAGCAAGATCTAACAGGAACAGCTGCTTGGGCTATCAGTCAGGGAGCCGACACACTGTATTACAACTCAATTAAAAATTGGCAGCTGCCGCGACTCAATCTACCAATTCCATGATGATTCTTGACGCCCGCATCTAAGCATCAAACTTTTGCTTGATTTAATTAGCGTGAAATAGAAACATAGGTCGGTGCAGGAACTTTAAGCGAGAGATCGCGCTTGACTTGTTCCGCTAATTCCTGAATTTGTTCGATAGCTTCTGCACCTTCAAGCTTCATCAATTCGCGGTCATCTTTGAGCTCAGTCCAAGAAATTCCACAGTCAGAAACTAAAAAACGGATGATGTGCTTGGGAGCCAAACTAACAATGAATGAAGCACTGGTCAACCCTTCACCACAGGTGTAGCAAGAAGCGGCATAACCTCTTCTTTGTAGTACCAAGGCCAATGCCTGTAAGTTAATAATGAGATCGCAGGTAAACTGGCGATACTGATCGGCTAGCCGTTGAAACATGTCTTTGCTCCCTCACTATTTAATATCCTACTCGACCCTAAGAATAAATACCTATAACATTTCATAAATTTAACCATAATCATAGAATTGAGCTTCACATCTAGGTCATCTGAGTTAAGAAAAATCATGTTTACTTATTACAGTAATAATTTAAACTTTAACTCCCTTATCTTTTTTTAAGACTTCAACAATCACTTTAATTACTTCTGGTTGTGTTGCAGCACTGAGTTGGATGCCGTTGAGTACAAAAGTTGGAGTCCCTTGTAGACCGATGGTATTGCCAAGTTGCATGTCAGCCTTGATAGCTTCCTCAGCGGATAAACTAGTACGGTCTTTATTAAAGCGGGTAGGGTCAAGTTTGAGTTGCTGAGCAAGTTTGAGTAAGGTCTGTTCCCGTTCTGGGGGTTTTTGCGCTGTCAAGAGTTTTTGATTATTAAATAAAAGCTCATAATATTCATAAAACTTACCTTGTTGTTGTGCGGCCCAAGCCGCCTTTGCTGCACTTATGGCATAGTCATGCTGAGGGAGTGGATAGTGCTTAAATACTAAACGGATTTTACCGGTATACTGCCCGAGCAAGGGCTTTAAAAAACTATCGCGCGCGGCGAAACAAGCTGGGCATTGGAAATCAGCAAATTCAATTAAGGTCAAGGGCGCGTTTTTAGGGCCTTTGATAGGAGAGTTACCAACAGGTGCATTCGTCGGATTGGTCAAGGCTTGGCGGACTTGTTGTTCAATGGCCATGCGCGTCTTTTGATCCATCGCCACAGCAGGCTTGACCGAAGGTTGGGCTAAGACAACAGGGCTGATAGTGAGTAAACTCAGACCCATGCTTAGGAGAGGGAGATAATTTCTCATAACTTTAATTATATCAGAATCACGCCTGTGACCCTTGTCTGGCGTGATACGCTAACTCGGTCTAAAAATGTCATGAATGAGGAGCCTCTCGTATCACCACACACATTTTCTAAAAGTAAACAGTATCAAAAAACCCCCTAATTGTCGGGGGAAAGTAAATTGTGCTGTCATTATCTATCCATTAGTGACGTAGCTAAATGGGCTTAGGTTCAATAATATTTATAAAAAAAAGCCCCTCAGGCGGATAAGGGGCAAATCAGTGTGTTCGTTGTTGCCAACAATGTATCGGAAGGATATGAAGGTGATGTGACAAAACTATTACATCTTTACCTATATCAAAACTAGCCAAGACTATGGGCAGAAAAAATCTTCACCGAGTTAATGGATATTCAGCCGGGATGGTCTTACCCAAAATCTTGCTCAGTCAACTTCTGCTTACTCCTCTAACGTTTTGCTCGTCCTAGACTAAAAGGTCTTGATACAATACTTCTAGGCAATTTGGATTTGTTCATAAAAAATAAGCCTTAGAGCCGCGTACCCAAATTCATGTCAACTTTACCATTATCGATTAGTAATCCTAAAGTACTCCCTGTAGCATCCGTAGTAAACTCACCTGTTTCTACCAATTTTGTGTTGATATGATCCAGAATTTCAGAAATTTCTTCCTTCAAACTCACATTCTCTGGAGCGTCTAAAATCTTCTCTAACTGATTCCCTAGCACTTGGGCAGAATCTGTATTATGGGGATTCTGGGCTACATCTTTCGCTGCATCTAGCGCAGCAGGCGTTGCATTCACCTGAGAGTACAGTTTATTCCAAATTTCTTGCACTGCTTTTTGGACTAATTTTTCTGATTCTTTCTTTGATGGCTTACTTCCCAACCCCAATAAAAATGGTAGGTAGGGGGTTAAGGTAGTCACTAACCGAACAATATTCATGGAGGTTCTGACCCACAAAACATTTTTCTTTATTATATAAAAAATTACACCTTAAGTGCCGACTTTACAATAAATGCTAGTAAAAAGAAAGGTAATGTCATTCAAGAGTGTTAGAGCCACTCCTTTTTGATTAGGTAGAGTTTGCATCATTCCAAGCACTACTCTCCCGCCTAAAGTTAATGCTCAGAGCCGGAAACTGTCTGGGGGTGGGGAGAGTCGAACTCCCACGTCGCTCTCGCAACTTCGGATTTTAAGTCCGATGTACCATTTCTAAAACCTTTATGAGCTAAGGCTTTCAGACTTCAAAAAAAGAGCGTTACCTTTAGAGTTGCCATATTTTATTTGACCCCCACATATAGCGTAGTCTTTAGCCCGAAATTCACACCTTTGGGTACTTCTCCAAACTCGCTAGGCTTTTTTTACCCATCTGAGTATCTGAGTACCGGAGTAGACCCCCCAACGGTAAAGCTAGAGGGCTTAGTTTTACTTGATTCGCAGGGAGGTACCACGTTCTATTAGTTGCGCAAAGACAAGTTTTTCACCTGTACCCAAAGTAGTACGGATAGCTTCAAGGTCTGCTTCTATGCGTGTGCGCTGATAAGCCGGGGGTAATTGCTCAGGTTCCACAGATAGAAATATGGGTGTCTTACCTCCGTTCTTGGCAATGCTCAGGCGATAACGGGCAGTGTTCACGCGCTCTAAGCCATGGACTTCAAAGAATAACTTGAGGCGTTCTTTCAGACGTTGGGCTTTGTTCTCATCAGTACGGGCTAGAGCTGTCAACCTTTGAGCTTCCGTCATTCTCGCTGTGGCACGGGCGTCTAGTTCACTGATTAACGTGGCGTACCCGTCTAGCTTGTGGTCGCGATCTGTGGTCAGGGTCTCCAGATAAGCGGCGATGGTTTCCAGTTGTGAGCTATCGTCAAGGTCATCTAAGGCGGTGTCCAGGGCAAGTAACTCAGCTGACAGGTGGTCAAATAGGGTACGGGTCATTGGTGTTCCTCTAGTAGGTAGTGGTAGACCCCCAACGGTGAAGTTAGGGGTAAGGTCTGACTTAGATGTGTTGCAAGGGACGGGCGCGGTCTTTTTCTAGGCATCGGTGCAAGATAACCGGGTCTAAACCCTCTATCTTCAATTCCCAACGCATACCCACTAACCGCTTACAGCGGTTTTCATACGGATGTACCAAGATAACCAGAGTGAGTGAACCAACCTTTCGCATCAGTTTCTGTAATACGCTTTAGCCCTTGTCCTATCGCTTCTTCAAGACTTTCTTTGTCACGCTTGCCTTGGGAGCG
>JBBRQP010000057.1:0-19608 GCA_038226175.1 Gloeobacterales cyanobacterium
AACCAAATAATTTGCAGGTGGGTGCGTTCCACCCCGTCCGTTGCTTGGCGGTAGCGCTTTTCTAATTCTTCCACACTCAGGTGGTTCACAAGACTAAGGTTCTTTACCATACCTTATTCTATAAGCGGAAAGTGTATAACCCAGTCAAAAGCCAGATCAACCTATGATGTCAAGCAATTGGTCTAAAATGCACCATGACATCTTGTACCAAGCCCGACTGTATTACCGACCGATTGCACCCACAGGCACCTTAGTAAACCCCCGCCCAAACACATCGGCTACTTGATTAACTGCGCCCATCACCTCACGGAATTGCTCGGGGGTCAGGGATTGAGCGCCGTCAGAGAGAGCTTTGGCCGGTGTCGGATGGACTTCGATCATCAGGCCATCGGTGCCAGCTGCTATCGCGGCTAGACTCATGGATTTGACCAAAGAAGCGTGTCCTGTACCATGAGCCGGGTCTACAATTACTGGTAGATGGGTCAACGAATTAAGTACAGGAACGGCACTGATATCCAAGAGATTGCGGGTGTATTGCTGATCAAAACTACGTACACCACGTTCGCACAGAATCACCTGAGTATTGCCACCCGCTAGGATATATTCCGCTGCTAAGAGCCATTCATTAATCGTGGCATTCATACCGCGTTTGAGCAGAATCGGTTTATCAATCTGACCAAGTTTTTTGAGTAGGGCGTAGTTTTGCATGTTGCGCGCACCCACTTGTAAAATATCGGCAACCTCAGCCACCATGGCGATATCAGCCGTATCCATCACTTCGGTGACAATGCCCAAACCGCTCGCTGTGCGGGCTTCAGCGAGTAGGCCTAAGGCCGATTCTCCATGTCCCTGAAATTCATAGGGCGAGGTACGGGGCTTAAAAGCACCACCGCGCAAAAAATGTCCCCCAGCCGCTTTGACCGCGAGAGCCGTGGCGATAATCATTTCTGAGGATTCGACCGAACAGGGACCAGCCA
Organism: Gloeobacterales cyanobacterium; assembly: GCA_038226175.1. Classification (GTDB taxonomy): domain Bacteria; phylum Cyanobacteriota; class Cyanobacteriia; order Gloeobacterales; family Anthocerotibacteraceae; genus JBBRQP01. Next base: position 978 of record JBBRQP010000057.1, read on the forward strand.
TCACCACAACCGGATGCTCAGCCCCGATCGGAATACCGCGTACGGTGACCGTAGTTGGCTCGGGATGAAACTCGCGGCTGGCCCGTTTAAAACGTTTCTCGACCCGCATGACTTTTTCGACAAAGGGGCTGAGGGCTTGACACTGACCTTCGGCAATGACCCGCGTATCGCCGAGTAAACCAATAACCACATGGTTACTACCTAAACTGACATGAGGCTCGAGCTTCCATTCGCGCACAGACTGACAGATTTCATCAATAACTTCACGGGGCGTACCCGTCTTCAGCACAATGATCATCAGAAACTCCTTACAAACATGAGGGTACAAACTACTCTTGGACAGCACGGGGTCAATACGTGCAGCGCCATCGCCCAAGGGCAGATGTGGCGCGTTCTCCTAAGGTGGTTTGGACTTGTTTGAGTAAGGACAGCATGAGGTGTGCCGGGATGTCTTACTTACTACCATACTCTATTTCCCAAAGACAAGTAGCTTAGCTCAAATGCGGACGAATAGTTCCCAATTCTGGGGTAAGAGGAATAAAATCAAGGCTTTTGGGTTTCGCTCCCCAAACTCGGGGTTATTTGGGTAAGTGACCTTACGAAATAAGCGCTTCAGCCTGACGCAATCAGCATTATTGCTTGTTTAAGATATTTGACATTGACCAAATCCGAACTTGAGCAATCTTACTAACACTTTATTTTTTAGTCGAGGCTTGCTTCTCAGCCCGAATTCGTTCGCCTTCTTTACCTAAACCAGTAGATAGACGCTGGACATTTTCCCAAAATGTTTTCCAGCCCCAAAATGTTCCTGTTTCTGAAGGTAGCCAAGGCGTTGAGAGCAGACCATAGCTAATCCCAGCAACCCCCAATCCTAAAAACCCCATACTTGTAAAAACTACCATCCAATTAGGAATCGTGTAGCCTGCCTTGAGTAAAAAATACCCCGCCGGAAAGATCAGAAATCCCAAAAGTGTTGGCACACTCGAGAATCCGACTGCCCGTTTCATCATGCGATCAGCGACAGTTTTGGGTATCCCATCTTTGGTAAATGGCGTGGCGTCAGCAGTAGCGGCTGGGGGATTGATCGGGCGAGGGGAGCGATTTTTTTTGGTAGCCATAGCTGTATCGTAACCGGAATTTTTGCCTGTGTCACAGGGAGGTAAGCTCTTTTGAAGAGAAATCATGCCAACTACACAGTACCCAGATGTATCAAGCTGATAAACTCCTAGCATAGAAGTGTCATTTTTTTGATGAAATAGTTGAGAAATTCAAATAAATTAGCTATACTCACTAGAGCCTTTGTAATCGAAGCTACATTTTGCTTCGGAAAGAAGGTCGTAAGGAGGACAGTTTTGGCTAGGCGTAAACGTAAAAGCCCCAGTCGCCTAGAGGGCAAGAAACTTTTGGAAGCGGTGACCAAATTTGAACTAGATTGTGGCGAAGAAAAATCCGTCACCGCAGCACGTAAATACATCCATGACCGCGAAATACCGCCCCCGGCTCTCATTCTCGTGCGTCGCAACGAACATACCATTGACCGCTTTTTCTGGGCGCACAAGGGTTTATTTACCGCTCAGTATGTGGAAGAAAATCATTTTCTCTTTCCATCACTGCGGGTGTTGCAACAAGATGAACCGGATAGTCTCGAACATCGCCTCACCAGCCGCAAGCCAGCCCTCGTAGACTAGACGCTTGTAGGTTTCTTGTTCGCAAAAAAGAGATGTGCCGCTGTTACGGTTTCATTTAATGTGTCCGTAGCTAAAGGCTGACCCGAACCTAGCTGGAGCCAATACTCGATGTTGCCCTCCGGCCCGGTCAGGGGCGACCATGTGGCAGCTTGCACTGACCAACCCAAAGTTTTGGCTTTGTCGGCGACGCGGTGCATAACTTCTTGGTGGACTAGTGGATCAAAGACAACACCACGCCCAGCTTGGTTACGTTCACACTCAAACTGAGGCTTGACCAAAAGTAAAGCTTCATAGGGTGCGACTAACAAAGTTTTGAGGGCGGGTAGGATCTTGGTAAGCGAAATAAAAGACACATCAACCACAGCCAAATCCGCTCTAGCAGCTAATTCTGGGTAAAGTTGTTCTGGGGTGAGATAGCGCAAATTAGTTCGTTCTTTGAGCGTAACCCGTGGATCAGTGCGTAATGTCCAAGCAACTTGACCATAACCAACATCGATGCCATAGACTTGAGCCGCGCCTTTTTGTAAAAGGCAATCGGTAAAACCCCCGCTAGAAATGCCACCATCTAGACCAATACGTCCGGCGACCTCTACCCCAAATACTTCGAGTGCCCCTAATAATTTTTCACCACCGCGCGAGACAAAACGGGGAATTACTTTGAGCGTAATTAGGGCTTGACTATCGACTTTTGTGGCGGGTTGATCGATAAGCTGACCATTGACACGTACATTGCCCGCCCGAATCAAGATCTGGGCTTGCTGGCAGCTCGGTGTTAGCTCTCGGTCAACAAGTAATTGGTCTAATTTTTGGAGCATAGTCCTATTTTCTGTGATCTAGGTCGCTACTACCAAAAATCTCTTATGCAAAGTTGATTGTTTGTAGGATCACAAAATGTTAAGTTGGGATACTGCGGCACTGTAGCTCAGTGGTAGAGCAAGCGGTTCATACCCGCTTTGTCAGTGGTTCAAATCCACTCAGTGCCAGATTTTTAAGCTCCTAAGCCTCAAGTTAGCCTAAGACAGTTAAAGCTAAAGTGTAAAAACCGTCTTAGCAGAAAAGGGGATTTACATCTCATTTTCACTGATAGCTAGGGTATATATTCAAAGGCTCCACGCTCATAACTAGCACCTTGCGGGTGTTGAACGCCCACTAGATCAGTAGCTGGTGCTAGCGCAGCTGTGCCGCTATCGATAGCGGGACTACGACTTTTGAGTGTGTAGTTTGATTTGAGCATTGGGTTGGTACGTAGATCATGCGTACCCATAATCACGGTAACTGGCAGATTATAGTTACCCGTTGCGTCATAGACTGTGTTATTGCGAGCCTTATTGAAATATACATTGTAATCATAAGCAACAGCTGTATTATCGGCACTACCTTTGGTTACCACATCGCTATCTTTAGCGACCATAATATTATTAGTGATAGTGACATTATTGGCACTTACCACAAAAATTTCGCCATGGGCAAGCGGACTCTGGGCATTGCGATAGCTGGTATTGTTGATAATATCGACGTGTTCACTAGCATAGGCGTGAATACCAGAACCACCATTATTGTAAGATAGGTTGTTTTCAACTAAAAATCGTCCTAAGTAAGCGCCGAGAGTAGAATTGTTTTGTGTATTTTTAGAGTCATCAATAATAATGCCATTGCCATCGGTGATCGTACTGGTTGCAATCTAGGGAATATACTCGCGATTACCATAGGTTCGATTACGGCGCACAAACATTTTTGTATCGATACTATTATCAGAATTCCAGGCTTGATAAATAGATATACCACTAGTGGCATAGATTGTGTACCAAGAAGTGTTGAAGACGATATTATCTTCAATCGTGACATAATCGGCTTGGATCGCACTGATGCCACCACCCGGACAATCGTGGATGATATTGTTAGCAATACGGATATGATGTGGTCGATTTGCTCCACTATAACGCCCGTCAATGGCAATACCAGAACCATTGGTAAGAGGATTTGCAATATATTGCTGGCTGATCGCATAGTCGAGGGTGATTGATTGGTTAGCCCCTTCGATATCAAAACCTGAAATCGTAATATGAGAAGCGCCATTTTCTAGTTTGAAACCACTCCAGCCATCAAAACGTAGCTGCGGTTTGGCTCCTGGGTAGGCTTGGTAGGTAATGGGTGCTGAGGCGGTACCAGAATGTGTGATATCCACAACTACCCAATTAGGGTCGGCGTTAGTATAGATGCCGTTCATCACATAAACCGCATCACCGGGCAATGTGCGGTCGGCGGCTGCTTGAAGTGTGCGCAGGGATGTGGTTGTCGAGAGCCCATTATTGCTATCACGACCTTGACCAGAAACATAATACGTGGCAAACCTAGCAGCCTGAGTTGTATGCCCTAGGATTATTGCTACGGCAATAGCTCGCCCTACACATCCCCAATCACCCATGTTCAAACCTTTGTATTAAGCTCGCTATAAGCATGAAATTTTAGTACTTTATAGCTTTTTTTGATATTTGTACTAGCTCCGTTGATCTTGTACCCATTGCCGTACTTGCCGAATAATAGCGTTATCGTTAGCTTCACTGGCAGTAAGTTCGACCCATTGATTGAGTTGTGTCGCCGAAACTAGCGGCAGGGCAAGACTATAGTCACTTATTTGATACTGCCCATTTTGAAGTTGGTAGATCACCACACCCTGCTTTCGGATATATCGCCATAGTTCAGGAATAGCTAAATGCACATAAATATCTATTTTGCGACATGAAGAACTGCTCAGCTCAATCTCGATTGCTAGGTCTGGAGGTGGGTCATTGAGCAGATTCATTGGCTCACTACAGGCAGTCCGCCCCAGATAAAAGCAGGAATCAGGTTCAAGTCCTTGGGCGAGGTCTTCTCGGTTGAGTGTAGTCGAGCCACAATCTTGTACGGCTATATCTAGTTCTTCAGTTAGCTTTTGCGGCGTAAGCCCCGCGCTGTACCGCAGGTCAGCGTCGGGATATAAGCCGCCGCGACTAGAACACGCCGTTAGCGGCGTGGCTTTAAGGAGCCTAAAAGTTATCTAAAGGCAGGTTATAATTACATTATGATAGTTGCTTACAAATACAAGTTGCGCCCAACTTCTGCTCAAGCCGCCCAGATTGATGAGTGGCTTGAACTATTGCGTAGACAGTATAATTATCGGTTAGCAGAAAGATTTAATTGGTATGAATCTACTCGTTGCCCAGTCAATGCCTGTTCCATTACCTCCTGTAGCATTGCCTCCATTGTTGAGCAACCTGATTATTACTGGCAGAAGAAAGATTTACTTACTACAAAGAAACTATTTCCTGAATACACAGAGATTCACTCTCAGGTTTTACAAAACTGTACTGAACGGGTAAAAAAAGCCTTTGACCGTTATCTTAAATCAGACACATCAGGTGAACGCTCTGGTAAGCCACGATTTAAGGGTCAAGGTAGATACAGGAGCTTTACCTATCCACAAATAAAACAAGACTGCATTCAGAATAATCGTGTTACTTTACCTAAGATAGGAGAAGTCAATATTATCTTACATCGGCCTATTCCTGCTGGCTTCAAGATTAAGACCGCCCAAATCATCAAAGCTGCTGATGGTTATTATGTTACTCTTACTTTACAAGATGTATCCGTGCCTATGTTCAGGCTTGACTTGAGTATAGAGAAAGCTATTGGCATTGATATGGGACTCAAGGCTTTTCTGATTACCAGTGATAGTCAAGTAGTTCCTATTCCACAGTTTGCTAGAAAAGCTGAACGGGATAAGAAGAAGTTAAATAAAGCAGTTTCTCGTAAGCAAAGATCCTCTAAGTGTAGACACAAAGCTGTTATGCGACTAGCCAAGCATCATCAAAAAGTTGCTCGTCAACGTCAAGACTTCCATTACAACACAGCTCAGGAGCTAGTACGTGAACACGACATAATCGCTTACGAGGATTTGAACATCAAAGGTTTGGCTAAAACCAGAATGAGTAAGTCTATTCTGGATGCCGGGTGGAGTCAGTTTCTGTCCATTGTGAGTCGCAAAGCTGAGAAGGCTGGCAAACTCGCAATAGCCGTAAACCCATCTGGCACAAGTCAAGTCTGTTCCAATATTGATTGCGGTGCCTACGTTCCGAAGACGCTAGCTGATAGGTGGCATTCTTGTCATATTTGCGGACTAGAGCTTGACCGGGATGTAAATGCCGCCATCAATATCAAGAACATTGCCGTGGGACGCACGGTGATTAAAGCTCAGCGAGTAACCAAAGCGATAGCTGGTGTTGCTGAGAAGCCCGTGTTGTATGCGTAGCATCAACGTCGGGAGTCGTCACCAGAATACGAGCAAGCAGCCGATTGATGATCTCATAAGATTTGGCGGGCATGGTGATTTCGAGAATGCCGTTGTCATAGCTAAAACGGGAAGTACGATGGTCGCCTAGTTCCTGAAGCAACCTTAGATAAGTAGGCCAAGATACGCCTTTGAGGGTGACCCTTTGCGGTGTAATGCGTGGGTCTGATAAATTAATAGCACTCTCAGTGAGAACCACAATCTTTGCTTAGCTCTAACTTCCTGTTTACCCTAGCATTATCAACGGATCAGACAAGGATTTGTGAACTATGTTCAAATTAGTAAGCGTTCAAAAATTGTAATTGCTGATAAAGCATGGTTAGTTGGGGTGCCGCTTGATCATGAGCTTGAGCGCGGCGTAATGGATAGCCATAAATAGCTTCAAGCTCAAGGGGACGACGGGCATCGTAGTCTAGTTTCATACTGGTTTGGTAGGGCAACATCTGGTCGGTGGCTGCGAGCATAGCGCTCAGAGCTGTCGTGGGTAACGGATAACCTGTGGCCTCAGCCAGCGTGAGCACCTCTTGCATCAGGGTCTCGACCAGCGGACGGCTCTGGGTCATCAGTTGCGCCGTTGTCGCATTTAAGACCACTGAGAGGCCATTAAAAGGCATGTTCCATAGCAACTTTTGCCAACGCGCCGTCTGGAGGTTTTCTGCACACACCACAGGAACGCCAGCATTTTGGAATATTGCAGCTAAGTATGTCAATCGAGGACTGACACCGGGTTTTTGGAACTCGCCTAAGGTCAATCGTCCTTGATCCAAATGCAAAATTTGTCCGGGTGCAGTTTTGTTGGCACACAAAAAACAAAGTCCGCCTAGTACCCGCTCAGCACCGACGATTTGAGCCGCAGTTTCCTCAATACCCAAGCCATTTTGAAGCATCACAACTACGCCCTCTGGTTTCAAAACTGCTGCCAAAAGTTGTGGTAATAGATGATTTTGGGTAGTTTTGAGAGCAACTAAAACCACATCGCAGGGGGGCATCTGTTCCACAGCGGCATAGGCATTGACCTTGGGTAGCGCAAAGTCCCCATCCTTAGAAATCACGGTGAGTCCATATTCGCGTACATACTCAAAATCTTGGTGAAGTAAAAAATGCATCTCATAGCCTGCTTGTTGTAGCTTGCTGCCATAAAAACCACCCACTGCACCAGTTCCTAATACAGCAAACTTCATGATCCAGGCTGCTCAAGCGAAGCTCCTATCGGTGCTGCTCCTAATACTGCGGTGAGTAAACCGGGAAAAAGCAGTTCCAAATCATCGCGCCGTAGGGAATTGAAGAGCTGGGTTCCCTCTTTACGACAAGATAAAACTCCGGCCTCACGCAAAATCCGGAAATGGTGCGACATCGTTGACTTGGCAATCGAACAATCTAGAGCTGCACAGGGTTTTTCCCCTTCCACCGCCAGACGCTTGACAATTTCTAGTCGTATGGGGTCACCGAGGGCATAGAGCACCCCAGCCAAAGAGATGTCCTTAAGATCAGGTTGATAAAATAACTTCATGCTTGAATTATGCCACCAGCTTGTACGCCAGTTTGTTTATTCGAGAAAGGTGAATCATAGGATGTCCTAGCCAATACTGGTCAGCATCAAAGACCCAATACAGGCCATACCCGTCGCCCAACATAACGACCGCAACCAAGGCTGATCCAAGATGTAACAGAGACTATAGGCACTGCGAGCCAGCAGATAAACTAACACCGAGGTACTGGTCGCCTGAGAGCTTTTAGCCGTCACCAACACCATCAGCGCCGCCGCCAAAAAAAGCCCAAAACTTTCAAAGGCATTTTGGTGAGCCCAGGTCGCTCGCTTAGCGTAATCAGGAAGTTTATCAAACATCGCCCTAGGAGCAGAAGGCTGAAACCCGGAAGTCAACCGCGCATAGGCCGTTGGGAAAAACGGTAAATAGATCAATAAAGCTGCACCCATAATGCCATAGAGCAAAACTGAAACATGATTCACAGGAGTTCCTCCACGAGAGACGGGGTTAAAGGTTCGGCTAATTTTTGGCGGCGTAACTGTCCGCAAGCGGCAGATTCGCTCATGCCGCGCGTTTGACGCACTGAAGCAGAGATGCGTTGGTTGGTCAGCGTCTGCAAAAAACGTTGGACTTGTTTGGGGCTAGGTCGCCGATAATCAGCGTCACTGATCGGATTATAGGGAATGAGATTAACATGACTCTGAAAGCCGCGTACCCGTTCTGCGAGTTCACGGGCATGAAACTCCTGGTCATTGACCCCAGCCAAGAGCGTGTACTCAAAAGTTACCCGGCGTCCGGTGGTCTGGACATAGGCTTGACATTCACTGAGCAGTTCTTCGATAGCGTAAGCTTGCGCACTCGGAATCAACTTCTCGCGTAGGAGTTGGTTGGGCGCGTGAAGGGAAACGGCAAGCGTAGACTGATGGCGATAGTCTGCCCAAACCCGAATCCGGCCTTTGACCCCGACTGTCGAAACCGTAATATGCCGCTGGGAAATGCCAATATCTTGATTGAGACGCTCTAGGCTCAGGTGCAGACTCTTGATATTTAACAAAGGTTCGCCCATACCCATAAAGACGACATGGCTAACGCGCCGCCCAAAATCTGCTTGTACCGTTAGCACTTGATCGAGAATTTCATGCACCTGCAAATTACGCGCAAACCCAGATTTACCTGTGGCACAAAAAGTACAGGCCATCGGACAGCCCACCTGCGAAGATACACAGACCGTCAGTCGTTCACTCGTCGGGATGCCCACCGCTTCAATGGTCTCGCCATCCTTGAGTCTGAGTAAATATTTGACCGTGCCATCGGGACTCGGGGTACGCAGGATTAACGTCGAACGCCCTACCGGGACAGCAGTATTAGTCTTACGCCAACGTTTGGAGAATACCGTCACATCTTCGAGGGAGCGCAGATTACGGGTGTAGAGCCATTGGTGGAGTTGTTTGGCGCGGTAAGCAGGCTCACCTTGATTGACGAGCCAAGTTTCAAGCTGAGGTAGAGATTGACCAAGTAGGGGCGTATTCATCGTTGGGTAATGGGTGAGAGATAGATAGGGCTAGCTAAAAAACTAACTGGAACCGGGTCTTTAACCTTAAGTTTTAGGGCACTAATTTGTCCAGCGCGTAGTTCGAGAACTTGATCAACCATGACCTTAGAGGGATACAAGGGACAATTTTTGGCTTCGGGACAGGGTTTAGCTTTTTCGGTTAAGCTGGCGATTTTGCCTTGCTGAATAAAAACCATATCAATTGGCGTATAGCAGTGGGCCATCCAAAAACTAATATATTGCGGTTGTGGCAACATAAATAACATGCCCCGGTCAGCGGGAATATCCTTGCGTCCCATCAGGCCAATCATCATCTCTTGACTAGTGCGGGCCACTTCGAGGTTGACCGTTTGGCTACCAAGTTGAACCTTGGCAGTGATGGGCAAATATTGAACCGTTTGCGCGCCTACGACTGTACTTGCCCAGCTCCAGCTCAAAACAGCTAGTAAAATTTTGTAGCCTGTGTTTTTCATGACGTTATTGCTTTGGCTCTTTATCTATAGTAACGGGTTGCGCAAAAAACAAGAGTTACAACCGCAAGCGATACACTGACTACCATGTGGCGCGTCATCACCATCGGCAATCTTACCGCGACTTCTCCCTACGACGGCGCTTGTCGTGATTATCAGCAGCGCATCAAACGCTATGCAGCTTTTGAGTTGCTTGAGCTGAAGCCCCAAAAGGGCGGGGATACCCAGAGTATTCTCAAAAAAGAAGCCCAGTTACTGCAGCCGTATTTGCCAGCTAGTTCACAGACTATCTTGCTTGATGAACGGGGTAAGCACCTAACTACGCTCGAATTAACCCGTTGGCTTGCCCGACAGCCGGATTGGACTTTTGTGATCGGCTCCGCTTGGGGCTTACATGTAGACATCAAATGCGCTGCCCCCCAGCAGCTCGCGCTTTCGGCTTTGACCTTGCCTCACGAATTAGCCCGGGTAGTTTTGTTGGAGCAGCTCTATCGGGTTTTGACGATTTTGGCGGGGCATCCTTATCATCATCCGTAACGAAAATTAACAAACATCTCCTGATTTATTTAATAATCTTAGGCTTTACGGCTTAAAATAGGGGTCTAGAAGTCTCTTGAACGCAAGAAAAAAGGCTTTTCTGAGAAAAAAGTACGTTTTCCTTGAAAAAAAGTTTACATTCCGCTACAAATGGAACGTGTAAACTCTTCAGAGTCCTTTTGAAAAGCTGGAGCGCGGCCTTTCCCCTAGTGGGTGAACCGTGTTTCTGCTATTACAGGAAGCAATTTCTGTAACTAAGAGACCCTTTTACTTTATGGAGCTGCCAAAAAATGACTATTGCAGTAGGGAGACAGGAGCAGAACCAGGGATGGTTTGACACCCTGGATGACTGGCTCAAAAAAGACCGCTTTGTTTTTATCGGGTGGTCAGGACTGTTGTTCTTCCCCACCGCTTACATGGCGGTTGGTGGTTGGATGACGGGTATTACCTTCGCCACTAGCTGGTACACCCACGGGTTGGCGAGTTCCTTCCTTGAAGGTTGTAACTTCTTTACCGCCGCCGTAAGTTCTCCGGCTGATGCCATGGGTCACTCCTTGATCCTACTGTGGGGTCCGGAAGCCCAAGGTGATTTCCAACGTTGGTGCCAATTGGGCGGACTGTGGACTTTTGTTGGGTTTCATGGTGCATTAGCCCTGATCGGCTTTATGTTGCGTCAGTTTGAAGTTTCTCGTTTGCTCGGCATTCGTCCTTATAACGCCATTGCGTTCTCGGCTCCTATCGCCGTTTTTGTCTCTGTATTTTTGATTTACCCCTTAGGTCAGCACTCTTGGTTCTTCGGACCGAGCTTTGGTGTAAACGGTATTTTCCGTTTCCTCTTGTTCTTCCAAGGTTTCCACAACTGGACCCTTAACCCCTTCCATATGATGGGCGTTGCTGGTGTCTTGGGTGGTGCGCTGTTGTGTGCCATTCACGGCGCGACGGTTGAAAACACCTTGTTTGAAGATGGCAACGGTGCCAACACCTTCAAAGCCTTTGACCCGACCCAAGAAGAAGAAACCTACTCGATGTTGTTGGCCAACCGTTTTTGGAGCCAAATCTTCGGGATTGCTTTCTCTAACAAACGTTGGTTGCACTTCTTTATGCTGTTTGTCCCTGTGACAGGCCTATGGATGGCTTCAATCGGGATTGTTGGTGTGGCCTTGAACTTACGGGCTTACGAATTTGTGTCTCAAGAAGTTCGCGCTGCCCAAGACCCCGAGTTTGAAACCTTGTATACCGCTAATATCTTGATTAACGAAGGTATTCGTGCCTGGATGGGTCCTTATGACCAACCGCACGCTGGCCTCGAATTCCCTGAGGAGGTATTGCCCCGTGGTAACGCGCTTTGATACAACGTTTGATGCCCAGGCCATCTCTGGGCGCCAAGAAGATTTTGCTTGGTGGTCAGGTAATGCTCGTCTTATCAATCTTTCGGGCAAACTCCTCGGTGCTCACGTTGCCCACGGCGGTCTAATCGTCTTCTGGGCAGGTGCAATGTGCCTGTTTGAATTAGCTCACTACAACACGGCTAAGCCGATGTATGAGCAAGGTCTGATTCTGTTGCCCCACCTCGCCACCCTTGGCTGGGGCGGTACCGCAGAAAATCCGATGATTGGCGGTGTAGTCTCTGACACTTGGGCTTTCTTTGTGGTTGGGGTACTACACTTGATCTCCTCACTAGTCTTGGGTCTGGGTGGTATTTACCACTCGATCTGGGGGCCTGAAGTTCTAACCGGATTTTTTGGTTATGACTGGAAAGACAAAAATAAGATGACGACCATTATTGGTATTCACTTAATTTTGTTGGGTTGCGGCGCCTTTCTGTTGGTCTTCAAGGCCATCGGTTTCTTTGGCTTCGCTGGAGCTGGTGTCTATGACCCTTGGGCTAAGGTGCTATCTGCTTGTGTAGATGGTTATCCCTGCGTCAATGGTCAAGGTATCTTGCCTCAGTCCATCCCTACCCCTTCTGGCTTGATCCAAGTCAATGGTGGTGCGGTGCGGACAATCATGAGTCCAACCCTTGATCCGGCGATCATCTTTGGTTACGTTGCCAAATCATTCTTTGGTGGTGAAGGCTGGCTCATCTCCGTGGATAACCTCGAAGATGTCATCGGCGGTCACATCTACATTGGTTTGATTTGTATTGGTGGTGGTATCTGGCACATTGCCACACGCCCCTTCAAATGGGCTGAGAAAGCCTTGGTTTGGTCTGGTGAGGCGTATCTCTCCTACTCTCTAGGTGCATTGTCTCTAATGGGCTTTATTGCTGCCGCCTATGTGTGGTTTAACAATACAGTTTACCCTTCAGAGTTTTATGGCCCGACCAACTCCGAAGCTGCTCAAGGTCAAGATTTCACCTTCATGCAACGTGACTTGCGCCTCGGGGTTGACATCGGTTCTGCTCAAGGCCCAACGGGTCTGGGTAAATACCTGATGCGCTCTCCTACTGGCACAATCATCTTTGGTGGTGAATCGATGCGCTTCTGGGCAACCAAAAGCCCTCACCTTGAGCCTTTCAAAGGCACCGATGCAACAGGTCAGAAAAATGGTACTGGCTATGCAATTGACAAGCTAGCGACCACGGCTCAACCCTGGCAGATTCGGCGCGCTGCTGAATTCATGACCCATGCCCCAATTGGTTCTCTGAACTCGGTAGGTGGTGTGGCAACTGAAATCAATACTATTAACTACGTTAGCCCTCGGACTTGGCTATCAGCCTCTCACTTCTTGCTTGGTTTCTTCTTACTAGTCGGACACCTCTGGCACGCTGGTCGTGCACGGGCTGCCTTTGCTGGTTTTGAGAAAGGAATCAACCGCGAGACAGGTGAAAAGCTTGCCCAAACCAGTTACTAATTAGTTGAGTGGATAAGATATCTCCCCTGCTTCGGCGGGGGATTTTTTTGTGGAAAACTCCCGCCAATACTATCCCAAAAACAGAAGAAAACAACTACGCAAGATTAACCGGCTGATATTTTTATCTACAAGAATTTATAACCCTTTGAAGAGGGTTTGGAGAACCACAAAATCGGATGGGGGCTTGGTGAGATAACTCAGGCTAGCCGCTTCTACCATTTTGTTGTAGGCGGCTAGGGCAATCGTGAATTGGCCTTGATTGATTTTGTCCTGAGAGACTGTAAGACAACCAAATTAGCCAATACCTGCCGGGTTAAGGCTGCTGGGAACCAGTACTGAGGGTTAGCTTAGTCACCAGAGCATCAATCTGTTGGTCTTGACTGACCGAACGACTAGGTGCAGTAATTAGTCCCGCTATTATTTGTTGGAGATTAAACTCATTTTGTAAACTGACCAAATTACCCGCTTGGAGCTGAGATCACGCGCTTGCCATTAGCATCAAGTCTGGCGGTCAAAACTGGGTTATAAATGGCGGGAAGGCGGGGTGCAACAGCATCGTCTATGGTGACGGAGACACCAGAAAATACGGGAGTTTGTAAACGTGCAGGCTGGCCTTGAGCGACCCACAATAATTGCACAGCTAGACCAACACTCATCAAAAGACGTTTAGAAACTAAATGCGCCCACAGGAGCAGGTGGTGGAGCCAGCACCAGAAACCGGGTTATCGGTGCAGGCATCAGCCCACTGACGGTAAACTAGTTCGGGCAAGGCGGTTTGAGCAGAAACCACTTGTCAAGCCAAGGTCAAAGTTGCCGCCAGAGCGGGAACTACTTTGAGGGAACAATTGGAAACTAACATTGAAGTCACCTTTAAAATGTGTGAACACTGAACGCGACAATACTAATGACCTGATTACGTCTTAATCCACGGTCGATACGACTGCCAGCCTCTTGCCAAAGATGAGTGTATGAGGCGAAGGTTAAGATAACATTAGCTACGAAAATATTTTTTGGTACCTTTACCCTTGATTATTTTTCAGAGATCTGATATGTCTTTAGCAATCCAAAAATCATGGCGACCATAGACATCAAGCAGCATCAGACTAAACGCCTAGTTTTTAGCGGTTTTTTCCTTGTGAACAGTATCCTCAAGATGAGGAGGAAATTGATCTGGCACTGCTATGGTCACAATTGACACTTACCCCAAAGATTTGTTAAATTGAGTACTTGTCGCCTTTCTCACTGAGAGGCAGAGGGTCATGGGTGTCACGATACCCTAGACCCTAACCCGTGCCCCAACGGTCGGCGACGCACCGCTCACCGCTGACAAGGAAGTTAACCTATGGCTCGCGCTAAATTCGAACGCTCCAAACCTCACGTCAACATTGGCACCATTGGTCACGTTGACCACGGCAAAACCACCTTAACTGCTGCAATTACAATGACCCTAGCAGCTTTGGGCAATGCTAAAGCTCGTAAATACGACGAAATTGATGCGGCTCCTGAAGAAAAAGCCCGGGGCATTACCATCAATACCGCCCACGTCGAATACGAAACCGACCAACGCCACTATGCCCACGTAGATTGCCCCGGTCACGCCGACTATGTGAAAAATATGATCACCGGTGCGGCACAAATGGACGGTGCGATCCTGTTGGTTTCTGCTGCTGACGGCCCCGAGCCGCAAACCAAAGAACACGTCCTGCTCGCTCGCCAAGTCGGTGTCCCAGCTCTCGTAGTTTTCTTAAACAAAGCTGACTTGATGGAAGGCGAGGATGAACTCGTTGAGCTCGTCGAACTTGAAGTCCGGGAATTGCTCAGCAAATACGACTTCCCCGGTGACGATATTCCGATTGTCAAAGGTTCAGCCAAAGAAGCTCTCGACTACATCACCGCTAACCCTACGGTCAAACGTGGTGAAAATGCTTGGGTTGACTGCATCTACTCCTTGATGGAAGCCGTAGACGAAGCTATTCCAACGCCTGCCCGGGAAACTGACAAGCCATTTTTGATGGCTGTGGAAGATGTATTCGCCATTACTGGTCGTGGTACAGTTGCTACCGGTCGGATTGAGCGCGGGAAAATCAAAGTTGGTGAAGAAATCGAAATCGTCGGTTTGCGCGATACCCGCAAAGCCATCGTTACCGGTCTAGAGATGTTCCAAAAAACTCTCGATGAAGGGATGGCTGGTGATAACATCGGGATTCTGTTACGCGGTGTCAAAAAAGATGACATTGAACGTGGCATGGTCTTAGCAAAAACCAACAGTATCAAGCCCCATACCGAGTTTGAAGCACAGGTGTACGTTCTCTCCAAAGAAGAAGGTGGTCGTCATACTCCTTTCTTCCCCGGTTATCGTCCTCAGTTTTATGTGCGGACAACGGATGTAACGGGTTCCATTACCCTTCCTGAAGGTGTGGAAATGGTTATGCCCGGTGATGACATCAAAATGGTGGTGGAATTAATCCAACCTATTGCTATCGAACAAGGGATGCGCTTCGCTATTCGTGAAGGTGGTCGGACGGTCGGTGCTGGTGTCGTAGCCAAAATCCTCAAATAGCTTTCAACCATGGAAGCAACCCCAAGCCCCAAATCTACGCCTGTTGCACCAAAGCAGCGTAGTCCTTGGGGTTTGGTTATTTTATTTGTCAGTGCGGTTTTAGCCGTGATCCTATGCGCTTATTTGGGCTATGGTTATGGTCAGCAAGCCCTGCGGGATGTACAGACGCCCACAACCGTTGACTTAACCACTGATTTGTTTGATCAAGAAAAATCTGACGGTTTTATCTCTGAGCCTCAAATACTCTCCCAAGTTGCACAAAATGAACGGCGCATGCGTGCTCAAGGCTTACGGGTTGTTGACAGTACAGCTGGCTCTGTAGTACGTGATGCTAATTTAGAAACCTCAGATATTTTTGCTGCTCCCAAAGTAGTAGCTGCCGCTGCAAAAGCGGACACCCAACAAGAAGCGACCAGTGCCGATCTTGTCCTGCGCGTAAACACAGTGCAGAAATTGGCGAATCAACTCATACTTGAAGTCAGTCTTAGCAATAACAGTGATAAAGACCGCCGCTTTTTGTACGGTGATGCCTTCAATCAATTGTTGGTTTCTGACGAAAAAGGCAAGCGTCTCAGTACCCTGACCTCAAATTTACCAGGTGATGTACGGGCAGATGGCACAACCTATACCGGAACTATTGAAATTCCGATCGACGAATTAGGTAGCGCCCGCTATCTGCGTTTGAGCCTACAAAATTTCCCAGATGGGCAGGTTAATTTAGCAATTCCTTCGGTCAAACTGCCCTAATTGGGGTACAAATCACAGTAGGATAGGGCTATCGGGATGTGGCTCAGCTTGGTAGAGTGCTGCGTTCGGGACGCAGAGGTCGCAGGTTCGAATCCTGTCATCCCGATTCTTATGTAACTTGCTCTAGGTTGAAGTTTCAGGGATCTAATCAGAAATTTCTGAGACTTTGGGATAGCTCATACTAGGCATTTTAGGATTATATTAGCTTGAGAAGCGTAAGCCCTATGCATGAACAACGGGACATAAGTTGCCGCACAAGGACAGACCGCTAAAGCCACGCCATTATAGGCGTGTTCTGGGCGTGGCTTTGGGAGCCTGAAGTTAACTGGACGTAGGGCAGAGTCAAAGCATAATAGTTGCTTACAAATAGAGGAACTGTAACTAAAGTGATGGAACAACGCAAGAAGCATAATATGACTTACAACAAGGATTAGGGTATGAACGAGCCGCAGCCACTGCTTGTCCTTGCGCTCTCGTTTAGCGGACTCTGTCTGGCGGCATGGGTCGGCTGGTTTTTGCTGAAAAAACAGCCTCTCCAAGAGGAAATCCGTGAAGACTTCAACGTTGTCCTTGCTTCTACCCTCTCTCTGCTAGGACTGATTATTGGCTTTAGCTTTTCGGTAGCCATCAACCGTTACGACCAGAGAAAGAACTATGAGGCGGTGGAGGCCAATGCGATTGGTACGGAATATTTTCGACTTGATCTGCTCCCTGCGGACGATGCCGCAAAGGTGCGTCCACTATTACGCAGCTACCTCGACCAGCGTATTCTCTTTCACCTAACCCGCGACGAGCAAGAGCTTCAGAAAATCAATAGCCGAACAACGCAGTTGCAGACTGCGTTGTGGTCGGCAGTTCGAGTCGTTGCTGTAGCCAAGCCAACCCCCATTGTTTCTTTAGCTGTTTCAGGGATGAATGATGTGCTGGACGCACAAGGATATACCCAAGCGGCCTATTGGAACCGAATTCCAACTTCGGCTTGGTGGCTTATGGTCGTCATCGCCATCTGCTGTAACTTACTGGTCGGCTATGGTTCGCGGAGCATGACAGCAGGTTCTCGGCTGCTTCTGATTTTGCCGCTTATTGTCTCTCTGGCTTTTATGCTGATCGCAGATATTGATACGCCACGTCATGGCTTTGTTCGCATCAGCCCAGAAAATCTACTCAGTCTCGCTGATTCCCTACGCCCTCGCTGAAAGTCGCTCCTACGCCGTGTAATTTACTATCCATATTCATCAAATTTTTATTAGCTGGTATGGGTTATAACTGCTATATCTCTCACTCGTAAGGATTTATGCTCGATATGTGGACTGTGTTTGTGACCCTTTTAACCTGCTGTTTTTGGATTGCTGCTGTGATCATTGGTCTCATTACACTGGGCTTTTGGCAGATTATCGAGCTGAGAGTATCAAAATCAACTCAGTTTATCTCTGACGCCATTCATTTACAGCGTATTAAGAAACTCAATGGGTAAAGCTCAACTCTAGTCGTGCACGCTGGGGCTTAGTGTTAGAGGTGAAATCAACAGCGATTATGGTACTGGAGGTCTCGGTTACCGGAGCAAAGCAGAAATTAGAATTTGATTGCCGTACTCATCCCCCCTACAATCTCAAGGTTTCTTCAAGTCGAGACAAAGACCTTACTTTACAAAAACTACGTAAAAACATCCCTCTACTGTTGGAACGCCAGCAACTAGAAAAACAGGTTTGTGATTTGGTTAAGCAAATATCTCAACTCAAATCGGTGACGGCTATAGTCTCGGTCTCTGAACGGCATCAAGACAAACTCCCTATTTATGAGCAAGGCTTAGTTCAGTTAGAACAGTTGCGCCATCAGGCCAAAGAGAATATTTATGCGCTAGATAGCTATTTAAGGGAGGTTTTGATTGCGGCACGCATTGAGGCTATTAGTGAGAAAGTCTTTGTTGACCTGCCTGATCCTTTAGCTCTTTATGAACAAAGCCAAGTCTATAAAAAAGCCTACCAGCGCGTTAAGCATGATATTGATGCTCTGACTAGTCTGTGAATAACTTACTGTCAAGGGTCGCCGCCACAGGTGCAAAGTAATGGGATGCCCGTGCCGCATGGATTCATACTGTGTCACTCATCGTAATGGTAACGAGCCTTGAGGAAATTGATCCGGTCATCACAGACTTTGTAGACGAGTCTATCGGCCTCTGTGATACGGCGCGACCAGAGACTGGCACTGTACTTGAGCAGTTCGGATTTAACAATGCTCCAAAAGGGGTCTTTCATCATCGCATCTACTAATACTCTTTCCGTTTGATTAGCAGGTTTTTGTTCTGGGCCACCAATGGTAGAACAAGTATCTCTTGAGCAACTCGGTCTGCTTTGATAAACTACGACATCGTTGCTCTAATCGCTCTTCCACTTCTTCAATCGTCACCCAA
>JBBRQP010000058.1:0-19330 GCA_038226175.1 Gloeobacterales cyanobacterium
CGGGTAGGTCAAGCAATACGGTGTTGGCAAGAGCAACGCAATCGAGCACAGACGAAAATCCAATGGCGCTTCACGACCAAAGAAGCACGGGAGAAACTGAAGCGCCTCTACCCGTCATAAGCTCTGTGGCTGCCTACTAGACTGTTATTCTCCGGTATGATGATACGCACAAAAATAGTAGATAGGCTATAACTTCTCCCAGCTTGCTTTCTGACCGTCTAAAGCAGACTCATAGCAAGGCTTGCATCCTAATGATTGTACATTCATCAATAATGGGCTATGCTTGCCCACGATACAGCAAGGTCATTCACCCCAATCTTTGAGTAGCATTACCCAGACAACCATCTGCGTGATCACCAGAGCGGAAATAGATTTTTTCTGTGTTACAGCAACTTTTTCCAGATTTACAGAACATTGAAAATTAAACTTTCTGAATTGGGCCAGGGTAACTCGCCACGACTGTATCACAAGTAATTAAAAGCATCCCTTCCACCGTAGCTTGGGCAATTAAAATGCGGTCAAATGGGTCTTTGTGCAGATTGGGTAGACCACCTACGGCTACAGTATGTACGCTATAAATCGGCAGTTCCATATAACCGTTGTCCAATAAGCCCCGCCGCAGGAGGTGTGGGTTTACTTTAAAATCTTCCCGACCCAGACTATTTTTGATGGTCAGTTCCCAGAGGCTTGCTGCACTGAAGAATAGTTCGTGAGCAGGATCATCAATTAGTGAAATCGCCTCAAGTGAGAGTTCTCCAATAGAACCCGCGACCCAAAGTAGTAAATGCGTATCTAATAGTAGCCTCATGCCTTGCCATCAAACAGTTGCTCAATCTCAGTACCGCCCATCTGGTCAAAGTCACTAGGAACTAAGATTTGCCCTTTCAAAAAGCCCCGTCGCTTCATCTGTGAAGCCTCAGGTGCATGGAGAGCTGTGACCTTGACCATGGGTTTACCCGCCTTAGCGATCACAAAGGACTCACCCTGAGCAGCTAGTTCAACTAAACGGGATAGCTGGGTTTTTGCTTCGTGAATATTAAAAGTTTGCATGATAAACTCCTGGATAAACTTAGTCTATCAAACTAAACTTACTACTGTTGACCTCAAATTCAATCTTGGTGAGCCAGTGCTTACCAGGAATCTTTGCTCATCTTTGATTTGGCTGGCAAGGAAAATCATCAGGTGGGTCTCGTAATCTTCATTGGTGCGGGCAAAGCAAGGTTAGTTGCGCTTCTAAGCTTCGGAAAGCAGTTGCCATAAAGTTTCTTTACAGCTACCCAACAATGGTCGAACACAGGGTCGGAAAATACTTTTGTATCCTACTAAAGAGTCGCCCCATGCGGATTAACTCAGTAGCAGACATGCAAGACTTCTTTTCAAGAAGGTGAGTAGAGTCTGTTTATAAAAAATCAAACAGAGTACAGTGACTTTGAATTGACCACTTTATGTTTAAAATTGCGCTTTGGGAACAGCCTTAGCTGGGAAGACCGTGATCGGTTCGGGGATTGATTCGATAGCAGTTTTACCAAATTTATTTAAGGTCAGCAAAATCTTGCCGTTAGGAATGTCGAGATTTTTACCAATTTTGACCTCAGCTTTGTAGAAGCCTTTAGGTTGTTCTTTCATTTTGACCTCGGCTGTATAGCCATCAATACGAAAACTAGCCGCACCGCCTTGGTCGCCGCGCAAGGTCACCACCAAGACATCACCGGGTACAAAGGGTTTACCAGGCTTACTATTAAAGCCAACTTGCGTGATCTGAGGGGGTATCGAAGCTGAGGCCAAATCTGAGGTAGACCGTCCACTACCGCCGCTGTTATTGCGAAAATCCGGTCGATAAAGCCCCGGACTATAGGCTTGACCCGACGTACGATTAGCATTGTTGTTGCCCCCACCAAAGCCCCCCGGAATGCCATTGGGACTGGTGCCACTATAGGGATCAATACCTGTATTATTATTGCTGTCATTATTTGACGCGGCATCGTCATTTGAGGCAGGGGGCGCAGCTGCCACAGTTGATCTACCCACTGGCGCAGTACCAACACTGAGGACGGCAATGCGTTGTTTGCGGTCTTCGAGACCGCCACGACTGAGAGCAACGCTGATGGCAGGATTATTGAGATAGTCTCCCGCCTTGACCTTATAAAATGCGGTGTAAATACCGGGCTGAGTTTCTTTGAGGGGTTGGTTACGCACCAAATCTCCCAAAGAATAGGTCGCTTTGGTGCCGGGTGTGCCTTGAGCCGTAATAGTCACACTTTCACCCGGTTTGAGCGCTCGGTCTTTGGGCTGCACTTCGATGGCGGTAAGTTTGGGGGCTTCGATTGTTAACTGCGCGACTGGTGGCGGTAAGGGATTAAGTTTTTGACGACTGACAAGGGCTTGATAGAGCAAAACTGCGCCTTCACCGCGCGTCAAAATGAAATCAGGCCCAAGTTCTTTGGGATTGGGATAATTGATGATGAGTCCCGCTTGGGCTGCTGCTGCGACAAAGGGTTTACCTTCAGCTGCCACTTGGTCGCCATCTTTATAAAGTGATAACCACGCGGTCGTCGTCTCAGACCCCGGAGCTGTCAATTTTAATAAACGGTCAAATAGGGCAATCGCTTCGAGGCGCGTATAGTCTCCTTTGGGCTGAAATTTACCCCCTGGCGCACTGCCTAGACCCGCTTGGACAAAGGCTCGAGCTTTGGCATAGTCAGCACTACTTTTAGGAATATCGGTGATGGTCACGGTCTTTTTGGGTGCGGGCAAATTAAAGACCTGTCCCACCCAAGTGGCTAATTCGAGGCGAGTTAGAGTTTTTTCTAGGTTAGATGTACTTACAGGCAAATTTTGTTGTTGCTGTAGTGCTTCAGCATAAGGTCTTGTCCACTGCATATCAGGAGTCTGAGCCGGGAGTGGGTGTACTAACAGGCTGCTAGCGAGCACCAAAGCAAAAATTTTGGAGAGACGGTTGGGCATGGGGAACCTGCGGGGTCACGAATAGATCTGACGCACACTTATTATCATAGTTTCCATTCTGACCTTTTTTCGTTAAGGGGCTAGCCGTAGTAGTTTTCTTGAATAAAATTAAATTTTTACCGCCATGGCTAGAAATTACCCGGGCTTTTCTCTTCAAAAAACCGTTATGATCAAACCCATGCGTTATCTTTACCTCCATGGTCTTGCCTCTGGCCCTAATTCTGGTAAAGGGCGTTATTTCACGGCACAATTAAACACTCTTGGCCTTGAGTTAGTTTCCCCGGATTTGAATCTGCCTAACTTTCGGACCATGACCCTGAGTAGCCAATTGGCACGTATTCACGAAACCCTAGGCGATGACCCGCAGCCTGTGACGTTGTTAGGCTCTAGTATGGGCGGACTGTTGGCGGTCTTGAGTGCGATTGTAGACCCTCGGGTCTGTCGTTTATTTTTGATGGCTCCGGCCTTTAACTTTTTGCAAGATTGGCCAACCAGAATGGGTGCTCTGGAGTTGTGGCGGGATAAGGGCTATCTGGAGATGGCACATTATGCTTATAACAAAGTGATGGCACTCGACTATGCCATGATCGAGGATGCGCGTCACTACAACGAACATAGCCTAGTTCGGGCATTACCTATTTTGATTGTTCATGGTCTTGAAGATGAAGTCGTTGATGCACAGGTTAGTGTTGCCTTTGCCAAGCAGCGTCCCTATGTACAGGTAACCTTGCTCCATAGTGATCACCGCCTGACGGATGTGCAAGGGCAGATGTGGAACCTGTTTAGTCACTGGGCAGGGTTGCACTAGGTTTTTGAGACTTTTTAATGCTCAGTGACCGCTTCGTGAAATGTCAAACATTTATTGGAAAGAGGACAGATTTATTGAACATCTAGTAGTCGGTATTCGTCATAATAAATGAACTCCTTTGGGAAACTCCATGACCGCGTTCAAGAATTTAGTTTTTGCAGGTACAGCGTTAGCTTTGTGTGTCACGATGATGAGCCCAGTAATGGCTCGTGGCGGCGGTGGTGGTGGCGAACGCACACGTAGCTTCACTGGACGTAATGGCGGAACTTTTAACAGCACTGGTAACCGCACCACAACCAGCCCAGGCAACTCCAACTTTAGCGGTAGCTACAACCGTACCAATGCCGATGGTCATGCTACCTCCGGTAACTACGATGTCAACGCTACCCACACGGCTAATACCAATGGTGCTGGCGGTAGCTCCAGCTATGACGGTACCGTTACTCGGGGTGGTCAAACCTATGATGTCTCCGGGACACGAGCGACTACGCCCAGTGCCACAGGCAATATCCGCACTAATGACTACACTATTACCAACAGTGCAGGTCAAGTGGTTCGCAATGATAACAGTACCCGCACCTACAACAGCACCACGGGTACTGCGACCAAAGACAGCATCATCACCAATGGTCAAGGCGTTAGCCATAACGTAGATTCCACGGCTACGCGCACTGTGGGTACCCCTGGCTATACCAAATCAACCACCGTGACCGATGCGGCTGGTCAAGCCACTGGTACTTACAACAGCACCACCTCGTACAGCACAGTTCCTGGTCAAGGGGTAACTAAAACCATCACCGGTACGACCTCCACGGGCGAAACCTTTGGTGGTACGGTATCTCCAGCTGTGACGACTCCGGTGGTACCTGTGGTGCCATCAACCACTCCTGTGACCCCATAACTTAGAACCCTCTTAAAATCACCCGGACTGCGTAGTTTAGTCTGGGTGATTTTTTTGACGATGACCAGAAATATTCCCAAGAATTTGACTATCGGCCTTACAATAATCGGTTAAGCTCTACCGCCTCAACTAATCCCCCTTGGCTGGTAAAAACGACCCATGATCCACGTTAAACCTGCTTCGTTCTGGGATGTCTTTCACTGATGAAACTGTCACGCGCTTGGCTATTACTCATACTTGGTTTAGGGTTTTCTGTAGCTGCGGTACTGATTCTGATTTTGCCTCAGGTACGCCCTTTTAAGACTTCTATGACGCGCAGTCAAGAAGCTCAATTGCTTCAGCCGCCTGCGCAAGCTATGAATATTTTGTTACTTGGCACCGATGTGGTGCGCTCTAAGGTCTGTAATGAACAGGGCTTTTGTGCTCCGGCTAATTCTTTAGATGGGCGCTCAGATACAGTTTTGCTGATCCATATAGAACCCAAATTAGGTAAGGTACATACTGTTTCGATTCCCCGTGATTCACGCGTTGAGATTCCAGGTTATGGTAAGCATAAAATTAATGAAGCTAATATTAGTGGCGGAGCCCTGTTAGCAGTTCAAACTGTCAGTCAACTTTTTAATGCGCTACCTATCAATCGTTACGTGCGGCTCAATACCCTCGGCGTAGTAGATATTATTAATAGTCTGGGCGGGGTGCGTGTCAACGTCAAAAAAGCTATTCATTATAGTGATGATTCGCAGCACTTATATATCAACTTTCCCCAAGGATCACAAACTTTGAGCGGTCTACAAGCCCAACAATACTTACGTTTTCGGCATGATGAGCTAGGCGATATTGGGCGGGTTCAGCGTCAACAAGAAGTCCTGCGTGCTTTAATTGATCAAGCCTTACAGCCCCAGACTTTATTGCGACTACCGCGTATTTTGGAAGTTTTGCAGCAAGATGTTGATACTAACTTAAGTTTAGGCGATCTCTTGGTGGTGGCTCAAGTCGCTGTCAAACTTGACCGTAAGCGTGATTTACAACAAGTGATGTTACCAGGACGCTTTAGTGCACCCGGTGAATACAGCAGCAGTTTTTGGATTCCTTTTAGAGAAAAATTACCGGGACTTGCTGCCAATTATTTGGGTTGGGGAGAACGTGCTGCCGCCAAACCCGTTGACCGTGCCCATCAAGCCTATATTATCGTCCAGAATGCAACAGCAAGTCCACTTAATACAAGCAAACTGAAACGTTATTTACGAGAGTTAGGCTTTCGCCATTTTGATTTGATTCAGCCCTATCCTGTCGCGATTTGGCACACACAAGTTATTGCCCAACAAGGTGATGTCCCCCTTGCTGAAGCCGTACAACAAACCTTGGGGTTAGGCGAAGTGATCAGAGATTCAACTGGTCAGATTAATTCTGAGATCACCATTCGCTTGGGTAAAGATTGGGCTGTAAGTTCATCAGGACAAAAGATTATCCGTACCCCCCAGCCCTAGTGGTTGCTGTCGGCGTGCTTCGTAAAACTACACTACGTAACCCCTAGACCCTATGCTAGGATCAGACCGATTCCCAAAGGTACATAATGATGACAAACTTACGTGCCCTGTGTTTGTTTGGTCTGCTGAGTAGTTTGAGTGTGACAGTATATGCCGAGACCGAACTCATCGTTGCACCCGGTCAATTAACGCTGACGCAAGCTCTAGGTCAGGCAGTTCCCGGTACTATTATCAAAGTCAGTCCTGGTAGCTATACAGCGCAAACAGGCGAAAAATTTCCACTGATTGTACCAACTGGCGTAACGATTATCGGAGATGAAACAACTAAAGGCCGAGCTATTATTATCACTGGTGGCGGTAAATTTCTCTCCCCAACCGTTGCAGGTCAAGATGTTGCGATGGTGGCAGGTAAAGATACTAAAGTCATGGGCTTAACCGTCTCTGACCCCAATAAACGCGGCTATAGCCTCTGGATCGAGGGGAGTAATGCCATCATTGCCAATAACACCTTAACGGGGTCTAATAATGACGGCATGATGATCACAGGGGCAAGTACAGCTCAAATCAACGGTAATTATTTTTATAAGAATAATTCAGACGGGCTAACGGTACTTAGTACAGCAACTCCAATCGTCCAAAATAATCTCTTTGAGGAAACTGGATTTGGCATCAATGTTGACGGCAAGTCAGCGCCCCAATTTATCAACAATATCATTCGCAAATGTGTTGATGGGGTAGTGGTTTTTGGGCAAGCACAACCCATCTTCCGGGGTAATCGCTTTGAAAAAAATCGTCGTAGTGGTATTGCCGTGGGCGGACAAGCTAAGCCAGATTTGGGTACAGCCACTGATCCTGGTAAAAATGTCTTTGTCGGCAATGGCTTAGCTCAAATCAACAATACCCCCCGCAGTACAGAAATATTATTGTCCTACGGCAATCAATATGACAGGAGGCTTTTTTTGGGACGGGTAAAAGTAGAGGGTACGCTAGTCAATGTGACACCTATTACTAAAAAACCTCCCGCCAAAAAAACCAAGGTCAAAAGCAAACCCATCAAACATTGAGTAACTGTGCCCTACAGCCCGATCTTTGTTACCATCAAAAGCACCGCAAAACTGGAATAACATGCCCTGGATTTGGCTTTTGGGTGTGATGTTGGTCTGGGGTTCGGCAGCCGCTAATGCTACTGTGCTCAGGGTCGCGCCTGGAAAATTAACAATTTCTCAGGCGCTTGATACGGCAGAGTCGGGAACTGTGATTATGATTGCTCCAGGCATTTATAGCGAGCGTACAGGAGAAAATTTTCCGTTACTGATCCCCATTGGCGTAACCCTTCAGGGTGAGGTGACTCAGAACGGAGAACGCGTCATTATTCAAGGGAGTGGTAAATTTTTTTCCTCTACCGGAAAAAGTGAGGATGTGACCATAGTGCTTGGCAAAAATACCAAAATCAGTGGTCTGACTATCACGAATTCTCAGGGTTATGGTGTCTGGATTGAAGGAACCAATCCTTTAGTAGTAGGTAATACCTTTACAGGATCAGCCGTAGCAGGCATGGTAATAAGCGGTAATAGCCAAGCCCAGATCTTAAATAATTACTTTTATAAAAATCAAGCTACAGGTTTGATCCTCTTGGATTTAGCCTATCCCTTGGTTAAAGGAAACACCTTTCAAGATCTGAATTTAGGGCTGAATATTGATAGCCATTCCGTTCCAACAATCCAAAATAATATCATTCGCTATTGCCTCAATGGGGTGGTTATTACTGGACAAGCCCAACCGGTTTTTCGGGATAACCAATTTATTGAGACTAAAAGTTACGCCATTATCCTACGCGAACAAGCAAGGCCGGACTTTGGTACGGTTAATAATTTGGGGGGTAATTCGTTTAGCGGGAGTAAGACACCTTATTTTAATAATCTAAGTTCCAATCAAATCGTTGCTTTTGGTAATCAGACTAATCGTAACACTACATCTTCTCATACAGCCATAGTTGGGACTAAAGCCACTAAAATAGCACCCAAGTCCTCAGCTTCTGACCCAGTAAGCTCTTTCTCTAGTGTTAGTTTGCCTAATACTGAATTAAAGTTATTAATTTATGCCGTTTATGTCAAACATGCTCAAGTATCTCAGCTGATCAGTTTATTTCCTAATGCTATGGTCAGCACCTATCAAGGAGAACAAGTTATTCGAGTTGGCTCTTTTCGCTATCAAGAAAATGCTCAAAACTTAAAGCTCAAACTCCAACAAAGTGGTTTTGATATAATTATTGTGCAGCTACCAAAACCACTTCCTAAATCCTCATCATGAGTACTGAAATAGAATTATGCCATCTCACCAAAATTTTCCCGCTCCAAGAAGGAAATTTGACGGTCTTAGATGATATTAATCTTACGGTTCAAAATCAAGAATTTATTAGTTTGGTCGGGGCTTCGGGGAGTGGAAAAAGTACACTATTGAGCCTGATTGCTGGCCTTGAGGCTCCGACCCAAGGTGAGATTTTGCAACAAGGTAGACCCGTGACGCAGCCGAGCGCCGAACGGGGCTTAGTTTTTCAGAGCTACACCTTGTTTCCGTGGCTGACCGTGCGGCAAAATATGGGCTTTGGTCTAGAGCTACGGGGCATGACTGGGCGCGAGTTGAAACAGCGCGTCGATGCTTATTTAGAGATCATCGGGCTAACGACATTTGCACAACAATATCCCCAACAACTATCTGGCGGTATGCAACAACGGGTTGCCCTAGCCCGAGCGCTCATCAATGAACCTCGTGTCCTACTTCTTGATGAACCCTTTGCGGCTCTTGATACCCAAACTCGGAGCTTGATGCAGGACTTTTTGTATGGTCTATGGCAACGTAATCCATTAACCGTTATTCTCGTCACCCATGATGTTAGCGAAGCACTCTATTTGTCGCAGAAGGTCTATCTGTTAACCTCGCGTCCTGGTAAGTTAACTCAAGAATTTAACGTAGACTTTGCCGAACGTACGCCTGAAATACGTCTTAATCCTCTTTTCCAACAGCTCCAAGCCCAAATTTTACAGAGCTTGCGTATCGAGGCTCTCAAAACTTTTAATTGACCGACAGTGCTTACAATAGATCAAAAAATGATAAATCCAGATCGTAGCCTAGGGTTTGTGCCATGTGGCGTAAATCCGCATTATTGGCGATGTGGCATGCTTGAAGCCAGTGATGAACAGAGAAAATCTTGTGCATTACAAAAATTTCGAGAGCCTCAGGATTAAAAATTAGCCCTTCATTATGATCAAACCGATGCGGTACCAGCATCGCAGCATAGCGCGTAAGTTCGCCATCACGCCAATTTAGAAAATAAGGTAGCCAAGGATAAGCTGAATCTAGGCGAATAAACCAAAGCCGAATCTCTTCGATTTCAGAAAGCTCTCTAGGATCATCGTCTGCTCGGGGATAATCAAACTCAAATCTCAGCTGACGGGCATACTTTAAAGGATCGCCTACCAAGACTTCAATCACGGGCTGAATCAGCGTGAGGTCAAGGCGATGGACACTGTCTTGAGTAAGGGTGAAATTCACCAGCGTTGACTAGATGGCAGAGGCATCTTTGTATACATAGTCTGCCAGATTGATACCATATTCACGCGCCACCCGATTGAGACCGTTTTTTTGAATGGTACGCAGGGTTTGAGCGGCAATTTTGATGCGGACAAAGCATTTCTGCTCGTCGTCCCAGAGTTTTTTGTATTGCAAATTGGGTTGTTGCAGTTTTTTCGTA
Source organism: Gloeobacterales cyanobacterium (assembly GCA_038226175.1). Taxonomy (GTDB): domain Bacteria; phylum Cyanobacteriota; class Cyanobacteriia; order Gloeobacterales; family Anthocerotibacteraceae; genus JBBRQP01. The sequence continues at coordinate 9,912 of JBBRQP010000058.1, forward strand.
TGGCGATTGGAGTGAGAAACCGCGTAGCCGTTATTAGCTTTTTTTCCGGTAATCGTGCAGCGACGTGACATGGCTAGTTCGCGAAAAAGATACTTGTCTAGGATATCACAGCTTTAACTATCAAAAAGCCCCGGTTTGCCCAGGGCTTTTTGTAATTTCAGCAAAATGCGTTATTTAACGGTGATTTTGGCTACCATGCCTGCACCCTTGTGGGGGACGCAGTTATAAGCATAGTCACCGGGAGTCGCAAAAGTAGAAACAAAGGAAGGATCAGTCTTCGCTACCAATTTGGTATGGGAGATAGCTTTTACGTCCACACCAGCGGGTGCTTTGCTAAACACAACATTATGCGGGCCGGCTTTACCAACAGTCCAGTTAACGGTGTCGCCTTTGGCCAAAGTTAAGGTGTTGGGAACAAAGATCAGACGACCGTTATTCGCACCCATTTGGACGGTGTAATTTTTGGCTTGGGCCATAGGTGCTACGAGTAACACCCCGATTGCAACGGTAGTCAGTACTTTCAGAAACTGCATGGATTTTTTCTCTCGCTAGTTAGGGTCTCAAAGCCAGGAGGCTTAACACTCAGTAGGGGAATCGGCTTGACCCTGGTCTTCATTCATAGATTGACCCGTGCAACAGCCCAAAAGTTTCCCGTAACCTGTTTTGTGTGAACCATCCTGTCAGTGGCTCTGCCGGAAGGTCGGGTAAGCATTTTGAACCTAGATGGGCTAAAAACTTACCAATAACTTTTCAGCTAGAGTCGCTTTACCAATTTTATTACTGATGGGGTCTTAATGCTCACTTATCAAAATTGAATCAAGTGCAAAATTAAGCAAAAAAGCGATTTTTGAGCTTTTGTAGCATCTCGCACATAACAAGGCAAGGGATGAGGGCAGTTTAGGGTAAAATACAAAGCGGCAGACTGCTTGGGATAAACCATGGTCAAAGTATTGGTAAGTGACCCGATTGATGGGGCAGGCATTGAAATTCTCAAGCAAGTGGCTCAGGTAGATGTCGCAACCGCACTATCACCCGAGGATCTGCTCGCTAAAATTGGTCAATATGATGCGCTGATGGTGCGTTCAGAAACTAAAGTCACCGCGCAAGTGATCGAAGCTGGTGGCAAACTCAAAATTATTGGTCGCGCTGGTGTCGGGGTTGATAATATCGATGTGACTGCTGCTACCCGGCGCGGCATTATGGTGGTCAACTCTCCGGGTGGTAATACGATCGCAGCCGCTGAGCATACGTTGGCTTTGATGTTGAGCTTAGCGCGCCATATTCCCCAAGCGGACTATTCCATGCGTCAAAGCGAGTGGAAACGGGCAAAATTTTTGGGAGTTGAGCTTTACCAAAAGACTCTGGGTATTCTCGGCTTAGGTAAAATTGGCTCTCATGTGGCCAAAGTGGCGCGGGCAATGGGCATGGAAGTGTTGGCCTATGACCCCTATATTTCGCCAGAACGCGCGAGCCAATGGGGTGCACAGCTGATGGAACTCGAATCCTTGCTGCAACGCGCTGATTTTATTACCTTACATCTACCCAAGACCCCCGAGACGACTCATTTACTCAATCAGCGCACCCTGGCTCTGATGAAACCCACGGCTCGCATTATCAACTGCTCACGTGGCGGTATTATCGACGAAGCCGCACTCTACGATGCCCTAGTTCAAAAAACTATCGGTGGGGCAGCTCTTGATGTTTTTGCGCAAGAGCCACTGCGCGAAAGCCCGTTACGTAATTTAGACTTAGAAATTATTTTGACGCCGCACTTAGGTGCTTCGACCGAAGAAGCTCAAGCCAACGTTGCCATCGATGTCGCCGAACAAATTCGGGATGTTTTACTCGGATTACCCGCCAAATCAGCGGTGAATATTCCTGGTCTTAGCCCGGATGTTTTACAGCAATTGAAACCTTATCTCGAACTTGCGGAAATGCTAGGCTGTTTGGTCGGACAACTCGCAGGCGGACGTGTGGACACGCTGGAGTTGCGCTTGCAGGGCGTACTCGTCCAAAAAGACATCAAACCTCTCCTTATTGCAGCCCTCAAAGGCTTACTCTCACCGGCACTACAAGAAAGGGTCAACTACGTCAATGCGCTGATCGAAGCCAAAGAACGCGGTATTCAGGTCATTGAGACTCGCGATAGCTCGGATCAGGACTACACGGGTTCTTTACACCTCGAAGCGCGCACCGATGGCATAACCCATTCTATTACCGGAGCGATCTTAGGTGAAGGTGAAGCACGTATTACCGAAGTTGATGGTCTGCCGATCAATGTTGCTCCAACGCGCGCCATGCTCTTGACGCGTCACCGCGATATGCCCGGGATCATCGGACAAGTCGGCACCTTACTGGGTACCCATAATGTCAACATCGCGGGGATGCAGGTCGGACGCCAAGTTGTACGCGGTGAAGCCGTGATGATGGTTTCTTTGGATGATCCGCTTAGTGATAGTCTGCTGCGCGAGATCAAGAGCTTTCCCGGAATTCGGGATGCCTATGTGTTAACGCTCTGATGCTGCCTTATCGCCTGATTGCGACACAACAACAATTAGGCGATCTAATTCCTGTATGGCATCAGACTGCGGTGCTCGCGATGGATACAGAAGTAGCCCATGCCCATCAGATGGCCTCGCGCAAGCAAACCCTCTCGCTTGTGCAGCTGTGGGATGGTCATAGTGATCATATTTGGCTCATTGATGCTTTGGCTGTTAAACTCGAACCTTTTGTCAGCCAGATTATGACATCAGCCACCGTGACCAAGATTTTTCATGATGCCCCAGTCGATCTGCGCTTCTTGAAATGTCCCCGGCGGGCGCGTTCGGTGATTTGTACACTTGTTATGGCTCAAGAGCGACAACAGCCCAAATGTTCGCTCAAGGCGCTCGCTGCTGATTTGTTGGGCTATGAGATGGATAAACGCTATCAGCGCAGCAACTGGGCTTTGCGCCCCCTCAGCCCTGAACAATTGCACTACGCGGCGATGGATGCCTGGGTCACCTACCAAGTTTGGCAACAGTTATCTTTGATTGCGGTAAGTGAAAAGTCAGGTAGTGACTCACAACGCTGATCAGGAAGCTTAGAGCCGTAGATTATTTAATGACCTAGGTGGCTAGGTCATTACGCAAACCTTCAGGCATTGTTGTAGCTAACCGAGATAAGCACTACCTTAAAGATGGATCAAGCATTTACCGAGCGCATCATCGGCTCTGGATACCTTAGTCCCGCTGCAAACCCTTTGGGGGCTACCGCTTCAATTTGGGTTAATTCATCAGGGCTGAGTTGGATCGCTAATGCACCCAGATTTTCCTCAAGATAGGCGATGTGCTTGGTACCAGGGATCGGGACGATGTCATTACCTTGTGCCAATACCCAAGCTAGGGCGAGTTGGGCTGGGGTACACCCTTTATTGGCCGCGAGTTCCTCAATACGGGCAACAGTGGCGAGATTACGCGCAAAGTTATCACCTTGAAAACGAGGAGATAAACGACGGTAATCATCGGCAGTGAGGTCTTCAAACTGCTGAATCTGTCCTGTCAAAAAGCCTCGCCCTAAGGGACTATAAGCCACAAAACCAACGCCCAACTCACGGCAAGTTGCTAGAATTTCGTCCTCCGGGTCACGGCTCCATAGAGAATATTCTGATTGCAAAGCCGTAATCGGATGCACTGCATAAGCACGACGCAGGGTGCTAGGTGCCGCTTCAGAAAGACCCAAATAGCGCACTTTCCCAGCTTGCACTAATTGCGCCATCGCCGCAATCGTTTCTTCGATAGGAACTGTAGGATCAACCCGGTGCTGATAATACAGATCAATGACCTCCACACCCAAGCGTCGTAAACTTGCATCACAGGCTTCACGAACGTAGTCGGGCTTACCACTGATGGTGCGCTGCGTTGCGCTACGGACAATGCCGAATTTTGTAGCTAGGATGACTTTTTCTCGGTGAGGACGAAGCGCACGACCCACCAATTCCTCGTTATGACCCATCCCGTACATGTCTGCCGTATCCAAAAAAGTAAGACCTGAGGCGATGGCTCGGTCTAACACGCGCTGTGAAGTCTGATCATCGCGCTCACCATAAAATTCAGACATCCCCATACAACCGAGTCCCAAAGCTGAGACTCTCAATCCGCTATGGCCTAGCTGTCGTGTTTCCATGATTGCTCTTAATAGTTGATCCTTTCTAACACAATGTGGCAATGATATATATTACCCACACTTTGCACACAACATCTTTGTCAAATCTGCTCAAAGCCACGTTTATGCTTACCTTGAAGAGCTGTGGTTAGTAATAATTACTCTTGACAACATAAATTGACTCGGCTATGTTTAAAGCCCCCGTCAAATACTAGCAAAACTTCATAGACACCGTTACATAACCTTTGACAAAGAGGAAACAAAAATGGGGATCAATAACCAGAAGACGCGCATTGCCGCCGCACTGCTTGCAACTATGCTGTGTACCACATCTAGGCCAGTGCAAGCGCAATCGACCCCGGCCACTAGTATCACCAACGACCTCCCAAAACGATTGCCCGTCCAGCTAGTAGATGACTTGCATTCTGCCTTTGGTGAGCATCATGCGCGGGCAGTGCATGCCAAGGGTATTATCCTTCAGGGGATCTTCAGCCCGAGTGCTGAGGCGAAAACCCTTACCAAGGCTGCGGTATTTGATGGAGCCGTGCCAATTATTGTGCGCTTCTCTAATTTCACGGGTATCCCAGATATCCCAGACACCAAGCTTGATGCTAATCCTCGGGGTTTCGCCCTTAAGTTCTTGTTAGCAGATGGCTCCAATCTAGATATTGTGACCCATAGTTTTAATGGTTTCCCTGTTTCTAGCTCCAGCGACTTTAGTTTACTCCTGCGTGCGAGTGGGCCAAAGGTGGCAAAACCCACACCCCTTGATGATTTTTTGGCGACCCACCCGAGTGCTAAGACCTTTCTGACAACGCAGAAGGCACCGCCCGAGAGCTTTGCGACGGCGGCCTATTTTAGGGTGAATTCCTTTTTATTCACCGATGCGACTAATCGCAGCCATTATGTCCGTTACCGCTTTGTTCCCGATGCAGGGGAGCATTATCTAGACGATGCGGCGCTCAAAACCAAAACCCCGACCTATTTAGCTGATGAGATCAGTACCCGAGTCGCAGCTCAGCCCGTGCGATTTGTCTGGTATGCCCAGATCGCCGAAGCGACTGACAAGATTGAGGATCCATCTTTAGCTTGGCCAGAGAATCGGCAGTTGGTTAAACTCGGGGTGATTACGATCAATCGCCTCGACCCAAACACCGTTGCCGCCGATAAGAGTCTTTTATTTTTGCCAGGAAGCTTGCTACCAGGTATTGAGATCGCTGATCCGATGCTAACCGTGCGCAATGCCTCCTATCCTGCCTCCTTCCACGAGCGGCAATAGCACTGATCAAATAAGATGACCTTTGACACTCCCTGCCCTAAAGGTATGGGGGTTCTTGGTTCCATGAGTTAACCTTGCAAGATCGGATTGCTCCTCAGTTGTAGAGGCTGTTCTCTCCTTAAGCGTTTGACTTTCCCAGTGCCTCTGAGTAGTTTTTCATTCTCTTGGCAGAATGTTTAGTGCGGCATTGTAGTCATGGTTAATTCACATCCACATTGGCTTTTTGACCAGCATGCTACAGCTTGAGCAGTTCTGACTCGTATATTGGGTGGGTACAGCAATTATGATCCTGCCTATCACTTTGCCGTAATACGCAAGCCACGCTCTAGACATTGACCAACTAGCATCAGATAGGCTCTTAGCTAGATCCTGATTCCTGATCATGTCAACAAGATTGAGCTTTATTTGATCTTGCTGATGTCCAAATTGCGGTTCGAGACACCACACTCATGACCAAAACGTGGATAATAGGAACACTAGAAGAGTCGTGGCAATGCTGACACCAGAAAAATTTCGGAATGAAGTTGACCAATACTTTGATAGTGTCAGCGATGAGCAGTCCTCGGCTGATAGCCGCCCACTCTCTCCAGAACTACTTGAGCTACACCTAGTGACGGATGAGGTGGTTTCGCCAGTTGCGAAGGTTAGGAGTGCGGAGTCTGAACGAAATGCTAGGCGCCGGAAACAGCGTGATGAGCGGATAAAAGCTTTAAAAACTGCTCGCAAGAATAAAGTAAGGCATTAGTCCCGCTCGGCAGTAGTAGTATGTACCTCCCTCGCGTCCTTCAGTTTTTATCGAAAAAATTATGCCTGTGGACTTGCTCAATGAGCAGGCGTACTCCGAACATGGCGGTAATCCTTTTAAGGGCTTACACATATCACAACCAATTCTCCTTTCAAATACCAGGAAACTAGACTGTAGTTGAGAAGGATGGAGGATTAACTTTTTATGCTTGGTTAAGTAAGTATATGGAGGACTGCCTGACCGAGAATCAAATTGGAACGGATACTAACTATTTCAGTGGCTTCATCAAAGTTAAAAAACTAAAAATCTACGTGCTTTCCAAAGAGAACTATTAGTACGCTCCGTACATCAACAAGTCTAAAGTCATGACTCTTAACGCTCGCCAAATCTTAGTCTATCCAGAGAGTGAGATGCTTAATTTTCAAGTCTTCTCTTTTTTCCCGCCCGAAGGAGGCCGTGTAGTAAGCCTACACTGGCAATCGGATGGTAAATCAAAAATAAATGAGCCAGATTTAGCAGATGTAGTAGTGGGTACTTTCCGTTTCTTACCCTAGAAAAAATTGAGAGAAAAGCGGAAGTGGTGGTAAGCCAGCGCAGTCTGTCTTTTCACCTGGTTTACCGCCGCTTTTATTTATCAACAGCACAGCAAGGTTGCCAATCTTTGTCTAGCTAAACCTACTGACTTTAACAGGTCACTCCAATCCGTTTGAGCGGTAGAGCTGAGGGGTACTTGCTGAAAAAACAGGGTGAGAGTATCTGCCCATAAGCCCTTTGACCTTGCCCCGGAGTAATAGAAACTTCGCTAAAGTTATTCTATTAGGAGAAGGCCGTCATGACTTCTAAGAAACGTTGCATTTTTACTGCTGAACAAAAGTCAGAAGTCGTCCGTATCGTCGAGCAATCAGGAAAACCCACAGCCCAAATCGCCAGGGCAATGGGTATTGGCGAATCGATATTAAACAAATGGGTTAGTACTGTTTAGACTCACCCAATTTATGCTAGTGACAGAGCCTAGAAGAGTCTTAGTGACAAGTATTCCAGGCTTTCTAAATATGGAGCGGGTGGCGGGAATCGAACCCGCTACTACAGTTTGGAAGTCTGTAGCCCAGCCGTTGAAACCATTGCCTGGAGAGGGTTTTGCAATTACACAAGAATGCTTGCCTAAACTTTGCTTACTCAAACTCTGCCATCCCGCTCTAGGAGAGACTTTCAATTTTTCAAAGATATTTTAATCACGATAATGGCAATATGCAGTTACCTCCAATAATTTCTGACTCAGCTTTTTAAAATAAAGCAATTAAGTAGTATTTGAAGTGGTTAGGTCACGTTTTAACTAAACATATAAAAGCGGCTCTTACCACTCACAGATGTGGGTATCATCCTGGCAAACCTTTTTTAAATTGACCTGTGATGAATCACGACCGACTCTTCAAGGAACTTCTGCGAACTTTTTTTCTGACCTTGATGCTTGTTTATTTGAGTGCATTAGCTGGGGGGAACGTGTGGCCTACGCCTCTAACTCTAAAAAGGATATCAAGAAATTAGAAATAGCTCTTACCCACCAGTTCCCGAATCTGGGCATCAAAGCTATCCACGCCGATAATATTTCTGAGGAAAACAAGGACTTCTTGAACCATATTAATGACCGTTTGGATGGGGTAGATTGTCTACTTTATTCACCGACTATCGGCACTGGCGTATCCATTGAAGCTGAGCACTTTGACCGCGTTTTTCTCTGTGGTGTAGGCAATACTACCTTACCTACTGACCTCTACCAACAACAGGGCAGAATACGCCATCATAGAAGTAAGCAGATTGAGTACTGGGTGGAAGAACGTTTGAGCCTCAGACCCCGCGACAGAGCTTGGATTGAGTCGGCCTTTGCCCAGGCTGAGCAGTTTACCTCGGGCGCATTACTCACCACAGGCAACGAGAGACAAGTTTGGTTCTCTGACCTTTGGAGTGCGGTCAAGAGTGAAGAAGCTAGAGGACTCGTTCATTTATCTGAGTTTTTTGATTATCGAGTCCGGCAAGATGGACATACGATTGATGATGATTCTCCTCAGAGTCAAAATAGTTTAGCCATAGCCGGAGAACGCAGTAAGTTTTCTGCTGCTCAATTAAAACTTAGACGATTAAGCGGTATCTGTTTGGCGCAGGACTTGACCCCTAATCTTTATAGACAGTTGCATGACCTGCTCGAAGCGACGGGCTTCTTACCCCTCGAACGGCACTGGGAACTAGAACGTTACAGAATCAAGATGTTTTATGGACAAGAGGTAACGCCTGATTTAGTAGCGGCTGACCGTGAGGGCAAACTGCGATTAGAGATTAAGCAATACGAGCAGTATCACGCCACGGATGACGAGCTGATTGAACTGGATGAGTTGGAACGTGATTGGTACAGAGAGCATGAGCACCATCACCGCTTACAGCATAATCTCTACCACAGTCTCTTCAAGAGTGCGGGAATAGAGGATTTAGCTTGTGGAAAAGAGCATGAATTTATAGTTAGTCAGTTAGGGGAGTTCTCTAAACTTGCCAAGCGTTATAGCAGGTCACTCTATGCCGCCTGTAAGCTGATTGTGCCTAGGGATATCGACAAAAACCCCGTACAGTTTCTGGGAATCATGCTGAGGAAGATGGGCTTGAAACTCACCCACGAACAACGTCGCGTGTCACGGCTGGTAGTGGGTAAGGCTTTAATAAATAAAAGCGCATCCAGTGACACCCGGCGCACGGACAACCGCACCCGTTTCCACTGTATCGAGCCAGAAAACGCCTCAAAGATGAAAAAATGGTACGACAGCCGCCAAAAAGTAGCTCAAACGATGAAAGAAGTGAGTAATTTGGTTCATCAAGTCGCTCAGAGCCTAGGGTTATTACCACTGTCGGTCATAGGCTATCTATCGGAAGCAGTTGGACATGTGCGAATAACGGGCGAGGCATGGCTAGAGCCACTATACGACGATGCGTTGATCCTGCTGGTGCATAATTGGGAACGCAGACAGTAGAGGATTTGTCGCTAGGCCGACCATTCCCGCTAATTATCTGAGCCACTCCCATACTGGGCAGCTTTCATCATCCTTGGCAATAGGTTGTAGGATGACGACTTATACTCTTTCCGTTTGATTAGCAGGTTTTTGTTCTGGGCCACCAGTGGTAGAACAAGTATCTCTTGAGCAACTCGGTCTGCTTTGATAAACTACGACATCGTTGCTCTAATCGCTCTTCCACTTCTTCAATCGTCAC
>JBBRQP010000059.1:0-19307 GCA_038226175.1 Gloeobacterales cyanobacterium
AACCAAATAATTTGCAGGTGGGTGCGTTCCACCCCGTCCGTTGCTTGGCGGTAGCGCTTTTCTAATTCTTCCACACTCAGGTGGTTCACAAGACTAAGGTTCTTTACCATACCTTATTCTATAAGCGGAAAGTGTATAATACGCCGACGGTTGGCTCAGCTTCACGAGAGCTGAGATTGCTACCGACGAGTACTTGGGCTGTGGTCAGCTTTTCTGCAAGAGCGACAAATTCAGGACGCTTTTGGGTAATGATCACCGCTTGAGCCCCCATCATGGCCTCATCCAGAGAAGAACGCATGATCTGATGAATCTGCGGTAATTGGCGTTCGATATACTCACGGTTGCTGCCGATCATTTTGGCTAAGTCCAAATCCGGATCGTAGACCGTAATATTCATACCATCGCGCCAGAGAGAGCGAATCAAACCAATGACCGGGCTTTCGCGCACATCGTCGGTACCAGGTTTGAAGCTCAGACCCAAAATAGCCACTTTACGCGCACGTAGGTCATGAACTTTGAGCCGTGCTGATTCGATATGCACTTCGTTGCTATTGAGGCAGCCACTCAAAATTGGAACTTCGGTACCCAGACGGTTGGCATTAAAAACTAAGGAGCGCACGTCTTTGGGCAAACAAGAACCACCAAAGGCAAAACCTGGTTTGAGATAGGCAGGCGAAATATTCAGTTTGGTGTCTTCACAGATCAGCTTCATAACTACATGGCTATCTAAACCAATGCGGCTGCTGATGCGACCAATCTCGTTAGCAAAACCGACTTTCATGGCATGGAAAGCATTGCATGTCATTTTGAGGAGTTCGGCTTCCTCCAGACCAATGCGGTGCAAGGGCGCTTCGATACCATCGTATAGCTTAGCCACCATATCCCCAGAGCGGGCATCATATTCGCCGATGACCGTGTAAGGAGGATAGTAGAAATCATCAATGGCGGTCGCTTCACGCAAAAATTCTGGGTTGATTGCCACACCAAAATCTTCACCGACGCGCTTACCAGAGTACCGCTCAAGTAAGGGCAACATCAAATTGCGGGAAGTACCTGGGAAAACCGTGCTCCGTAAGACGACTACATGATAGTTGTCGGACTGACTCATACCTTTGCCGATATCTTCAGCGACGCTCTCGATGTAGTACATGACTTGGCTGCCATCGGGTGCACTAGGCGTACCCACACAGACCAAGGACATATCAGCCCAGGCCACATGCTCAGTACCTGAGGTCACAGCCTTGAGGCGACCCGTCTGGATACCTTCATAGATTAATTCATCAAGTCCGGGTTCGCGCAATGGATTTTGACCACGATTAAAGGCCGCGACTTTTTCTGGATTAAGCTCAACACCGATTACTTCATGACCGGACTTGACTAAACAGGCTGCGACAACAGTGCCGACATACCCCAAACCCCAAACTAATACACGCATGATTCAACTCCTCGATGGTGATGTGTAACTAAAACAACTTTTTGCGAGCGAAGGCTAGTTTTGCAGTTTGCCCTAGGCCACAAAACTTTTCAGACTTGAGTTGGACAGGTGGCTGAGTCAGGCGAACCGTGACCCGAGCTAAGGGCATCCCAACCAAATTCGGTGGAATAAAGGTATCTAACGCTTGTACTCTGACCCCGGTTGAGCGTTCGTTGGTAGTCTGAATGCCCGTCATCGGTGAAATCAGGTCAACTTTGCCCACCAGTGTGCTGCTAAATCCCGTTAGCTGCACATCAACAGGAGCGTGGGTGTCAATGGTGCTGGCCTGGTCTGCACCCACTACTTTTTCAAGCCAGACATCATTGCAATCAACCAAGGTGACCAAAGGTTCCGAACTTTTGACCTGCTCACCTTGTTCGTGTTGCGTCTGATAAACGATCCCATCAAAACTAGCTTGCAAGTCATGATTCTGATTTTGTTGCGATAACTTTTGGCTGGCCTGATAGATCCTGTGACTGTCTTGATAAAAGGCTTGATCACGAACGTAAGCGGCTTGAGCCTGCCGTAACGAGATCGTGTTGGCATCAACGCGCGCTTTGAGCAGCGCCGAGAGCACCATTTTTTCTTCCATGGATTGCAAAAGCTGCGCCCGGTCTTCACGCAATAAATAGTTGCTACCAATGACTTCTTCGGGACCTGAGGCGTGGAGGTTGGTGAGGCTCTGACTCAGACTGGCACGCGCTTGCTGGACTTTGGCAACTGAAGCTTCCCAGGTACTACGGGCTTGATCCGCTACTTGACGGGGGATCGCACCTTGCAAGACCAAACCTTGATAACGGGCATATTCGCGGCGCGCTTTGGCTTCTTCGGTTTGTTCGACCCGTAAGGCCGCTTGCTGTTGTTTGACGACATCGCTTAAGACCAGGGTATTGGTGGCTTTAACCGACTTGTACTGTTCGTCTACGTGTTTTAGTCGGCCTTGAAAGGCGACTATGGCTTTTTGGGCAGCATCAAGTTGGGCTTTATCGCCATCAACGCTGGCTCTAAGATCGGCAATATTTTTTTGCTCTTGTAAGCTCGAAGCTAAGGTTGCGGCTGATTCGCTTGACGCATTGATCAATAAAGGGGCCGTCGCAATCCGGGCTAATACCTCACCAGAGCGCACGGCAACACCGGGCTGTACATAGAATTTTTTGATTTGTCCGTCTACAGGAGAGGCTAAGCGAACACTATGACCATTGATAACAGCATTATCTACAGTGACGTTGCTTACATAGTATTGGAGTGTAATCGCGCTAACAGCAACAGAAACCAAACCCAAAACTACGATACTGGTACCTTTGACAATGCGACTGCTTTTTTCTGACATGGCTATCCATCCTCAGGAATATACGGGGGAGTAACTCTGCGGTGTAACCGACTCTGTACAAACTCTTAGACTCAAGTTGTATGAACGACTACAGTACAAAAGTTGGACTCGTGAAAACACGGTTGTTTATCACTGGTTTGTCTTGTTTGTACAAAATCAACATACCATCTAGAAAAGTAATTTTTGTAACATTCGATACGTTTTTACAGACGCCTAGGTTTGGTGTTGGGTTCAATTCTCAAAAATTAATGCTGTAATTAGCTCTATGCAAGGGTTTCAGTCTTGTAAAGTCCATCCAATTCTGACGCCCGCAGAAATACTTACGTTCAAACGCAAGCCATCCGTATTTTTCAGATTGTAGCTATTTGCGTGGGCTTACAGAGAAGCACGATAAGATAGATTCACAGTTATGAATTGAGCTAGGGTAAACACTGAAGTAAATTTCTACTGCCGTATAGACTGACGGTTAACCCAAAGCCGAGCAAAGCTCAAAGCTGAGGTCATTTTTTGAGGTAAGCGTCACGCTTAATTTGTATATTGGGTCACATATTAGATTAGCTAGCTACTGGCAAGCCTGCTAACTAAACCGTTAAACTAGATGAAAGTCGGAGATTTGCCATGACTTCTTCAAGCGGATTTGAATTTATATTTGGGAGTAATCCCTTTGATAGTGGGTTTCGATTTTATGGCTGTGGTCAACAGCCAGTTTCACGACAAGAACGGTTGAAATACAAACTCAAATACCTGACGCGGATGCGCGATGACCTCGAAGCCAAACTTGCCGGACTCAATGCCACGATTACTACGATTGAGCGCCAGCTGAGTGAAGAAGCATCTGCGTGAGCACAAAGGCTCGCCCGTGGCTGTGACCTTTTTTTGGTCGCAGGGTCTTGATGCTGAGGGGGTAGCGATGATGATCCGCACCCAGGTTTTTGTAATTGAGCAACAGGTTCCAGCAGAAATTGAGCTAGATCACTGGGATGCCGTGGCTTGGCACCTATTGGCCTACCAAAAAAATCAACCTATTGGTACGTTGCGGTTATTTGTAGATACCCAAGGTCAGGGTTGTTTAGGACGTATGGCTGTCCGGGCAGCCTGTCGTGGTCAAGGTTTTGGGCATTTATTACTCACTGAAGCCTTGATACAGGCACAACGATTAGCCTTTACTTCACTTCTCATTCATGCCCAGTGTCAGGCAGCGGGCTTTTACCGCAAAGTCGGCTTTTTACCTTTTGGAGAAATCTTCATGGAGGCTGGCATCAGCCATCAATTGATGCGGTTATCCTTAGTCGGGGGTAGTCCTGGCTGAGATATCCTATCATTTTTTAGAGCTTGACCCTGGGTCTCAATCAAGAGCCAGAGGGCGAAGAGTCCTACTAGCAACAATAAAACAAAGTTGATCATAGGTCTAAGTTTATACAACAAGATCGGTCATATCACAGACTCTGCTACCTGCTATTGGTCAAAAGTGTCACAATATAACTATGGATTGGCATCACATTACGCCCCAGTGGCAAGCCACAACGACAGAACTCAAAACCGGTTTACCTACCGAACAGTTGGCGGCACCTTGGCAAATGCTGCTTTTAGGTGATGGGGCTGTGACACGTCATCTACAACTGGTGACAGGTGAAGATATTGAAGTGGATGTGCTAGCGATGGAAAGCCCGGTCAATGAAGACGGCGCACCACCCGAAGTCTCAGCGATCCTTGCTCCCCGCTTACGTCGCCAAGTGTGGTTGCGTACGGCATCAGGGTTACGTCTTGCCTATGCAACGTCATGGTGGGGTGCTGCCCAAGTTGATACCTATCTCGAAAATCGCGGCTTACCAATTTGGAAAAGTCTCGCATCTAAGCGCACAGAACATTTTCGTGATTTAAAGGGTTTATGTTATGGGCGTAATCAAACCTTAGAAAATGAATTTGGTCAATCTGGAAAGTTGTGGGCACGCCATTATTTACTATGGGGACAAGGTCAGCCGATGACCTTGATCTATGAAGTTTTTTCTCCTGTTTTGGTCAAATATTTAGGAAAGTCCGCAAACGCGAACGAATAGGTTAAGATTTCATACACATCCCGAACGAACCTACCGATGACCCCTCCCCGCGCTGTGTTGGACGAAGTTGCTGAACTGGGTGCACACCTGCCTCTCCCGTTATGGCTACGCGAATGCCAACGACAGGAGCAGGGTGAAGAGTCCTTGATTTGTAAGGCATTTAGCTATGCCGAAGCGTTACACCGGGGACAATTTCGGGCTTCTGGCGAACCTTATATTATTCATCCGATCCAGGTTGCTAACTTTCTTTATGAGCTGTCTCCTGATCCAGAAATGATCGCAGCTGGTTTTTTGCATGACTTGCTCGAAGATACAACGGTTAGTGCTGAAGAAGTCGAACACCTGTTTGGGGCGCGGGTTCGGCAACTTGTCGAGGGGGTGACCAAACTTTCAAAATTTGAATTTTCCTCTAAAACTGAACGTCAAGCCGAAAATTATCGGCGGATGTTTTTGGCAATGGCGCAAGATATTCGGGTTATTGTCGTCAAACTTGCGGATCGCCTTCATAATATGCGGACACTTGAGCATCTCAAGCCCGAGCAACAACAGCGTATTGCGCGCGAAACTATGGATATTTTTGCGCCGCTAGCTAATCGCTTGGGGATCTGGCAATTTAAGTGGGAATTAGAAGATTTGGCTTTTAAATATCTGATGCCCAAGGAGTATCAACAAACAAGTTCGCTGGTAGCTCAAAAACGCACAGAGCGAGAAAACTATCTCAAAGAAATGATGGCTATCTTAAATCATGAGTTTGAGAAGCAAATCATCACCGCCGAAGTGACGGGTCGACCCAAACATCTTTGGGGAATTTATCAGAAGATGCAGCGGCAACAAAAAGCCTTTTCAGAAATATATGATGTGTCTGCAATCCGGATTGTTGTCCATGAAAACAGTGTTGGAGACTGCTATCGGGCTTTAGCTGTTGTTCACAATCGCTTTCGCTTGATTCCCGGACGTTTCAAAGATTATGTGGGCTTGCCCAAACCTAATGGTTATCAATCAATTCATACCGCAGTTATTGGCCCACAGAGTTCGCCGGTCGAAGTACAAATTCGTACCCAAGAGATGCACAAAGTTGCTGAATATGGGGTGGCAGCACACTGGAAATATAAAGAAGCTGGGTCGGTTGCGCTCAATGCGCGCGATCAAAAATTTACGTGGTTACGCTTACTTTTGGACTGGCAGAAAGACCTCAAGGATGGTCAAGAATACATGGAATCACTCAAAGAAGACCTCTTTGAGTCGGAAGTCTATATTTTTACGCCCAAAGGTGATGTACTGGAATTGCCTCGGGGCGCGACACCTGTCGATTTTGCCTATCGCATTCATACAGAGATTGGTAATCGATGTACGGGCGCACGCATCAACGAACGTCTTGTTTCTTTAGAAACCCAACTTAAAAATGGCGATATTATTGAAATTATTACCTCCAAAAATGCCCATCCCAACTTAGATTGGTTGACCTTTGTAGTTACTAGTGCCGCTAAAAATCGTATTCGTCAATGGTACAAAAAAGCCCGCCGTGATGAAAATATTTTAATGGGTCGCGAGATCTTAGAACGGGAATTGGGGCGCACTAATTTAGAAAATATTCTCAACTCCGAAGCGGTTCTCAAAATTGCCCAACGCTTAAATTATGTGGGTGTCGATGATATGTTGGCAGGCTTGGGCTACGGCGAAATCACAGCCCCTGCTATTCTCAATAAACTGCAAGACCGCGCTCGCGAACAACAACTCAAAATCTTAATTCCAATCGAACGTTCGGCACCCGCGATTGATAACTATACAGACCCAATTTTGGGCATTGAGGGTCTTTTACATCACTTGGCTAAATGTTGTACGCCATTGCCCGGTGATCCGATTATTGGGGTCGTAACTAGATCGGAAAATCGTAGTATCAGTGTCCACCGCCAAGATTGTGAAAATGTCTACAAAGTCAATCCTGATCAGATTATTCCGATCAAATGGAATCCCCATGAGAAGCAGCGTCCGGCGACTTATCCCGTTGAGATTCAGGTCGAAGTCATTGATCGCGTTGGTGTGATGCGCGATGTACTTGATCGCCTAGCTGGTGAACGGGTCAATGTGCGTAATGCTTCTGTCAGAAAAGTCTCAGACCAGATTTCTGTGATCGACTTGTGTATCGACATCACGGACAAAAGCCAACTCGAGCATCTCACACGCCAAGTCCAGAAAATTTCTGACGTGGTAGGTCTACGCCGTCGTCAGCCCCTAGCTAAAGGCTAGTATCAAAACCCCATCGCCTGAGCCACAGCCCCCAAATTTGGAGCCACAGTGCCCTGTTTGAGGCCAAAGCCCTTGAGAGCCGTGTCGGGATCCTTGAGGCCATTACCGGTCAAAACACAGACCACCTGAGCACCTTCTGGGAGTTGGTCTTGGCATTGCAACAATCCAGCCACCGAACTGGCACTTGCTGGTTCACAAAATACCCCCTCACGACGGGCCAAGAGCCGATAGGCATCAAGGATCTGCTCATCGGTGACCGCTTGGATGACACCGCCACTTTGCCGAGCAGCACCAATTGCCATTACGCCACTCGCCGGATTACCGATCCGAATCGCCGTGGCAATAGTTTCGGGATTGGCAATCGGGATCACTTTGCCATGAATCAAGGCGGCGGCTCCTGCTGCCTCAAACCCCATCAGGCGGGGGCGATGAGGAATCAGATTTTTTTGATAAAACTGCGAGAATCCCATCCAATAAGCGGTGATATTACCGGCATTACCCACAGGGATGCACAACCAATCGGGAGCCGTACCCAATTGCTCACAGACCTCAAAGGCTGCTGTCTTTTGCCCTTCGAGCCGATAACGATTGACTGAATTCACCAGCGTAATCGGATATTGATCAGCTACTTGGCGCACTAGAGCAAAAGCCTGGTCAAAATTACCCTCAATGGCAATTACCTCAGCCCCATAAATCAAGGCTTGCGCCAGCTTACCTAAAGCCACATAACCATCAGGTACCAAGACGAATACGCGCATCCCAGCCCGGCTACCGTAGGCTGCTGCCGCGGCTGAGGTGTTACCTGTACTAGCACAGACGATGGCCTGAGAACCCGCTTCTTTGGCCTTTGAGACCGCCATCGTCATGCCACGATCCTTAAAACTACCCGTGGGATTAAGTCCATCAAATTTGAGCCAAACTTTTACGCCCCGCCCGATCAGCTTTTCGAGATAGGGCGCTTGAATCAAAGGCGTATTGCCCTCACGCAGGGTGACGATCGGGGTTGCTGCTGTGATCGGTAGGTAATCTTGGTAAACCGTCAACAGACCGGGCCAGTCCTGAGCTTGGGTACGGGTCATTAACATAGAGAACGCCTGGAGCTAATCCCTCTATTGTCTCGAAAATCGGCGAAAATTGAACGAATATCTAAAAAACTACTCACGCTAACGTGGTTCTAGTTTGACCACACGCGGCCATTGCACCCGCGTCATAATCAGGCGTTCTGGGAATTCGAGAATAAAACGCGAACCTTTACCCAATTGTGATTCAACTTTGATCGACCCGCCATGGAGTCTAGCTAGACTATCGGTAATAAATAAACCCAATCCGGTACCGTTGTGTACGCCTTTGGTAGCAGAAAGTTGCGTGAAGGCTGTAAATAAGGTGGCTTGGTCTGGAGGGCTAATGCCTACCCCGGTATCCTCGACGATAAACTGCAAGTTTCCAGATTGCAAGGTGCGGGCACCTTTGGGCTTAACGCACCGTACAGATAGACGTACTGAGCCGGTTTCGGTAAATTTGATGGCATTGCCGATGAGATTGATCAGCATTTGCTTAAACCGTAATTCATCAGCCGCAATATACTGAATTGGCCGTGTAATGTGCAAACTAAGACTCAAGCCCTTACGTTCAGCGAGCGGTTGGCACAAACTCAAGCAAAATTCACATAGGTCGCGCACGCGCACCGTAGCGATGTCCAGTTCAAGGCGTTCGGCTTGGAGGGTGGCTTGGGTTAGTAGATTATTTGATAACGCCAATACTAGGTCATCGGCTTCTTCGATTACATTGATGTAGGCAGCTTGTTTGGGAGTGAGTGTCCCATAGATCTCCTCGCGCAGGACTTTGGCTGCCATTTTGATATTGGTGAGAGGTCCACGCAAGTCATGACTAACTTGAAGCAAAATTTCACGCTTATGCTCATTGATCTGGCTGAGTTCTTTGACTTGTTGCTCAAGACGGGCGTTATAACCCATGACTTCAAATAACAAAAGTAACATGCCCACTTGGTTAAGTTCGGCAAGGCAGCGGTCTCGCTGCAACGGTATCAGAACTTGCGGTAGACGAGTTTTAAATATGCCGTGAACTTGATCACCATAAAAAAATTGAAATTGCTCAGTGTAGGAATGAGGTATATCGGATTGGACTTCGCTGAATTGGGCTAACTTGATTTCTCGATTATCTAGGGTTGTCCAAATAAAATCTCCTTCTAAAAAAGAACCGGAGTCAATAAGGTACCGTAAAGCCATAGTGCATCCGTCCTCAAGGGTGGCAGCTTTGGAGAGGTAAATATAGGGGGATGAATGATCTGAAAACGTATCGCTATTAAGGGGGAACACAGCGTTACTCTGTGATTTATCTAGATTATAGGCTAGGTCTTGTCCCCATTTACGTAGTTCCTAAGGCTATGAATCCGTAAATCTCCAAACACCTTCAGTAGTCTGTAACTTGGTAGAATTACAGTTTAATCCGTAATATTACTGATATATTAAATGATAAAATTAAGTTACTATTTTTTTGTCAGGAGATCAGCTAAACAACTCATCATACAGTATTAGCTGGTAAGAATGCTTCCGTAATAATACTGTATCCCTACCAACTCAGTGAGGACACCATGAATACGATTTTACGTTTTTCTTTGAGCGGTTTGCTACTATCTACAGTGTCTATGCTTTCTGCCGCAAAAGCGTTGGATGCTGACTTTGCATTGCCTCCTCTGGATATTTACGAACAATGCAGCAACCCCCGGGTCTCGCAAAATCCCGTACGTTCTGCTTTTTGCTCTAGGGTGGTTTTCACGTACGTTTGTCCTCAACTTGAAAGTATTACTACGGAAATTACCGATCCTGAAGTTTTGGCCTGGGATAATGCTTGTGCCGAATGGGAAGCAAGTGGTGCTTCTACTAATAGAATTGCTCCCGCTCCTCCAGCTGTGAAAGGCGGCAGTGTTGATAAGGTTATTCTTCCTCCCCCAGCTGTACATGGTGGATCTACTAACAAAGTTATTCTGCCTCCTCCAGCAGCAGCAGGGACTGTTTCTACCAATAAAGTTATTCTGCCTCCCCCGGCAGTAGCAGGGACTGTTTCTACTAACAAAGTCATCCTTCCTCCCCCGGCAGTAGCAGGAACTGTCTCTACCAATAAAGTCATCCTTCCTCCTCCGGCAGTAGCAGGAACTGTCTTTACCAATAAAGTCATCCTTCCTCCCCCGGCAGCAGCAGGAACTGTTTCTACTAATAAAGTTATTCTGCCTCCCCCGGCTTAATGAATTTAAAACAAACCCCCTTGGAATTGTCCTCTCCAAGGGGGTTTGTTTTGTTAGTAAGAAGAAATTAATCTATGCAACCTGAGCTTTTTCAGATTGTTGAACTAGATGTAACAGTTGACGTCGTTGTACAGAGTTCCAATACCCAAAATCCAAAGGTACCGACTCATTCATTTTTGAGATCCATTGGCTTGCAGCACTCACAGCCAAATCTTTTCTAATACGTAACAAGGTATTCCACTCTGTAGTGTGATCCCAAAGCGGGTTAAAGGAATTTTCACTGCCAAAGACTTTATCTTCCAACAGTTGTTGACCTCGAATTGCAAATTGTTTTGATTTGAGAAAATTACCAGCAGATTCAAAAATCCGAGCTTGGGCAATTAATACTTCAGCTGTTTGCGATGTATTAAAACTTTCTTCGTAGCAAGTAAATGCTTGGGACGTTTGTCCTTGTAGTTCATAATTCATGCCTGTTCTGTATAGAGCCTGAGCGAGGCGGTCTCCTTCTTGGCTCTCTTGCATACGAATAAAGAAACTAGAAGCTAGTTCATACTGTCCTGTGTACATATAAGCGTAACCAAGGTTTCCACACAGGCTGAAGTTATCTAATTGAATCTCAGGAGGAAGCTCCACCGCCAATGCCTTGTGATAAAAACCAATAGCAGCTTGCCAATCTTCAGCCACAGACCTAATACCTGCCACGCCTTCTAGCGCATATCGCTGTAAGTGGGGTACGCCTGCAAAACGTGAGGTTTGAATGGCTTTATCATAATTCTCTTGGGCTTTACCAAAATTACCCACACTTAACTCCAAGTGACCAAAGTTAATCAATAGGCGAGAAAGTAAGACTGTATTTTGGAGCTTTTGTCCTTGATAGACGTTCAGGGCTTGCTCATACCAAGGGCGCGAGGCATAACACTTAGGTGAGATATAGTAGATATTAGCAATTTCCAGCAAAAATAAGCATTCCTGTTCTTGGTCACCAATCGCCCGCGCCAAAGCCGTAGCCCCTTGTAACTCAGTTAAAGCTAGATCATATTTTTGGCATTGGACATACTCTTTTGCCTTGGCTTGAATTTCAGCATACGGAATGATGGTTTGACGCGCCATGAGATTCACATTAGATGGGTTCATAGGCACAATAACAAAAATTTTCTGTAATGCTATCCGTAATCTCCACAATTAAGCGCAATTTTTTCTGCGCCCACGGTTAACTATCCCATTCTTGGAAGTATTTAGGGCCATTCCAGAAAGCATTAAATCGCTCAGGGAGACTAACCTGAGGTTGTTGAGACAAAATTTGCTTCAGTTGGCCTGTGCTAAATGGTAAATCTTGGGTTGCTAGTAAGCGTGTAGTTGCGCCAGTGTAATACCAGAGCTGCCAAGGCTGAGGATAGGCACGGTGAATAACCAAGGGTTGAAACCGCAAAGCTTGTAGATAATAGACGACGGTAAGTTGTTCGCGTAAAGCCGTGCGTTCTTTTTCGGCACCGCGTCCGATACCGATCATCCCTGGAGCTTCGGGCCAACTGTTAACCATCAGTAAAGGTTTATCGGCTGCAGATTTCCAAAATCGCTGAGTCGGTGTCATCTCAAGCGAACTCGCGTCCATGAGGAGCATCATTTGCCAGTCACGACGGTCAAGATAGGTCATCGCCTCCCCGCCATCTAGTAGTAGCCAATCGCCCTCACCCCACTCGATTTCTCCGAGTCCGGCATTGCCCGTACCAAAAACTGCCACAAATGGTGTAACCAACTCTGTCAGCAAGGGTTTGAGCAGCGCTGGGCTAGTCCGCCGAAAATTTTGGACATCGATCACCAGACGTTTATGCCCGTCGGCGAGAGCTTGCTGGAGGCTAGCTTTGGCTTGACGGGCATAGGCACTAAAACTCAAGGGCAGGGGCGTTGTCACAAGTTATTCGTCGTCGTCAACCTCAGGAACCACCCCTTCTAAGTCATCCACTAGACCTTCACCAATCAGCGACTCGACAAGACTAGGTCGCCAAGCGACTTGCGGTGGGAAAAGTTCAGCCGGATCTCTGATATCTAGGTCATCTTCGAGTGGTGCGATCTCATCAAGGGGTTCTTCGTAGCTATTGAAACCAGTCCCTGCCGGGATCAAGCGACCGATGATCACGTTTTCTTTGAGACCACGCAACCAATCAGATTTGCCCTCAATTGCCGCTTCGGTCAGGACACGGGTCGTCTCTTGGAATGAGGCTGCTGAGATAAACGAGTCGGTATTGAGGGATGCCTTGGTGATACCCAACAGTACAGGAGTGCACTGAGAGGGCGCCCCACCCGTAATCGCCATCGCTTCATTCATCTGGTCAACTTGACGTAGTTCGACCAATTCACCCGGCAGCAAGGTGGTATCCCCACCATCATCTATCCGCACCTTAGAGGTCATCTGGCGAACAATCACTTCGACGTGACGATCAGAGATTTCGACGCCCTGCGAGCAGTAAACTGACTGAACCTCATCAACGAGATAACGTTGTACTTCTTCGATCCCGCGTTGGATGCCATAACGGTCAGTAAAAACGCGTAGGATATCATGCGGGTTGGCTGGGCCATCGGTGACTGGTTCGCCAGCACCAACATCTTGCCCATCACTAACAATGATATTTTGACCAGGAGACAGCGTGTAATCGCGGATTAAGCCATCGGCTTCCACAATTTGTAGTTGGTAAGAGTCGTCGTTATTGCGAGTGATGCGGGCGGTACCTTCACGTTCAGCCAACAAAGACATTTCTTTAGGCTTACGGGCTTCGAGTAATTCCTCAACCCGAGGTAAACCTTGAATAATGTCACCGGTTTTGGCGCGTTCGTAGACCAGTAGTGATAGGTTGTCACCCCGTTGAATTAGGTCACTGTCATCTACCAGCAGGATCGCCCCACCTGAGATCAGGTAAGGACGTGCCCGACGTAAGACCAGTTGACCATCTTCTATGCTCTGAATTTCGCCAGATTCGGGGGCTAGAACGGTTGTGCCGCCTTGGCTGCCGAGGGCATCATTTTTACGAATCAGGTGTTTGGGCTTGAGATCAGTTTTGGTAATCGGTACCGTTAACATATCTTCTTCAGCAACCAGCAAGATCCGACGTACGGCGCTCTGAGTAAAGGAAACCCCTTGAACACGTCCCGAGCCTTTAGCTAAAATCTCAGTTCGAGCAATCTCAGCACCGGGCGGGATGCGCTCGCCATCTTGTACCAAAATCCGGGTACGCGTACTGCCGCTGACTTGATCCGCCACATTGTCGCTACGCACCAGCAAGGTTTCGAGAATTACCATTTGCAGCAAATGGGTATCAGGCTCTGCGCCTTCGATCAATTCAATATCGGCTGCCAAGAGGGAAGTTTGTTCATCCACATCCAGGGCAAGCTGAGTCTTGAGCAGATCGACGCCATCCACAGATTTGACCCGTTCACCATCACGGTAAGGAATGCGTTGCACAACCTTAAGACGAATACCCATGCCTTCTTGGGAAATCACAGCTTGGCTAGGCACCGCAGGCTGAGCATTCACTGGATATTCGATCACAGGACGTAGTAGTACGGCTAAGCCCTCGGGGGTCTCAATGTGCTCGACATAGCGCAAGTCGTTGATGACAATCCCTTCCATGACTTCGGTGCCCGGGTAGGCCAAGGTCTCGTGAGCCACTTTGACCGCAGCAGGGTCATGGATTAGATGCAAGTCGCCGGGACGGATAATCAGTTCGCGTAAAATATCGTTGCGCTGGAGTACGCCGACGACACCGCTAGTCTGACAGTAGATATCTTTGACAATGTTACTACCGGCTTCGACAAATTGTCCGTCTTCTACTTCAAGTAGAGAGATATCTTTGTTAACTTCGTGAGTTTCTTCAGGAATCCACAGCAAGGTGCCGTCTTTGGTGATTTCATAGCCCTGCTTGGAGCGGGACTTAGAAATTTCCAAGCCTGAGAATTTGAGAATGCCCCCGGTCTTGGTGCGGTAACGGTCGTCCACCATTTCGGCTACCACGTTACCGTTGTAAACCTTGCTACCCGGTGTGGCTTTAAGGATAAAACTCTGGCCACTTTGGGTAACTAGGGTAAAGTGTTCGCGTCCTTTTGATTTTTCTTCGCGTACTTGGGCTTTATCGAGCACCAAAGATGCCGTGATCACTTCTACTTCACGACCGCCCTTGATATCAGTATCTTTGACCCGGACTTGACCGCCACGTTCACTGACGAGGCGCGTTTGCGCCAAGGTACCATTTTTCTCAACTAAGTCACCTTCTTCGACTAGCGCTTCAGCTCCGGGCGGCAGGTTATAGACCTGACCTGAGAGAATCCACAGTAAACCAGAGCGGGCAGCGGATTTGGTTTCGTTACCCTGACGGTCAGTTTTGATCTCAGCTACGAGCTCTGAGGCAAAACGCACTTGACCCGCCAAGTCGGAAGTAACGTCTTTAGTGGCTTTTTCTGTAGTCTTACGGGCTGTCTTACCTGAGGCCGCAACTTCGGCTAAGCGTTCTGCGGTGGTGACCGTTTGACCCGGTTTGACATAAATCGTGGCACCTTGGGAGATCAATTCCTCTTGGAGGCTACCATCAGCAGCGGTCACGGTGAGCAAGCCCGGTTGATCCACAAGCAATGCTTCATCGCCATGACGGGTACGGAAATTACGGCTACGCAAGTTGGCGTTAAAAGATACTACGCCGTCCGCTTTGGCCTGAATCATTTTGGCGATATCAGCGGTAAATACCCCACCCGTGTGGAAAGTCCGCATCGTCAGCTGAGTTCCCGGTTCACCAATCGACTGCGCTGCGATAATGCCGACGGCTTCACCGATATCGACTAGATGTCCGTGGGCGAGCGACCAGCCATAGCAAAATGCACAAACCGAGCGGTTGGCTTCGCAAGTCAAGGGCGAGCGTACCCGCGCACTGGTGACCCCAGCTTTAACAAAGGTATCGGCAATGGTTGTGGTCACAACTTGGTTACGCGGAGCCAAGACTTCCCCGGTCTCAGGATGCACCACAGCGACACCCAATGTCCGGCCTGATAAGCG
Source organism: Gloeobacterales cyanobacterium (assembly GCA_038226175.1). GTDB lineage: Bacteria > Cyanobacteriota > Cyanobacteriia > Gloeobacterales > Anthocerotibacteraceae > JBBRQP01. The sequence continues at coordinate 15,409 of JBBRQP010000059.1, forward strand.
TTCTTTAAATGGAATAATTGTCTTTTCGCCATCGGTCAGCGCCCGAATTTCAATCGTGCGATTGGTTTGACAGTCCTCTTCACGGACAATTACATCCTGAGAGACATCGCATAAACGACGGGTCAAATAGCCCGAGTCAGCGGTGCGTAAGGCCGTATCAACGAGACCTTTACGAGCACCATAAGAAGAGATAATGTATTCGGTGACATTTAGCCCTTCACGGAAATTTGTCTTAATCGGTTGGTCAATGATTTCCCCTTGGGGATCAGCCATCAAACCGCGCATCCCGACGAGCTGACGAACCTGAGATAGATTACCCCGTGCCCCCGAGAAGGCCATCATGCCCACGGAGTTGAGGGGCTTGCGATCCATGAAATTTTCTCGCACCTGTTCGGTTAATTCTTCGGTCGCACCAGCCCAGGTATCAATAACTTTTTGGTAGCGTTCGATTTCGGTGATTTCACCGCGGGTATAGCGTTCTTCAGCCCGCTCGATTTCGCGTTCGGCACGCTCGAGAATGGCGCGTTTGGTCGCAGGTACTTCTAAGTCTTCAACGGAGATCGAGACTCCGGCTCGGGTAGCATAACGGAAACCTAAATTTTTGAGCGAATCCGCCATCTGCGCCGTCTTCGCCGTACCATAATTGGTGAAAGACCAAGCAATCAGTTTCGCCAGTCCTTTTTTATCAATTTTACGGTTCAGGAATTTTACGGGTTGGATCTCTTCCGGCATGGTTTTTCCTTAAGCGGCACAAGGCTTATCCATCCTAGCAAACTTATTTACAAAATGCCGCCTTAACTCTATACAAGTAAGTGAGTGTCAGACTCTTTTTTTTGCTTTACCAACTTAATCTTGATGCTTAGGCTAAAGCAGCTAATAATTTCTCACCCATCTCTTGGCAGCCCACTAAAGTCATACCTGCTGCCATAATGTCGCCAGTACGGTAACCTTGGCTCAAAACCGTATCCACTGCCTGCTCAATCACAGCCGCCGCCTCGGGTTGATCGAGCGCATAAGTCAACATCATGGCAGCCGAAAGTACTTGCGCTAAGGGATTAGCCTTATCTTGTCCAGCAATATCAGGAGCTGAGCCATGGACTGGTTCAAAAACGCCCGGTCCATCCCCGAGTGAAGCTGAGGGCAACATACCAATCGAACCAGTTAGCATCGCCGCTTCATCGGAGAGAATATCGCCAAATAAATTACTGGTGAGCATCACATCAAATTGTTTAGGCCAACGGATCAGTTGCATGGCAGCGTTATCGACATAAAGATGACTCAGTGCGACCGTTGGATAATCAGCTGCCACCCGGATTACCACTTCACGCCAGAGTTGTGAGACCGCCAAGACATTAGCTTTATCAACAGAAGTGACTTGAGAGCGGCGTTTTTGGGCAGCCAAAAAGGCTACTCGGCTGATGCGTTCAATTTCTGACTCGCTGTAAGTCATGGTATTGACCCCCCGGCGCTCACCTTTTTTTTCGGGAAAAATACCGCGTGGTTCGCCAAAATAAATGCCGCCAGTCAGTTCACGCACGACCAGCAAATCAACGCCTTCAATAATTTCTGGCTTGAGAGAAGAAGCATCCAGTAATTGCGAACGCACTTTGGCGGGACGCAGGTTAGCATATAGCCCTAGACCGGAGCGCAAGCCTAAAAGTCCTTGCTCTGGACGTTTGGGCGCATTATCCCACTGTGGCCCGCCCACAGCTCCCATCAAAATACCCGCACTCTGACGACAAAGGGCAAGGGTTTCGTCCGGTAGCGGCTTACCCGTCAAGTCAATTGCTTCACCGCCAAAGGGCGCGGCTGTAAAGGTCAGGCTAAAGTCAAATTTGGCACTGACGGCCTCTAACACGGCTCGGGCAACGGTCATAATCTCAGGCCCAATGCCATCACCTGCCAAAACCGTGATCTGATAATTTTTACCCATGGCTCAAAACTCTGCATGTCTGTCATTTCAGCCTACTGTGAAATGTGTCTGCTACGCGCTTCTAACGATGAGGTTGGTGTGCAAAGTTAAGTCTATAGAAGTTAACGGGGATGTTTTGAGGCAACATAGAAAAATGCCTTATGACTCAGACCTGCTTGCTTTGCTCCACCAACGTATCCGTGAGTCTGCTAACGGTCGGTTAACCTTTGCCGACTATATGGCGACCGTGCTCTATGCTCCTGAGCATGGTTATTACAGTCGCGGTGCGGCAATTGGCGGTGAGGCTGGTGATTTTTTTACAGCCGCCCATCTTGGCTCAGATTTTGGTGAATTGTTAGCGGTGCAGTTTGCAGATATGTGGCGAGGACTTGGCTGCCCTGAGCAATTTATGCTGGTCGAGATGGGTGCCGGACAGGGCTTAGTCGCAACGGATGTGCTGACTTATTTGCAAGAGTATGAGCCAGAATTTTTTTTGAGCCTACACTATGGCATTGTCGAGACCTCATCGGTATTTGAGCAGCAGCAGCGTGAGAAATTAGCCCAGTTTGGTCATCACGTGAGTTGGCACGCTCTGGCAGAGTTGACACAGATTACGGGTTGTTTTTTTTCAAATGAACTAGTAGATGCTTTTGCGGTGCATCGCTTCACTATCGAAAAAGGGCAGTTACGCGAAATCTACGTCACCCTTAGTGAGAATGAAATACTAGTAGAAGTAACGGCTGAACCCTCAACTGAGCGGCTGCCAGATTATTTTAGGCTGGTCGGCATCGAGACCAAAGATTTTCCTGAGGGCTATAGCAGTGAAGTGAACCTAGCCGCCTTGGACTGGCTAAATCAGGTAAGTCAAAGTTTGGCACGAGGCTATGTTTTAACAATTGATTATGGTTATACAGCAGCCCGTTATTATCAGCCCAGCCGCCGTACAGGAACGTTATTGTGTTATCACCAGCACACTACCAACGACCAGCCCTACCAAAATATTGGTAGCCAAGACCTAACGACCCATGTAAATTTTACGGCGCTCGAACGCTACGGCGCGCAGTCTGGTTTGGCTAAACTTGGCTTTACCCAACAAGGGTTGTTTTTGATGGCTCTGGGCTTGGGTGAACGCTTGGCCTTACTCAGAGAAGCCGATCACGAGCCACTTGCGGTCAGTTTGCGCCGCCACCAAGCCTTGCATCAGCTCCTAAATCCCACCGGACTCGGCGGGTTTGGTGTTTTGTTACAAGCTAAGGGGTTATCAATCCAAGAGCTAAGCTATAAGTTGCGGGGATTAGAGGGAGAGCTTAGGTAATTTTGTGATACTTTATACAGAAATTCAATTTGTTTTCGGGGTGTAGGTGGAATCAATAAATTAAAGGTTTTTTACATGAGTAAAAAAGTCTTATCACGTCATTTCGTTCCGGTTTTATTGGTAAATTTTATGAGTTGTGCGACACCAGTTATGAGCCAACAGGTTTTTGTACCCGATGATCAATTGGTTTCTGACCCAAACTCCACTTTAACTGATCTTTCAATTAACCAAGCGACATCTTCCTTTAACTGGCAAGATGCCAAGGGTAAAATTTGGGTAGGACGGTTTGATAAAGTTACCGGAGATTTGCGACCAACGAATGGTCAAGGTGAATTGGTAGATACAGGAGCTACACCCGTTATTGCACCTGACTGGGTAGAGACCGCCAAAGGACCCCGCTTGGTTTATACCAAAGGCCCAACAAATGCGACCTATCTAGTTCAAGCCGTGCGGGTTCAAGGCATCTGGCAGCCGGAAGCTTTGATAGATGGTGATGATAAAAAAGTTCCCCTCGGCTCTGATACACTCAATGATACTAGTAGGCAGCCACAAGTAGGTTGACGAATAAAAAATGAGGAAAAATGAGGGTATACCGAATACAGCCACAGGGGTACCCGTGCAGAAAAAATACGTTGTCCAGCTGTCTGAACCAGAAAGACAAGATCTGCTAGC
>JBBRQP010000060.1:0-19039 GCA_038226175.1 Gloeobacterales cyanobacterium
ACGCTCCCAAGGCAAGCGTGACAAAGAAAGTCTTGAAGAAGCGATAGGACAAGGGCTAAAGCGTATTACAGAAACTGATGCGAAAGGTTGGTTCACTCACTCTGGTTATCTTGGTACATCCGTATGAAAACCGCTGTATGACCCACCTAACCCTTTGTTTGCTAAATCTCCGCCTTCAAGGGCGGACTCTTGCTCACGCGGCATATATCCATCCCGACGCTCAAGCGAAGCGATTAGAGCGCGGGGCTTAGGCACGGGCAGCTAATTTTTGCCGTAACTGTCCTAATGCCTGTTCTTCGGCCGCCCGAACAGCATGGCGGGTCAGACCAAGTTTGCGGGCAGTTTCTGAAACCGTACACTCAGAGCCACTTGCCAAACCATAGCGTAAGCTCAAAATCTGGCTTTCTAACTCAGGAAGACTAGCTAAAGCTGCACGCAGATGAGTTTTGGTCTCATCATCCATGGCTTGTTCAAGGGGGCTAGCTTGGCTGGTGGGAAGTGTATCGCTTAGGCACAGTTCTTGTTGGCTACTCAGAGGTGCATCCAAAGAAGCAATCGGTTGGAAAGAAGCATGAACTTGATGCAGCTGATGCAGCTTAAGCCCACTTTTCTCACTGACTTCTTGACGTTTGGGTAGTCTACCGAGGGAGCGGTTGAGTTCTTCGACAGTACGATTGACCAACCGTTTTTTGTCGTGAAGGTGATTGGGGAGACGGACGGCTCTAGCTTGTTGGTCAATGGCTCGGACAATAGCTTGACGAATCCACCAGGTGGCATAGGTCGCAAACCGAAAGCCTTTAGCCGTATCGTATTTAAGCACAGCGCGCTCTAGCCCCAAGTTACCCTCTTGGATCAGGTCGCCTAGCATCAAACCCCGGCCTTGATATTTTTTGGCGATGGCAACGACCAAACGCAGATTGGCTTGCACAAGGGTACGTTTGGCCTTTTGTCCGGCGCGCACAGTCAGAGCCTGAGCGGGGTCGGCAGGTGTGGCAAGGGCTAGCCATTGCGCGACTTGCCGACCGAGTTGAAGTTCCTGACACGCAGTCAACAAGGGCTGGATGCGCAATTGCTGCAAATAAAGCCCGATACTATCTACGGCATTCATGACACAAACTCCCGATAATTAAGCAGATTTGGTGGCGAGCGCCCGGTTTAAGTCGTCATTAATTGCCTGCGCTTGTGCGCTAGTGAGCAGAGCTATTTGTTGTTGGAGGCCATCTAAAGAAAGTTGGGGGGCATCCACACCGGAGCGGTCTTTGAGCCAACGCACAAAGTTAGCGACTTGCTTGCCGCTCCAGCTATCGAGAGCGCCATAGCGATTGACTAGGGTTTGGGTTAGCAGGCTATGGGCGGAGATAGTCTTTGGGACAGCCGGCAAAGGCAGGTCATCTTCCTCGTCATCAATCGTCTCGCCTTGTTCATTGGCAGGTCGGGCGGACAACAGTTGGAGGCGGTCACACTGGAAGTTCGTGAAGGTGCGTTTTTGTCCCTCAATCTCTTTGCGCTGTTGGGTGATGTGACCTTCGATATAGACCAAGCGGCCTTTGAGTAAATGCTCAGCTACGGCAAAGTCACCGAGATGGCTGAAATCCAAAAATGCGGCATCCTGTCCGTAGTTCGCTGCACCATCTAGAGCAATCGCAAAAGTGGTCAGTTGCAGCGGGCCACTGCCGCTCGTGGAGTCGAGATAGCGAACTTCGGCATCTTTGATCAAACGTCCAATCACCATCACTTTATTGAGCATGGCGTAACGGCGGCGGTTTTCTTGACTGGTCATGGTGGGCTCCTTCAGGGGCGTGTTTGTTTTCAGTGAAATCAATGAAGTGTAACTCATAAAAAAGTTGGGCGTCTCTAGCGTCCGGCCAAACTGTAACGATACAGTCGCGGACCTACGGCATAACGCAGACATACGGCGTTACCCTCAAGCTTTTTGAGCCGTTGGTTAGCTGTATTGAGGTTGAGACCAAGCGCCTGGGCAAGATCGGGAGCAGTAAACGTGGCTTGTTGGCTAGCCCAAAGCAGGGTCTCTTGGTCAGCAGGCGAGACTTTGCCTAGGAGTTCCCATTGATTGGGACTAGTCTCAGTCAACACCAGCAAACCATGATGCTCAAGGGCCATGCTGACTTCTTCGGCGACTTCTCGCGAAGGTTGCCGTAAAAAGAAGCCGCGCTGCGGGTAGATGCGTTCCCAGGCTGAGAGCAATTTAACAAACAGCTCTAAAGCCACAGAATAATTCATCGCCGCCACAGTGGTTAGATCAGCAACCAACGTTCCGCCTCGGGGCATCCGCTGTAACTGTTCTTCCATTTGAGAGCGTAATTCACGCCCTCGTTCGCGTCCCCAGAGGAACTCGCCCGATTGACCCAAGTGCATGACTTTTATTTCATTCATTTCAATGAAATCATAACTTATCCAGATCAGGGCTGTCAAGGGGTCATAAGAAGAATTTTTTGGGTACGTTATAAAGTATCTATGGCTCCTCTAGACCTTCCGTATTGAGTCAGGGTAGCTGGCTACTGAGTCGCAAGTGAGTAAAAGTATGCCCTCGACATTAGCTTGGGCAATTAAGAGCCGATCGAAGGTCGCACCAGTAACCCAGAGCAGCAGCTTCATGCCTTATCCAAACAGTTGCTCTATCTGCGTACCTAGCAGTCAAAGTCACTCGGAACCCAAATTTGCCCTTTCAAAAAGCCGCGCTGCTTCATCTGCAAGGTTTCAGGGGTATTGAGAGCTGTGACTTTGACCATTGATTTACCGGCCTTAGCAACTATAAAGGACTCCCCCTTAGCCGTTAGATCAACCAACTGGGATAACTGGGTTTTTACTTCATCGATATTAAAGGTTTGCATTACAGACTCCTAGCTGGACTTAGTTTGGTAAACTAATTTAGATTTTTTATGCTGTGATCGTGGCTGCAGAAGCTCAGTTTTATACGTCATGGTCAATACCCAAAGCCCATAAACGATTACGAAGATTTTCTGCTATGTGCTCAGATTTAGGAGGAATTCTTGAAATCAGACTATAAGTATTTAGCTAAAGCAGCAAACCAAATACAGGCTATGAGGCAAGATAGCTCTTAGCTCAAAGGCCTAGCGGAGGTACTTGGGTATGCCAGGAGGTCGCCTGTTCATAGGCATAGGCCGCCCGCAAGAGCGTCGATTCTTGTAGCGCAGCACTCATTAGTTGTAAGCCAATCGGCAAATTATTTTCATCAAAACCACAGGGAATACTGATCCCCGCCGCTCCAGCGAGATTCAATGGAATCGTACAGACATCCGAGAGATACATACTCAAGGGGTCACTTTTATCGCCAAACCGAAAAGCTGTTGTCGGAGCAGTGGGACCCACCAGGACATCGACTTGCCCAAAAGCCTTAGCAAAGTCTTCTTTAATCAAAGTACGTACCCGCAAAGCCTTGAGATAATAGGCATCATAGTAGCCTGAAGATAAGGCATAGGTACCAATCATAATTCGCCGCTTGACCTCACCCCCAAAACCCTGATCCCGGCTCTGAGCATACATATTGAGTAAAGATTTTGCTTCTTCTGCCCGAAAGCCATACTTGACCCCGTCATAACGCGCTAGATTTGCCGAAGCCTCAGAGGGCGCAATAATATAGTAGGTAGGCAAACCATAGGCAAAACGTGGACAGGAGACCTCCTGGATCTCAGCTCCCAAGTCTCTTAGTATAGCCAAGGCTTTTTCGATAGCCAAACGGACAGCAGGTGCTGTACCTTCGCCAATAAATTCTTTGACGAGACCAATTTTTAGACCTTTTACATCCGGGATTAGCGCTTGACGATAATCAGGAATAGCTACCTGTAAACTCGTCGAATCTAACGGATCATGACCAGCAATCGCTTGCAAAACTAGAGCGCAATCCTCAACTGTTGCTGCAAAAGGTCCAATCTGGTCTAGAGAAGAGGCAAAAGCTACTAATCCATAGCGCGATACGAGGCCATAGGTTGGCTTGAGCCCAGCCACACCACAAAAAGCAGCTGGTTGTCGGATTGAGCCGCCCGTATCCGATCCTAGAGCTGCGACTACGGAACGCGCTGCTACAGCGGCGGCCGAACCCCCCGAAGACCCACCGGGAACATGGTCTAGATCCCAGGGATTACGGGTTGCGCCAAAAGCTGAGTTTTCTGTAGAAGACCCCATCGCGAATTCATCTAGATTAGTCTTGCCCAGGAGCACAGCTCCTGCTGCTTCTAGTTTGAGATTAACCGTTGCTTCGTAGGGGGCTTGATAGTGAGCCAAAATTTTAGAGGCACAGGTCGTAGGTGCATCGGTCGTACAAAGATTATCCTTGAGCGCCATGGGAATGCCTGCGAGCAGACCAATTTCTTCGCCTCGTGCTATGGCTGCATCAACTTTATGAGCTTGTCTGAGAGCACGTTCTTCCATTAAGCACAAAAAACTGTGTACTTGTGGCTCAACTTGGTGCAAGCGGGCGAGATAGGCTTGGGTAATTTCCACCGCTGAGCGTTCGCGTTTGATCAGTTGTTCGTGTAGTTGGCGAATTACGCTCATCTCGATTATCCCAAGGCGTACAGCCTTCTAGGATATCACGGCGCGAATAGTTGACTTGTTTGTGTGTGGTTAATTACTTATCACAGCAACGCCTATAGTGAGATAAAACAAAAATAGGGAAAATATCATCGATGTGGCTGCAATCACTGGGTTATTTCTTGGTAGCGGGTCTATGTGAAATCGGTGGGGGTTATCTGATTTGGCTTTGGCTCAAGCAGGGGCAGAGCTGGAGTTATGGGATATTGGGGGCTTTGTTACTGGTGCTTTATGGCGTTATCCCTACTTTTCAGACAGCAAGTTTTGGGCGGGTCTATGCCGCTTATGGGGGTGTTTTTATTGTGCTATCGATTCTATGGGGCTGGGGCGTAGAGCGCATTGTCCCCGATCGCTTCGACTTGATTGGCGGGATGATTGCCTTAGTCGGAGTCGCGGTGATTATGTACGCACCAAGGTAACAGTTGCACCCCTTGGCAGCTGATTAGAACAACGATTGCTCCGCTCACACATCAAAAACCAACGCACACAAGGGTGCCTTGATTCCCCATACTTGGAGCGGAGGGGCTGCTTTTTTTTTGATCAACGAAAAGCCTATGAGCGCTCAGACAGTGCCCCGAATTTCGATGATAAGGCCATCTTTGAGGACGATTTCGACATTCATACGCTCGACAATATTATCTCCAACTGCTACGTCAAACATGCTCTCCACCTGACCTTGGGCAATTTCTTCATCTAGTTGCCACGCGGTAACTTGGTTGAGTTGTTGCAACATTTGGTTTTTTTGTTGCAGAAATTCATTTTTTTTAGCTTCAACCTGTCCGCGAATATTATTGATTTGCTGGAGAGCCTCGGGGCCTAGCGGCTTGATGGAACCACGTTCGACTTCATTGATAGCGCGTTTACCCTGAAAGTCTAATTGTTGAATCTGCACATCCATCTGATTGAGTCCTGTTTGGAGCTGTTCGGTAGCTTCTTCTTTGAGACGAGCGGTGACAATGGCTTTGACATTAACATTACGCTTGAGCGAGAGGGACATGATGATACACAGGTCATTGCCTAGCTATTTTACGAGAAAATGGGCAGCCTTGTCTGTCTGTGATAGTGCTTCTGGATTTGGTCTGTTGGGTGAGCTGTTATCAAAAAATATGGTTTGCTCTGATAATGACACCGCATTTTGGCATAATGGAACACGGGAAATTAACAGGAATTATGACTACCTATCACTTTGTCGTCGCCAGCGAACATTTTATGAACATTGAGGAACCTCTTTGCGAAGTTTTGGCAGAGCGCGTGCGCAACTATCAGAGTCGCAATAAGCCAATTGATTTTTGGCGTATTGACCAACCACAATTTCTTGATGTCCCCCCAATACAAGTCCTGACGCGCAGTTGTCCACGTCCAGCTGTGTCAGTGATCTCAACGGATCAACAGTTCATTCTTTGGCTCAAAAACCGCCTCGAATATGTACTAATCGGTTCTTTAGACAGTGAAGAGTTACCCCAATAAATAGGTCTACAGTAAACTCTGTAATGCTGTTTGTGCTTGTGGATAGCGAAACTGATACCCCGCTTGGAGCAGCCGTTGTGGGATGACCCGTTGGCCCTCGACGAGGATATCTGCGGCTTCACCAATCAAAACTTCAAGGGCAACCCGAGGCACAGGCAGCCAAGAGGGACGGCCCAAGACACCACCCAGAGTTTGGCAAAACTCTACCATGCGCTGAGGATTAGGTGCTGTGCAATTATAAATGCCACGGATCTCGTGGTGATCCAGCGCGTAAAGTATGGTGCCCACCATATCAATGAGGTGAATCCAGGAAAACCATTGCTTACCGCTACCTAGAGGCCCACCGACAAATTTTTGGAAAGGAGGTAGCATTTGAGCGAGAGCCCCTTCTTTGGCATCGAGCACAATGCCTAGCCGCAAAATCGTCGTGCGCACAGGCTGGGCAGCCCGTGCTGCAGCTTCCCATTGCACACAAACTTGTGCTAGAAAATCACTGCCAGCAGGTGCATCTTCAGTGAGTGGCGTATCATCCCGAAAACCGTAATAGCCAATAGCCGAGGCACAAACAAACACTTCCGGGGGGTGGTTGCATTGCGCCATCGCCTGCACTAGACCCGTGGTTCCTTGCGTCCGACTAGTCAGAATAGCTTCTTTGTAAGCTGCATCCCAGCGTTGACCAAAAACCGGCATCCCAGCAAGATGAATGACACCAGTTACACCTTCGAGAGCAGCCGCCCAACTAGCGCGGTTCATCTCAGAGCTCCAGGCTTGATATTGGCAACAACCAGGTACGACTTGCTCGGCTTTTTGGGGATTACGCGAAAAAATGATCACTTCATCACCACGCTCCTGTAACTGCCGACACAGTTGTCGCCCAATAAGCCCCGTTGCTCCGGTCACCACAAAAATTTTATCCGTCATGGTCTTGCCACTGTAATGCTGTCTTCCACTGTACCGAAAGAACCGCTAAGAAACTTTAGAGCTTGCGTGTGATGGAGAGTAAAGTCTAGGATGTATCGTAACTGTAAATATTGTTATCAGTTCACCAATACATTCATCCCTATAAAGACCGATCATGAATCCTGCTTTATCTTCTGTTGCTAACTGCGCCGAGCGTCTTGAAAACCTTAAAGCCAACCAAGCTCGCTATGAGTATGACTATAGCCTTGTGGCACCACTCGCCCTCCTCAAGCAAGTTTCTGCCGAAGAAAATTTTAGCCTTATTTATACCGCCGAACGGTTGCCAACCTCTGCTGTCTTTGTTGCCAATATCGCAGCTGTCTATGTGCACGAACTTTTTGACCTCTTAGATAACCGTCAAGACTACGAAGATTATCTTTCGGTTTTGCTTAAACATTTGCCTGCACCCATAACTTGTTCTATTGGCGGCCGACGGGCTTCTTTGATCGGGATGAACTTGTACCCTATCCCTATTTCAAACCCACGCTCGTGCTCAATAGCATCTCGATCTAGTGGGGCATCCGTTGCTGCAAAATACATTCAGCCAGCGTTACATCTAGGGGTGTCGTTACTTTGAGATTGGTTTCTTCACCCAAGACCAACTGCACCGGATACCCCAATCGTTCAAATAACGCCGCATCATCGGTCACCGCCCAGCCCTCTTGTTGAGCTTGAGCGTGGGCTGCGCATAGGAGCGGTACCGCAAACCCTTGGGGGGTCTGAGCTGCCCAGAGTTTTTCACGTGGCGGTGTGTAATAGATCAAGTTAGTCGTTGGGTCAACTTCTTTGATTGTATCTTTGACGGGGATTGCTGCGATTACGCCTGAGGTTGTCATCAAAACCTGTGCACACTGATCGATGAGATTGGCGCTCACCAAGCAACGCGCCCCATCATGAATCAGGACATAGGCTGTATCCTCTGGTAAAGCAGCTAGTCCTCGGGCTACAGACTCTTGACGGGTGGCACCCCCACCCACAAGCTGTACTGGTAAGGCCGATGGGTAAACCCTCAAAAATTCTGTGTACTCGGGATACCGCGCTTCAGATACCACAAGAGTGATAGCGCGAATAGTCTCGGCTTGATTGACAGCAGCAAGCGTCCAAGCCAAAAGCGGCTTTCCGAGTAGCGGCAACAGAATTTTATTAACGCCTATACCCATGCGGCTACTATTACCCGCCGCCACGATCAGTAGCTCCATCTCACGCTTCATTCGCGTAACACATAGCCGACGCCACGTACCGTGTGAATGAGTTTGCGTTGGCCTTCTTTTTCTAGCTTAAGGCGCAAATAGCGAATATAAACTTCGATAATATTAGATTCTCCGGTAAAGTCAGACCCCCAGACTTCGCGCAAAATCTGTTCGCGGCTAAGAATATGTTGTGGATGTAGCAACAGTAATCGTAGGAGGTCATATTCCTTGGCAGTTAGATCCAACGACTGCCCGCCGCGCCAGACTTCTCGGGTTCGTACATTTAAGTTCACATCCTGAAACGTCAAAATCTGACCATTGACTGGACGTAGACGATTGGTCTGCGAACGTAGTTGCAAAAGTAGCTCAGCCATATCTAAGGGTAGAGAGACCAAGTCACTGATCCCCGCATCAATAGCATTAGCTCGCGCCAAGATATCAGCATCTTCGACCAGGAGTAAAATTGGCATCGCCTCGCCCTGAGTCCGCAGCTGACGGCATAAGGCTAAACCTTCCTCGCCGCTCACCAAAAGCAGCTCACAGGGATAGTGATGCAATAGTTCCAGACTGCGGCTTCGGTCAACAGCATGGTGCAGGTGAAACCCATTTTGGCGTAAGAGCGGCTCCAACTTATCCGCCAAGGTTTCGTCTGGTGCCAGTAATAGCAAATGATTCACTTTAGCCAGGGCAATCACGGGATGTTAACCAAACACTACCGTCAGCATACAGTCTGTCTCCAAAACCGTAGCGCGAACCCCTAAGATGTTTTAGATTTCTACAAAAAACTTCATCTGCGATAACGTAAGCTAAGTAAGCGCGTTATCCAAAGTCATGACCCTGCTCCAACTCACGCCTAATCCTAGCTATAGCCTCACCTTGCGCTTAGTAGCTGCTAGCTTACTGAGAGTGACACAAGTCATTGAAACAGCTGGCGGCAATGTCAGCGAAATGAAAATTATCGATAAAAGTCCGGGTCGCACCCTGCGCGAAATCAGTTTAGAAGCGGGGAGTGAAGCCCAAGCAACGACGATTCTGACTGCTCTTAAGGCTTTACCTGACATCGAAATCATCAGTAGTGAAGACCGCACCTTTGCCTTACACCGGGGTGGCAAGATCACCGTTGAGAGTACCTCACCTTTAGTTAATCAGGATCAGCTCTCACGGGGCTATACGCCCGGTGTGGGTCGTGTCTGTCAGGCCATTGCCCAAGATCCCGCCAAAGTCTACGACTACACAATCAAAGGTCATACCGTAGCGATTGTCACCGATGGCAGTGCTGTCTTAGGTCTCGGCAATATCGGTCCGCTAGCAGCCATGCCCGTGATGGAAGGCAAAGCGATGATTTTTAAGGAATTTGCGGGTCTTGATGCTTTTCCGATTTGTCTTGATACCCAGGATACCGAAGAAATTATCCGCATGGTGCACTGTCTCGCGCCCGTATTTGGTGCGGTAAATCTCGAAGATATCAGTTCGCCACGCTGTTTTGAGATCGAGCAACGGCTACGTGAATTGGTGGATATTCCTGTATTTCATGATGACCAGCATGGCACCGCGGTCGTATTACTTGCGGCTTTGCTCAATGCCTTGAAACTGACCGGCAAAAAGATTGCCCAAATCAATGTCGTCTTCAATGGTGTGGGAGCCGCTGGGGTTGCTTGTACGCAGATGCTCCTCGCAGCCGGGGTCAAACAGATTATCGGCTGTGACCGTAGCGGTGCTATTTATGCCGGTCGCCCCAATCTCGATGCGGTTAAAACCCGCTATGCAGCGATCACTAACACGGAAGGTCGCCAAGGTACGCTTGGTGAAATATTAAAAGGTGCTGACGTATTCGTGGGTCTCTCGGGGCCAGGGTTGGTCACACTGGCGGATATTCAGGGTATGGCCGCTGAGCCCTTGGTTTTTGCCCTCGCCAATCCGATTCCTGAGATCGCTCCTGAGATTGCCCTGCCCTATGTAGCTGTGATGGCAACCGGGCGCAGCGATTATCCTAACCAAATCAATAATGCTCTGGCGTATCCGGGTATTTTTAAAGGTGCCATGCACTGCCGCGCCCGTCAAGTAACTGAGGCGATGAAACAAGCCGCAGCCCAAGCCTTGGCTGACTTGATCACTCCTGCCGAATTACGGTCTGACTATATCATTCCATCGGTGTTTGACGCGCGCGTGGTGCCAGCTGTCGCCGCCGCTGTTGCCAAAGCAGCACAGAACTGAATATAGGGAGCCAAATGACTTCGGGTAAACGTAGCACTTCAGCATCGAGAGAGCTTATTTTCCGATGCAAAAGCGACTGAAGATATTGTCTAAAACCGACTCTGTCACTTCATCACCGGTGATTTCTGAGAAGGCACTGATCGCTTCTCTGAGATCGATACTCCAAAAATCAAGGGGTAATTGTTGCTGTTGGGTTTCTCGTAAGTTAGCCAAACTTTGTTGAACCCTCAGCAGGGCTTCTTTGTGACGTTGGTTGATGGCAAACTCGAGATTATTGGGGGTCAGACCATGACTGACTTTTTGCCAGAGCAGGTCTTCGAGGTCTAAGACACCAGTTTTTTGCAGAGCCGAAAAGTAAACTGTTGGCACCGCAATCGGTAAGGGCGCAGGGTGTGCCAAATCGGTTTTATTGATAATCACAATCACGGGTTGGGTAATCTCCTGATAAATCGCGCTATCGGCATCAGTCCAACCCTTTTGCGCCTCGATTACCAACAAAACTACATCGGCTTGGTGCATAGCTTGGCGCGAACGTTCGATACCAATTTCTTCAACTTTTTCGGTGGTTTGTCGGATACCCGCTGTATCGAGTACCCAAACCGGCATGCCGCGCACTAATAATTGCAAGTCTAGAACATCACGGGTTGTGCCGGGAATATCGGTGACAATAGCCCGCTCACTTTGACTCCAATAATTCAACACGCTAGATTTGCCTACATTGGGACGACCAACTAGAGCAATTTTAATGCCAGTACGCACTAGTTCTCCTTGCTCGGCAGTCTCGAGTAAGGTGTCAATGGTCGCACTGATAGCCGCTAATTCACCTATAACTTGGGGTATATCTAAAGGCGGTACATCTTCCTCAAAATCAATCAGCACTTCTACATCAGCCAAGATCCTCAGACAGCGTTCGCGTAATGTGCGAATGGGCTGCGCTAACTTCCCGGTCAAGCCCGCCATGGCTAGCTGCGCGGCTTGAGGTGAACGACTCGCAATGAGTTGGCTCACGCTCTCAGCTTGCGTCAGATCAAGGCGTCCATTGAGAAAAGCTCTTAAGGTAAATTCTCCGGGCTGAGCGAGTCTAGCACCAGCCTTGAGACATAGCATTAGCACTTGCTGCACCACTACTAGGCCCCCGTGACAGTGCAACTCAATGACATCTTCACGGGTAAATGAACGCGGTGCTTGCATCCACAACAGCAGTATTTCATCAACTATGTGATCTTGCTCTACGACATGTCCATAATAAATACGGTGGCTCTGCCAGGTTATGGGTCGCAAGGGCCGAAACAATTGCTGCGCAATCGGACGGGCTTCTTCCCCCGATAAACGCACAATGGCAACACTGCCCTGCTCTGGGACTAAGGCCGTCGCAATTGCGGCAATGGTGTCACTTTGATTCATAGCACCATTGTAAGAGCCCCTACGGGGGATGAAGATTAGCTCATCCTTGGATGTTCGCTGGGGATATTACGCTGGTTTATCCTTGCGTCCACCTAGTAGCATCGGCACAAAGCGTTGTAAAAAACCGATTGGGTCGTTTTCGAGAACCATCGCCGCAGTATCGAGGCGGGCATACGTCAGATCAGGAAGGATGCGGGGTAATTGTGCCATCAAATAACCAGGACGCTCCCACAAGGGCATAGTTTCCACGATCTCAGTCAAGTTTTGGAGGCGGCGCAGTTCGGCACCCACGGTAATGTCTAGGCCAGCCTCAAAGGCTGCTTGCTCAACGGCAGCAAAGGTTTTTTTGGCCTGTTCTACTTTACGAGCATTTTCGGGACTGACTTTAGCTAATTTACCTAGCCAGCGATTGCCCCAGCGCACATGTCCGGCTTCTTCAGGGAAAATTTGACCTAGCACCCGAGCGACTTCTTTGTTTTCTGGGGTTTGAGGGGCTTCTTTGAGAGCGGCGATGTGGGCAGCAAAAAAGTTACAACCGCGCTTTTCAGTAACGTTAATCGCGACCAGTATTTCAATTACGTCGGGTTTGCCGCCGTCATCAGGCAACATTTTTTCGTATTCGTCAATGTAAGAAGGGCCGCGTGGCGTTCCGAGTTCTGCGCCCAAATCGTAGAGTAAATCGGTTAGCCACAGCGCATGACGGGCTTCATCACTGATATGTCGGGAGAGGTCACGGATCAAGTCGCGGGGATGTCCCTCTAAACGCTCGATCACATCGGTCAAATCTTTACAGCTGCGTTGCTCAGAGTGGCGATAACGGTTGAGGGTAATGTTTTGGATGAACGGGTCTTGAACCACCATATTCATCATGGTGCGGGCGCTGAGTTCACCGCGTAATTTTTTGGGATAGGTTACCGTCATTGTCACTACCTGAAGGAGAGAAACACTTTCTATGGTAATGGAACTTAACAAAACCTCACCATTTTTGTTATTATCAGCAAAAAATTCTCTACTTTTGCTGCGTAGCGTTGGGGATATAACTATTGATTAGGGCGACTCCGAGCCACCAGAGCGTTTGGATTTGGGGACGATACCAAACCGTATCAAACAAACCTTGTATCAATAAACCCACTGTAAATATCACCGCAGCCCCTACCCACCAAGCCTGCTCTGGCTCCATAGTTGCCCAAAGACCTATGCCCCAAACCCAAATCGTCAGTAATAACCACAAGCCCACCAATACACCAATAATGCCGAGCTCGATCCAAGTCTCTAAAGGAACAGAGTAAGCTCCTAAAGCGTTGTAGCCAGCTTTTTGGTAATAGGGGTAAATCGCCTCGAAGGTTTTATTGCCCGGTCCGATACCCAGCCAAAAATAATCATGAATCATCTCAAAAATCGTACTCCAAACATTGATACGAAAGTTATTGCTCGAATCGCCGCGCCCACTAAAAATACTAGCAAATCGCAATTGTACCGCTGGAACTAAGGTCACCGCTAAGCCCACAATCCCAACCACAGCCGTGACTAGCCCTAGGCGTAACCGCTCAGGCAAGTACCGCAAACCCAAAATGATCAAGCCGATTATCTCAATACCCAAAGCCAACCAGCCGCCTCGGCTATAGGTAAGCACAATACAAAAAGCCGCCAAAGCCGCGATCACCGCGCCCAAGATCCGTCCGGGCCAGCGCTTCCAGACGACTGCTGCTGAGACACCTACGGGTACTGCTGGCAACAAATAAGCCGCGAGTAAATTGGGATTACCTAGATAGCTATAAATGCGAGTCGTATCGCGCAAATCTGACTCTTGATCAACCCAAGTCGCCAGGGCTTGAGCGCCATCACGCCACTGGTGTAACCCCTCTAGCCCGACAATACCCACAGTTACTAGGTAGGTCGCGATCACCCAATCACGCCGTGTCTCCAGAACGCGACTAAGGAGCGCGAAGCCCACAAGATATAACGTAGCTAAACTCCAACCCCGGATACTGGTCATCAACACAGGCGAACAAGCCGTTGCCACACTGGTTATCCCCCAAAAGGCCAACACAGCGAATGTAATCGGGGTCAAGCGTAACGGACGGGTGAGCAGCAATAATAACCATAAAACAAGCCCGACTGTCAAAATGGCACCAATCACCGGGGTATCTACATAGGGCGCGATGCCAAACAGGACAACAGCCCAAATCAAAGCTGAGGTATCCAAACCCCGACACAGCCAGCTACTCTGAGCCCAAGATTTGCCTTGCCCACTCCAAGCGGTGAGTACACTGGCCTGTCCCCAGTTTTGGGTCTCTGTGCCCCAGAGCGTGAGCTGCTGGATTATCCTAAAAAGCCAGCTACTTTTTAGCCACTTCGCGGAGGTCAATGACGCTGCCTTTGATGTCATAACGGGCGGTCTCCAGTTCAATCAGGGTCGCTACTTTTAGTTTGGTGCCACCGACTACTGCGCCATCATCGGTCATCTGGGCATCAGCCATGAGGGTAATCAAGATATCTTTGCTGTAGGGCGAGGCCATATTGGGCACATATTCTAGGCTGCCATTGGCGCGTACTACCGGAAAGACATTGGGGATAATTTTGAGTTTGCGGATCGTCAGTTGTCCGGCGGGTTGGTTGCGAATAATAATGCGGGGCTTGTCACCAACCTTAAAAAGGCTATTGGGGTCTCCAACACTCAGGCCACGTACCAACACGTCAAATTCCAAGAGCGTTGTGGCTTGGGTGCGTTGGGCGGTAGTACTACGGACACCCCGCAGCCCAAGAAATCCACCAATAACCAGCAGCAATAGCAGTAATGCCCCAAAGTCAATAATATTTATCCGCCCCCAAAGACGGCCTTGCGCATCAATCACCGTATTATCCGTGCCAACATCTCCCCTACTTTACTACCAAAGGTCGTTGGTTCAGAAACTGTACCGTAATCCAAGTTCGATACTGCTGATACTTTGACCGCCAATAGATGTGTTACCGGGAATACCTGAAATACCGCTGGGTAAGGTTGCTTGGGCAAAAATTGGAACATTGACTGGGGAAGTCGCGAAGTAACGATAGGCCACAGAAAACGCACGATCTGAGGCGGGGTCAATGGATGCGCCAACCCGGAACTAAAGCCATTGAGTAACAAAGTACCATTGGCATCAGCAAAAGAACTGGCAGCCAAACTACTGAAGCCCAGACCTGCGCCCAAAAAAGGTGTGATCGACGAATTGTTTTTGAAATCATAGTAGCTGTTGACAAAAACAGTACAATTGTCAAACTTGCCTGTGGCTGCAACCGCAGAAGCTGTGTTGTTTGGTATGAGGTTACCCTTGGTATCGTAAAGAAATATAGGAGGATTAAGTGTCTGACCAGTCGCAATCACATTACTTACACTAACAGTAGTCGCTAAGGCGGCAGTGTAGTTCGCATCTACATCACCACTCAAATAAGAAAATTCAAGTTCTGAGCGAAAGTTAGGGGTAAATCGATAGCCAAGGGTAAAGTTAAAACTAGAGCCACTTTTAGGATTGAAGGTGACGTTTGAAATTCCAGTTACTGCCGTGGTAGTTGCAGTAGTAAAAGTACCGTTTGGCTTTACAGGAAGAGTGCTACCATACTGCGCCTGAAGTGCAGTCACAGGTGTTGTTGTGATTCTTACAGGGGGATGTTAGATCTGTAACTACAATACCAACTTTAGCATCTGTCTTTGAGTAGCAGAGATCTGGAATAGAAACAACGTTAGCCCCAATCGCATTTACAGGCTCGGTGTAGGCACATAGTTTTCGCTTAACTATCCTACGAAAATATAGATCCATAAGAGTTAAAGGAAGTTTAAGGATTAACCTCAAACTTCCCTTAGACAATTTATTTAAGGCAACTAGTAGCGATAATGCGCAAAAGCCTTGTTGGCTTCTGCCATGCGGTGCGTTTCTTCACGTTTGCGAATTGCATTACCGATTTCGTTGGAAGCATCAAGGATTTCGTTGGTGAGTTTATCGACCATCGATTTACCCGGACGTTTGCGAGCGGCATCGACTAACCAACGTAAGGCCATCGAAGTTCCTCGGTCTGAGCGGACTTCCATCGGGACTTGGTAGGTCGCACCACCAACCCGACGCGCTTTGACTTCGACGAGCGGGGTAGCATTGCGTACGGCATGGTTAAAGATTTCGATGGGCGGCTTGCCAGTTTTTTCTTGAATTTTAGTAAATGCACCATAAAGTAAATGTTCGGCTACTGACTTTTTGCCGTCATACATCAATTTATTGAGCATCATTGTAGCTAGACGGGAATTGTATTGTGGATCAGGCAATACGGGACGTTTGAACTTTGCCAAAACCCGTTCTTTATCTTGACCAACTGCCCGTTGAATAACCCTTGCGCGTAAGCGAGACATAAACTAACTCCTTTATTTTTTCTTGCCCGTAGCGGCTGGTTGACCGGGTTTAGGCCGTTTGGCACCGTATTTAGAACGGCTATTTTTACGATCCTTGACCCCAGAAGCATCTAATGTCCCACGAATAATGTGGTAGCGCACACCAGGCAGATCCTTAACCCGTCCGCCCCGCAACATAACGACTGAGTGTTCTTGGAGATTATGGCTAATACCAGGAATATAGGCAGTTACCTCAAAGCCCGAGGTCAGACGTACCCGAGCGACTTTACGCAGGGCTGAATTCGGTTTTTTGGGCGTAGTGGTGTAGACACGGGTGCAGACGCCACGCCGAGCAGGGCAAGCCTTCAGAGCAGGAGATTTTGTTTTGACGCGTAGTTTAGAACGCTCTTGTCGTACCAATTGAGCAATGGTGGGCATGTAAGACAACGCTTAGAGCAACGGTTTTTTATCATATCAAAATAGAGGGTCTCTGGTCAACAAAAAACTTTTGGCTTTACTACCCAAGCACCAATTTTACCTTAATGCCTTCCCTTGACCAAAAATGGCACAATAGGAAAAGTGTGCATTGGGAAAGGAAGCATGGCAGACCAATTGATTCGCGCCACTGCGCTACAAGGCAAGGTGCAAGCGGTAGGCGTCGTTAGTACGCGGCTCGTCGAAGAAGCCCGCAAGCGGCACAGCCTTTCTCACGTAGCCACAGCCGCTTTAGGGCGGACGATGACCGCTGGCCTACTGATGAGTTGTAATCTCAAAACTGATCAAGCCCGGGTCAATATTCGTATTCTTGGCGATGGACCTTTGGGCGGGATTTTTATTGATGCGGGCGCAGATGGCACCGTGCGCGGTTATGTCAAAAATCCTACGGTTGAATTACCACCTAATGCTCTAGGCAAACTTGATGTGGGCGGCGCCGTTGGTCAAGACGGCTTTTTGCATGTCGTCAAAGATTTGGGGTATGGCTACCCGTACTCCGGCACTGTCGAGCTGGTCAGCGGTGAAATCGGCGAAGATATCACCCACTACTTAGCATCGTCGGAACAGACTGCCTCAGCCGTGTTACTGGGGGTTTTCGTTAGTGCCAAAGGTGTCGAGGCAGCTGGGGGTATTTTAATTCAACTGCTGCCGGGAACAGAGCACGAGGAAGTAACCAGTTGGCTCGAAGCACGCTTAGAAGCTGCCCAGAGTATTACGACGTATCTGCGCGCAGGCAAGACCCTGGTACAGGTGTTTGCAGAAATTTTGGGTGAGGAAGATTTAGAGGTTTTCCCGCAGGTTAATTTGGTACGCTTTGCGTGTAACTGTGCAGTTGAGCGTGTTTTAGGTGCCTTAAAAATGCTCGGAACCCTCGAACTTGCCGATATGATCGAAAAAGATAATGGTGCTGAAGCTACCTGCCATTTTTGTAACGAGGTTTATCACATTAGTGCGGGACAACTGGCTACACTGATTACAGAGATCGAACAGGACACCACTTCTCTGGAAACTTCACCGTGACGACTACCACCGCCGCCAACCCCATTTTTAATCTGGAAGCTCTGCGTCAATGTCATGCCCTCGAACACGGTACTGTCTGGGTCTTGTCAGAAACAGACCCCCAAATGACTTTGGGCGGCACCTCTACTGACCACGGTTTTTATATTTTTGGTGATGTTGACCCACTCAAACTTGAACAAGCTGCCCGTCAAGCCCTCGACCGTTTCCAAAAAGGCGAAACCAATCTGGCAGTTCACCCGCGTTGTGGCACCAATATCTCGGTCGGGATGCTATTGACTATGGTTTTTTCTTTAGGCTTCAATAGTTTTTTGCCCCGTCGTCCTCTGCCGCAATTATTAGGTGCAGGATTAGCGTTTTATGGCGCTTCAGCCCTCGCCCAATCCGTCGGAGCTTTGGCACAACGCCATATTACAACGTCGATTCCGATTAACTTGGAAGTACTCAGTGTAGAACCACAAAAAGATTTTTTAGGCCGCACGGGTTACTTTGTTGCGGTGCGCTGGGTTTGAGCAATGGTGTTGGCTGACTAAGCCAAAATAATTGTGTACATTAGGTGGTAGTAATTACTACAATACAAACATACACTAAAGTGTTGATAAAGTAATCATGAAACTCAAAACAGGAACAGTGACACGCATCCTTCCCGATGTTACGGATTTGTCGAGGAAAATGACTCAAAACACCAGTATGTTTTTGCTTTTAATGCTTTTCCTCACTACAGAGGTGAGAGTGCGCGTGAATTGCGCTTACGCACAGGGGCAAAAATTCAATTCAATGCCACTGGTGACAAAATCTACCATTTGACGTTAGCTCAATAATTAGGAATTAGTATGGCATGGTTAGCCAATTATTTTTAGACCCTCGTGACCCTGATACCGAGGGATTTTATAAACCTATCAGTACTATATCTCAAAAGTTAGAGAATTTGGTCGCTATCCCAACATTACGGACTGGTTACCTGGTGATCTAATTCTAATTAGTCCACTTTACAGAAGTATAAGTCACAACGCTATCATACGAGGCCATTTGAAAGGTGGATACTCTGAGGAGGATGCACGCTGGCATCACGCAGCCATGTATGTTGGCGACGGTGATTTGTGCGAAGCCCAAATTTCAGGCGTTACATATGACAGTGTAGACAAATACTCTAATGGACAATATCTAATTCGTGTTCGTAGAGACTATCACTTAACCCCGGATCAATGCTGGAAAATTGTAGTTATACACTTTCCGCTTATAGAATAAGGTGTGGTAAAGAACCTCAGTCTTGTGAACCACCTGAGTGTGGAAGAATTAGAAAAGCGCTACCGCCAAGCAACGGACGGGGTGGAACGCACCCACCTGCAAATTATTTGGTTAC
>JBBRQP010000061.1:0-19020 GCA_038226175.1 Gloeobacterales cyanobacterium
AACCAAATAATTTGCAGGTGGGTGCGTTCCACCCCGTCCGTTGCTTGGCGGTAGCGCTTTTCTAATTCTTCCACACTCAGGTGGTTCACAAGACTAAGGTTCTTTACCATACCTTATTCTATAAGCGGAAAGTGTATAAGAGGATTAACAAATGCCAGAAATGCTCTGCAAAACAGCTTAAAAAATCCAAATCTGGATAAAGCTACAACACAGCTAATTCAAGAAAAAATAGATCTTGCAGATCAACTGACTCAGCGAGCAAATCAACTTCTTGGAAATCCATGAACCATCCACTAATTAGTGAAATAGAGGTGGTCTTTGGACAAATCCAAAGACCATCAACAATTTATGTAATCCCGAAAAGCATCAGAGAAATAGCTCCTGACGAGCTCATGATTCAAGCTGACTTTGGGAATTTATCCAAAGAAGATATGACTTATGAACAATCGTCAATGATGATCTGTGATCATGTTCTTATAAGTGATCAAGCATTACTTTACTTTTTGCCAGTTTTAGCTAGAAATACTTTCTCTAGTGGAGCTCTTTTTAGTATGCTAATTAGTAGGTTAAAATTGGTAAAACAAGAAAACTTAAGTTGTCCTCAAAAGCTGACTTTAAAGAAGCTCATAGAAGAATTAGAATTGAGAGAAAAGCTGTTAGATTATGAAGACTAACAAATAATATAAAATGATTTTAAAAGAAAACTTTTACTTTCACACTGCTCCCTTTTTCAATACAGGTAGTGTCAGCCGCGTTGTAAGTGAAGTTGCAAAAAAAGGTTCGCAAGTGTTAGGAGGAGGCGTTATTATTGATCTAAGCCAATCACCACTGACGCCCGAATCTTTAGGCAACATTCTTAGTCGAGTCCAAAATGTTACTAGTCAAATTTCACACATAAGGGTGGTTCCCTAGCTATGGCAAAATTCTTTTGCGTTTGCGGTCAGGTTATCTCAACTAGTAACGGAATTCCCAACCTAGATGAATAGCATGCCATATCAGATGTTGAGCTTGATAGTATCTATGAACTAGTTGATGTTGAGGTTTTTTATAAGAAGACAGTTATATTTTACCGATGTCCTCAAAGTGATCATTTATGGATCTTTTGGAATGGAGTTAATTCTGCTCCCAGTTTATACACTCCCACGAATTTCAGAATAAATGACCTCCATCCCACAATAAATGTTACCTTGATAGGGTATGGTTTATGTTACATATAGTTTATCAAGATAGGGCTTAGTGTCCGACCAAGCCCTACCGTAGAGATCAGACATTAGCTAAAGCCTTGAGTAGTCTGTTTTTAGCTGAGGAACTAAGTTGCCCATACTCAGTCACAATCCGCACGACCCGCTCTAGGTCATTGCTAGAAGGCATCTGAGCAGCAGCAGGAACCAGAGTGACACCAATATATCCCTACCAGCACTTCAGTGGGGATAACCAATAGCCTTAGGCTTCGTCAGTTCGTTGTGCTTTGATGTCGGCTATTATGCTCTTCACAGACTCGCCTCTAAATAGGTGTTCACGCTCAGCTGTGTAGTTACCACTACCTGTCCTAAACTGATTAAGAAAGCGCACAGTATCAACCAGGCCAAATTCTTGAATGAGTGTGTATTTTGCCCGATTGGTTAGTTCGGAGATGAGTTTAATGTGTACGCTCATTGTGTTACCTCTGGAACTAGACTCAATAAAGTGGTGACTTTGCAAGATAGAACAGAAAAGGCTTGAGCCTTATGGAATAGTCTATCATCGCAGGTGCAGAAGAAATCAGCTTGTGCCGTGGATGCTAACGCTAGATGGATAGCATCCATTGGACGGACTCCCTGCTGTTCAAACATCAAAGCCAAAGCCTCTACCTCCTCTGTGATTCGCAAGCGTTCTGTTGCAAGTGTCAACAAGGCAAGAACTTCGGTACGCCTAGTCTCATCAGGGATATGCCCAATCTCATATTCCAGTGCCTCTGAATTAAGTAGCGATTGCTCTCCAGCCTCAATGGCTGCTAGAACAACAAAAACTGCTTCTGTTTCAACTCTAATGCGAGGATGAGTCTGATCATCAAAGGGACGTTGTAAGCAACAACTATCAAGGTAAAGACGCATACCCTTATTTTACTGTCCCCTGAGTATAAGCAGGAATCTCACTTTTGACCAATATCGACCGCTCGTAAACGGACTACGCACCCCTTTCGGGATTAGCTGACCCGCGGCCAAGGTAGGTGGAAATATACAAATACTTTGACCTTTGCCGGTGGGCAGGATGATGGCAATGGCTTGAACTATTTCCATGCTCGGTACTATTCTCATCGACTCCAGAGATTTATCTCCCAAGACCCATTGAGCTATGACGGAGGCGACTACAATCTTTATCGCTATGTTCACAATAATCCTCATACCAACAGCGATCCCAGTGGCTTGTATGATTATGGGGATGGTGAGGGAAATGTAGATACCCTGCCAGACGTCAATGTTACCGGTCTTAGGAATAGTTTTGCGCTTGAGCTTTCTACAATACGCATTTCTACTTCTGTGAATGGCGGCGGCGACTACGACCCAGGAAATGGCGACAACACAAGAGCCTTTGATGGTTTAGTGCCTGATTTAGTGGCGGGGATGTTTACAGATCTTCCTAACCCCAATACACCAAAACCAAAAAGATCATCAGGTTACTGTCCTAGCTATCGTTCTTGTCCCTGTGGGTCAAGTAGTGCATCGCAAGTTTATTGTTCTAGAAGCAGATTAAAACCTGATCCGGAGGCTCAAGGTCCACATAGTACTTTCAAGACCGATGCTTCAGGAAAAGTTACTAAATATGAAACATATGGACCTCAAAATGAAAGTGTTTTGAGAGTTGATCTCGTTGGTAAACCACATTTCAACAAAGTAACACAAGAATATGTCAAAACCCCGCACGTACACGATCCTAACCCTAATGTTCCCGGAAATGTGCGCTCAGCTCGTCCACCAGAAATACCGAAGGAAAGAAGTCCATAATAATAGTTGTTGACATATGGGTGCCTTGCAAGGTGGAGCTTGAGGGGAAAGTCTTGTCAAGATTCTGGCGATGGTTCTATAATCACCGCTACCGACCAACAAGAATCAACGGAGTCTAATCATGGTTGCCTGTGCCGCATATCCTTACAAATTGGTTGTTACCCAACGGCTGGGAGTACTTGTGTGCAGTCTAATCACTGGTTCGGCAGACAAATGAACACCCTCAGTGAAATACAAAACTGGTATCTGAGCCAATGTAATGATGATTGGGAACACGGATATGGCGTTAGTATCGGCACCTTAGACAATCCTGGGTGGACGGTAGATATCGATTTAGTAGGAACCAGCTTTGAACACGCTTCCTTTATCCCATCCGAACATGGAGTTGGGTCAAACTCGGAACCTGACAGTAACGATTGGTGGAGCATCAAAGTTGAAGACAAGAAATTCATTGGAAGATGTGGACCTCAGCATTTGGAAACTGTTTTGCGTGTTTTTCTGGACTGGGGTAAAACAGGAGCCTAACGTCCACGGTCAGCCACGGAGCGAAGCGGAGTTGGCTGACCGTGGACGTTAGGCGTCTTGAAAACTCGTTTTACGCAGTCGACCGAGGCCGTAGTGATATCGTTTGTCATCCATTCGATGAGAATCCTGTGCCGCAATCAAAAAATGTGCTAATTGTTGGTTTACAACCTAAGCTCATCAATTTTTCTGAGCCTGACTACGCCGCGTTTCCAGGTCTGAATGCGCAGAAGGTACAAGCCGGTCTAGACGCCGATGCCATTGTGGTCAAAGTACGTCACGAGGGCTGGGTCATCAATAAAGCAATTCACTTGGCTGAAGCCACGATGGTAGTGGCTGGATTAGCAGCAGCGTAGGGTATGTCAAGAAGATTGTGTCAGTGGGGAAATGTCACATGGGTAACCTCTGGAGTGAACCCTTAAAATGAGACAATCTTCTCAGCCTTTTTAAGTGGGTCGCACCCCGGAGAAGTAACACATGTCTAGAGTTCGTCGTTTCTTCAATCCTGAATTTAAGCTTCAGGTAGTTCGAGAAGTAGAGGCTGGTGCCACCGCTGCCCAGGTCGCGGGTATGTCAAGAAGATTGTGTCAGTAGGGAAATGTCACATGGGTAACCTCCCTTCAAACTCAATCGCAAACCGATTCAAGGCTCCTTTCCAATCTCGGATAGGCATCGTCCACTTCTTCGATAGGTTCTGAATCGCCAAGTAAATCACTTTCAGTGCCGATTCGTCGGTGGGGAATGCCCGATGGTTACGTAGTACTTTGCGCAAGGTCATGTTCACAGATTCAATGGCATTGGTAGTGTAGACCGCTTTACGGATATCGGTAGGGAACGCAAAGAAGGGAATAATCCGCTAGGGATAAGCACCGGCTCAAACTCCGCATTACGGTCACGGGGTACAGCAATATCCACCTGACCAAAGTCACCCTTGAGCGTCTTTTTACTATGACCATTACGGCGATTCTTGGTAGTTGCCGAGTCGGGAGCTTGGCGTTGTTCTTCTAGTTGGGTGTGCAACTCCGCGTCGAGGCAGCGCTCGACCAAAGCTTTGGTCAATTGCTTGAAGATCCCACCTTCACCCATCAGGTCTTCTGGGTTGCGATAGTCCTTGAGTAATATGGCTGCGCCACGTGCCTATCATCGATTAATTCTGGTCGGTAGGTCATGCTCCACTCCTTGTTTCTGAGATGGGGTTTATTGCATTTTGGCCTTTGACACAATCTAATTTACAGTCCCGGCTCAATAGGTATCTTCCGCGTACATCGGCGAAGTCCATTAGCATTCTGTCTCGTTCGAGATTAGCAAATACCTTAGGCATATTGGTTTAAGTATAGCTACCAGTAATTAGAGACGTAAAAAAAAGTGATTTCACCTGACTTCTGTATGTGAACTAGCCCGTAACTAGGGTCTTAAAAAAAGCTGATCACTTAATCATCTCTCCCTGCCAAGGTGAATCCTGTGCGTCTGACCTCGTAGAGAAAAAGCTACGGCTTTATAAGTTCGCTCTCCCTTAGCACTTTGCTGCCGGGATAAGGAAAGGGAACCTTGACGCACGGCTCCACTTGTTCGCTCTACAACATGTAGGGTTGGTTGGTAGATAAGAAATTGCGGCTTTACCAGCCAGGAACTGTCCAGAACGGGCTGCTGTTCGTCCCGACAGGCTAGGGCGACAGAAAGTACAGGAGAGGGAATGTTTGAGAGATCCATCAGGTAAAACCTTAACAATAGCTATTGACTATGTTAGCCTAAAACCTATACAATAGATATTGTATAGGTTTGGTATAGACTATGGCTACTGTTAACAGACCCGTTGCGAAGGGTGACAACTCCCACCGCCATAGCGCTTGCGCTTAGCGGTGGGAGTTGTCACTATGGATAGCTTCTGCGAAATCGTCTAGGAATTCAGAGGCAGGAGCAACACTCGTGAGAAGGAGATAGTCGCGTGCACGGGTGCAGGCTACATAGAGTAAATGGCGTTCGGTGTCATAAACTTCTTGTAAATCGGCATCATCACCTACAGACTCAATTCTCTGTTGTAAGGGAATGACCTCATCATCACAGGCCATTACTGCCACTGCTCGAAATTCTAGCCCCTTCGCTAGATGCATAGTGCTGATAGAAATATGGTTAGCTGTCGTTCTTACTTGTTCATCCAGAATTTTGTAGGGAATATTGGTTTGTTGAACGGCAGCACAGGCACGGTCTAGTTCCGCTGTAGAGCGAACAAAGATACCAAATTCATGGGGTACTACCCCTTTATTGGCGAGGTCTATTATCCAAGTACTGACAGCTTTCGTCTCTGTCTCTTCGCTCTTAAGTATCTGAACCGTAGGAGGGGTTCCGTTGAAAACAGAAACAGTTTGACTTCTGTCCTCGGTATTGCCATCTACATCGGATACCTCGGGATCAAGTAGGCGGTCGGCTTGTTTACGAATTTGATGGGATGTACGGTAATTCACGCGCAGCGTCCGGGAGCGTCCGCGAATGTCTACCCCAAGAGCCAGCCAGGAGAAGGGTTGTTGGAAGATACGTTGGCCTAGGTCGCCAGCAAAAAAGAGAGCATTGGGACGCTGGTTACCCAATGCGGCGAGAAACCGCAGGTGGGCTATGGTAAGATCTTGAGCTTCATCAACTACAACAAAATCAAAGGGTGAAGTACTCAGATTCTTTAGGGTGACCGCGAGTTGGGTAAATAATTCAGACCAAGTAATTAAACCCTGGCTACGGAGTATGGCATAGGTGTGTTCAAAGATCGACCACAGCAAAAGCCGTTGGGCTTCTTTTAAGCGTGTTTTACGCCCCAGTCGTGCCACATCACGGTAGCTGTTCCAATCAGTTACCTGCCAGGAATCTACTATCTGTTCCCACTCGGAGCATAGGAAAGTAAGCGTAAATTTATGGCTAGAAATTGTGGCAGAGGCACTTTTGAGTGCTGCCACAATTTCTTCATGGGTTGCAATTTTGGGTGAATTTAGATGGAGCTTATACAGACGTTGCCCAATATCGTTGATGGCATGAACCTCTAGTCGTTCGGCTAATTGAGGCTCGTTACTGACCAAGCGATTTAGGCGGATACGGAGGGCATTAGCTAAGGGGGTAGAAAATGTGGTGAGTAATACCCGTGCATTGGGATTAGTGCGGGCTAGAAATACAGCGCGATGGAGGGCAACGATGGTTTTACCTGTACCTGCGGAGCCAGAGACACGGGCGGGGCCGGTGAAGTTACGTTCTACCCATTGGAGTTGGGAGGGGTGCAGGAAAATAGTCCATTTATCCCAGGGCGCTTCGAGGGCACGGTTTAGCTCCTGCACATCTTTCATCACCCGGAAACGACGTTGGGCGTCGGGATGTTCAAAGGGATTGGTGGTGGGTCGCTGGGGCTGGGGTTTACCGCCTGTGGCGAGTTCGAGTAGGGCTTCAGATGCCTCGCTGGGGAGATGGTCAGTGAGGGTTAGCAAAGTATCTTCGGTGGCCTGCCGCACGTCCTCAAGCCATTCCGGGGGGACTCCGTAGGATAGGAGTTGGTCAGTGGAAATCTTAGCGAAGATGAGGAGCTTAGGCTGAACTGGCAGTTGCGTATGTACATAGACAGGAATGGTAATTTCTTTGATCGTCTCTCTGATTTCGACTAGCTGCGCCGCTCCAGTTTTGGGATGCGTTTCTAGTTTACGGCGCTCGGCCCATTGATAAGCCTTGTCGTGATGATCTACATAACAGAGCAATAGGCTGTTATCAGTACGGTGAACAATGATACGAATGTCGTCATTGGCCCGCACGGACCAAAAATTTTTATCTTTACCTTTCTCTAGTCGATGGAAGCTCATGCTGGGATTTGCCGGGTTGATCTGGAGGTCAAAGGCGGTCATTTTTACAAAATTGCGTTCCTCGCCAGTCAAGCGGATGAGGCTATCGGCAATACGGAATTCCACTGGTGCCTTGGGAGCTATTGGATAAACCTACCCTAATTAGTCATCTTTGTCTCCTCTAATCAGGGGCTATGGGTTGTTGCGGATCTGCCCCGAGACTCAGGTGCTCCAGTCGCCATGGTTTCGCTAGGGTAAATTGGCGGTAAGACAAGGCTTCATCGGAAATTACTCCGATAGCTCGAAGCTCAATATCTTTCCATCCTGAGGGAAATTTATATAATTTTTTCTCAAAATCCTCTTTAATCTGTATTTTGGCTTTATTTGCGGCGGACTCCGCCTGTTCAGGATCTGGCTCGATCGCATATACCAAAGTGATTTCCAGTTCGTAGGGATCATCCAGGTCTGTCTTAGCTAGTTCCTGTCCTTCGTCCACATTAAAGAGGACCAGGACAATCATCCCACCATGAGGTTTCACTGCCTTTGCAATAGATTGATCCAGTTTATTATCTTTAAGTCGTTGTTCAAATTCATCTGGAAAAGCTGATCGTCGGTATCGCGAGGCTAGCCAACGCTGGAATATTGACTGACTTTCTGGTGATAGCGTGTAATCTTCCCTTGGTTGGAAATCGATTAACTGTTCTTTGCGAATAATCTCCTTCGATGTAGCTGTGAATTCAGCTAGCAAAAGAGGTTCACCTTGAAAAGCTACATGCAGAGTTCGAGCTACTTTGGCATTAGAAAAGTTGCCGTCAATAGAAGTAATTCTGCGACCGACCATCACTTCTATTTTGGGTTCTTTTTCTATGGACTGAGTGAGGTCACAGTCATGGGTAGCCACTACGACCAAGATATTCTCTATCTCATCGGCATTGACTAGACCCCATGCTTGGACAGCTTCATCCGTCAATAATTGCCCTTGTCGCCATGGCGTATCTCTTGTCCATTCGACCATAGCAGCTTATTACCTAATGTCGTTTTCTGCTGGGAAGTCAGATTCAACTGAACGAGTGGTAATTTTACGTCCCGACAATTGGGCGTCCATCTGTTTGCGTTGCTCAAGCTCATGCTGGATGAGTGCGATAAGTTGTTGAGCCACTGCTTGTATGGAACCGCCGTCACGAGCAGTTGTAAACAAGCTTTTACCGCCAGCAACAGGACGCTTTAGCAATCTGGGCGTAAGAGGGATTCCTGCGTCAGTAATCATGTCCGCAGCATCAGCAAGGTCTTGGAGTTTGGTGATGTATTCAACTCTTGGGCTTTCTCCATTGAGCCAGTTGTAAATAGTTTGACGAGAAACACCAAAGATTTCAGCGAGATTGCTCATCCCAGGAGAAAATACTTCGCGTACACGCTCCAAATTTTCAACGGGAGTTCTAAGGGATGCTTTGGGAGAGACAGGAAGCTGGTAATTAATCAAGTATTTTTGTGCTTTGTAGGTATCCCGGTTTACACCGGAGGTTGAGCTTACCTTAGTCTCCGAAATTACTGAACTCAAGGCAGATCCCGTCGCAGGAGGACGTTCTTTCAGCCAATTCGCACCGTAAGTCATTTCCATGTTTTTTTCTCTTTTTACTATTTCCAAACGGAACGGGCGTGCTGAGTCACTGTGACCTTGAATGATTTGTCAATTTCGTCATGAAGTGCAGCAAGGCGGTCATGAAAATTATTCAGATTAAATTCCTCGCGTTTTTGGTAAAAAGCATCTATGTCTATGATCGCATGGTGACCCGTTGGCTGTGTGAACTTAGGATTTATTTTCGTTTCCATTGCTCCTAGTTCCACTGGCAAACCTACCTGACCATCTCTGATGAGAACTCGGGATGCTGTTTGTCCAGCAGGTGTGATGGTATAAGTTTCACTAAATGTATGTACACGTCCATCAAGCTGCTGGGACAGACCCAGGACTCCGGGTACTAGATACTTTGCCATAGATTCTCCTGAATTAGGTATCACGGCATCCAAGTACCGCAGTCCGATACGCTCAATAAAGTCCAATTTCAAGGCTTCATGAATAGTAGCCAAGCCATCTAAGAATCGTTTAGAAAAAGTCTCAAACGTATCATAGGCCGTAGTTTGGTAGGATAGGGCGTTATTATCCAGGATGAAGCCAGATTCCCCCCGCATGTCAGCAAAGGAATAGCGGATTTGGGTAATTGTAGGTTGATTAGTGAACTGCCCACCTTCGTTAGTAATATTAAATTGCTGAGTGATATGCTGCTTAAAATCGGGAAAATGGGCTTCACGCATACGCTCCTGAACCCCAGGAAGGTACTTCTCAACGCTGAGAATGGGGTTAAATTGCACCTGAGCCAGAGTAAAGTAGACTGGCGCGTTGCTCATCTTTTCGCCCATGGCGGTCTTGCATCCTAAAGTTTACACCCAGGTTTACATTCTATCTTTAATGGGCAACTTTAATCGGTGTACGGGATCACCATTAGCCTCCCACCCGAAATACTTTCATCACTTCATCTCCTAAATGGTTGATCACTTTTACGGCAATGCGACCTGACGTAGGTTGGTCGAAGGGGCGAGAGGTATCGCTATTCAAAGTAGCCCAGGCTTCTTCGTTTATCTCAGCTTTGAGGGTAGTTTTGAGGGAACTGTAGGGGTCATTAGCTCCCAGGAAGTAGGCGTGGCGGACGAAGAAGCTCTCCCCGTTGTAGTCGGTATCAATAAACCAGCAGGCGATGCCATCGGTATTGTCGCTCACTACTTCGCCGGTATTGGGATGGAAAACATCCACACCATTCACTTTGACGCGCACTTGACCGTTGGGCTGGGGGAGCATTTCTAGGTCTGGTTCGCCGAAGATAACAAATAAATTTCCTTTACCGGTATTTTTGAGGTCGTTTGCCATGTGGAGATCGGCATTCATCCGGGCTTTGAGGACAGGGATGCGGCCCAGTTTGCTAAATTCGGTGGCGTGAGCTTCGTAGTTGAAGGCACAGGCAATGAGCGCATCAAATCCAGCATCTCCTGCTTCACGGGCGGCATCTACGAGGTCAGGGCGGGTGACGGTGCCAAACTCTGGACCAATAAAAATTCCGGCGCGTTTCTCGGTTTCGCCTTCATGGTAGCGACCTTCAGCGCAAATTAGGTCTCCGGGCCAAGCCATAAGACTAGTGAAAGTGATTTTGTCGGCTTTGTGGGCTTGTTGTACACCAGCGGTTTTGAGATTTTCTAGGATCATCTGGTCAAAGCTACGGGCTAGGTCATAATCCCCACGTTTATCTTTTAGGGAATCTATCAATTCGTCGTTTTCGTCCACGCCCAGTACGCGATGGGGTGAAAGGCTCTCGACGGTGAAGGGGCCTGCTACCCGGACTTTTTTGTTGTCGGTGTAGGGCTTGTCGTAGAGATATTCATATTCAGCTTTAGCGGCAATGGAGGCATCAATTTCTTTTTGGCGGGTAATCCGAGCTTGCCACCAATCGCTGTGGAGTTGCTTGGTTTCCTCTGACCATTTAGCCTCGGCTTCACGGGGAATTTCCCACTCCTGCCAGAACTTTTTGAGTGCGGTGTTTAACTGCTCGCGCAGGGGTTCTAGTT
Organism: Gloeobacterales cyanobacterium; assembly: GCA_038226175.1. Lineage (GTDB taxonomy): Bacteria > Cyanobacteriota > Cyanobacteriia > Gloeobacterales > Anthocerotibacteraceae > JBBRQP01. Next base: position 10,925 of record JBBRQP010000061.1, read on the forward strand.
TGGTCTGCCATTTCTCCCAAATGACATCTATTTCGGCGTTGTTGGCGATGGACTTGAGAGTGATGTGGGGTACGCGCTCGTAGACGAAGCCGTGGCGGATGTTTCCCTGCACGGGCTGCGAACTCGGTGCAGTGCGGGTAATTTCGGCTTCTTTAATTTGTCCTTCACGGGAGTCTGCCAGCAGGTAAAGCGGGTAACGCGCTCCCATGATCCGGGCACGAGCCAACGCCAGCGCTACCCGTGAAGTATCAATCGTGATCCAACGCCGTCCCCATTGTTCAGCCACTGTGGCCGTGGTGCCGGAACCGCAGGTGGGGTCAAGCACGAGATCGCCGGGATCGGTGGACATAAGAATGCAGCGTTGGATGGGTGCCAAGCCAGTTTGCACGACATATATTTTTGGATCTGATCTACTTTGGACTGCGCCTCCGATGTCCATCCAGACATTGTGGATGGCTTGTGCAGGATGGTCAGCAAAGAACCTAACGTAGTTAATAATTGTTCGGCTTCGCTTCATGCGTCCGGACAACGCCACTCGCTTCATCCCAACTTCAGATGATGACCAACCTCTCGTACCACTTGGAGTAAAGAGTTGCCCTTCAAACTCTATCGGAAATCGCGTATTTTCAGTACCGGTTTGGCTATCAATCCCACTGAGCCGAAAAATCCGAGCATTTTCTGGAATTTGCCTAGTTCCTTCTTTCTCATCGACCGTTATTGGCCGCCTTATAAAGTCCTCAAGTTCAATCTGGTCGTATTTGGATGCCGTATCATTTAGAGGATCAAGCTTAGAATTAAACAGCGACCTAAACTTCAATTCGGTTTTCCGTTTTGAATACCAAAGAATACAATCATAAACAGTTGGCAAGTGTTCGGCAGTTGCTGAGCTGGTTTTGGCAACTGTAATTTGAGAAACGCAGTTCTCATCCCCAAACACCTCATCCATCACCGCACGCACGCGATGCACATTTTCATCCCCGATCTGCACAAAAATAGAACCCGATTCAGTTAATAAATCTCGTGCAACCATTAACCGATCCCGCAGATAAGTAAGATAACTATGAATCCCATCCCGCCATGTATCCCGAAACGCCTTCACCTGCTCCGGTTCACGGGTAATGTGATCAACCTTGCCATCCTTCACATCCCGACTCGTCGTAGACCACTGAAAATTGCTATTAAACTTAATCCCGTAGGGCGGGTCAAAATAAATACACTGCACCTTCCCCCGCAAGCCCTCCCGCTCCGCAAGAGAAGCCATCACCTGAAGCGAATCCCCCAAGATCATCCGATTCGTCCAATTCTGATCATGCTGATAAAAATCCGTCTTATCCGCCCCTTCAGGAATGCCATTAAAATCAGCAAAAAGATCAAGTTGTGGTTCCGCCGCTTTACGGTCAGCCTTTGTTTGGTTCAATAAATCATCAATCAAAACTTTAGGATGCACCTTCTCCTGAATATAAATCGGGGGAGCATTGACCACGAGATCACTCCAATCCTGTTCATCCTTCCCCCGCCAAACCAATTGCGGGTCAAGATCACGATTGCGCCGTTCATAGGCCACCGGCACCGGGGCCGCGTCCTCTTTGCTGAGGACAGATTGATGCTCGGCGGTGGGGATATTTTTGCGCTTATCCTCATCGTGGGTGATGCTTTCAACGGATTTGGGGGTGGTGGGTTTCTTAGCCATAGTTAGAAATTATCTCCGGTAGCATGGTCATTTCCAAGGAAATTCAGTAAAGCAATGCGGTAATTTCGTAACGACCTGTCATTCCTCTTTTCATTGCACTAATCCGACTCCTTATTCAACGATCCTTTAATAAGCTAATTCTTTATTAAAGGATTATGGCTTTTTCTTTAATAACAAGGATTTGGCTTATTTTCCATAAAAGCCCAACCCCCGCAGATTCTCCCTTATCACCCCCTCTAACCGAGCACTCTCCTTAAACTGCTCATCCAACACTCCCGCTGACCGTTGCCATCATCTTGTCAAACTCTTGTTTGATTTTGACCTCAAAGTCCGTCTCAATCTGATATACATCGCAAAACTCGGCAAAAGCCCACCGTCCAAACTTCTGAAGGTAGTTCACACCCGGTATCCAATAGGTATCCATCGTAGATTTCTTTTCCTTAGCATCTTCACGCCGGTAGCCCTTGATCTCAACAATCAAATGCAGCAAGTCTTGGTCGCCGTGACCATCATCGACTAGCACCACAAAATCAGGGAGATACTTACGAGACTCAGCGCCATAGCGATAGGGGACTTCGAGACCAAAATTATGATTTTTGACATAGGCACGTACTTGCGGATGAGACTCCACTACCCGACAAAACTCCGCCTCCCAATCACTATCAAATACTACCCAATTGACATGACAGTGCTGGGTGCTGGTCTCCCAAAGGTCGGTTTTAGAAGTATTAAAACGCACATGCGCCGTAGAGCCAACCGGATTATAGGGATCGATTAGCACTTTGATCGGACGTTGACCAACAAAAGCACGGGTAATTCCTGCTGTAATTCGGTTACAGGCCATATCCGCCAACTTTTCATACAGGAGCTGAGCTGGATAAGTGTCCCCCCTACACTCAAGGCAAGTATCTAACCATTGCTTGACAATGCGCTTGAGTTGACCAAAGAGATAAAGTTTTGTTTCCTGACCAGGGTCACGCCATTTAGTATTGAGTAAACGTTTCGTAAGATTAATAACTAGGCTAGAAGTGCGCACATCTCCTAGATGCGCTAGGCTCATATTCACAGACTCGCCGATGATGCCAGCATTTTGGGTAATGGATGGGCCAACCAAGTCAGGACTGAGTACCAGTACAGAATCCGCATTAAAGACAGCCGTGAGCCGTTCTTCCGGTAACTCCACCCGATAGCCCTCTACCCGTGGAAAGCGAATCTCCAAGGCATCCCGCTCAGGACGGATAGCTTTTACCTGAATGGTTTGGCGGGGCTTTTGGGGCGGGGCAATGACAGGTTTGGCGGTGAAGTCAAAAGGTATCCCAAAAACATCGGCATACTCAACATTAAAAAGTCCCTCTTCATTCAGATCATAGGACTGACGACGGAGGGCACGACCGATGACCTGCTCGCACAATAATTGCGTACCAAAAGCCCGAATACCCAGTACATGGGTGACGGTATTGGCGTCCCAACCCTCCGTGAGCATAGACACGGATACGACACAACGGATCGCTTCACCGAGTTGTCCAGGTTTACCCACGGTGTTCATCACTTCTCGCAGCAATTCTTGGTCGGTGATGTTCTCCCCCGTTCGCGCATTACCGGTGCGCTCCACCATCTCCCGACGAAACCGCTCAATCTCATCCGCCGCCATATCCCGAAAGTTACTATCTAAAGAATCTCCAGCTTCAAGTTGCTCACTATCAATGAGAAGGGTGTTGGGACGAGCCAGTGGATTTCCTGTGGTTTCGTCAAAATTGCGAAATAGTGCCAGACGACCATTTTCTAAAGTAGTCGTGTCATCATCGTTCTTGCGGTGAAAACCAGAAATATAGTCATAAACCAGCTTAGAAATAGCTGTATTTTGACAGACGATGATAAAGCAGGGGGGTACTACAATGCCCTTTTCCTTCCATAGTGCAAACGTCTGTTCGTAATGCCCATAAAGTGCTTGGAGTGCCGTCTGGAGTCGGGTAGGTAATTTAAGAGGATCGAGTTCATCGGATTTACCCCGTCCTTTTTTGGGCATATCTTTGCGGATATTTTCCCAAAGATTACGGAACATCGGCATTTCACTACCAGGAATATTTTCTGCTACCGGAACACGGGGTAATTTGACAATGCCGCACTCAATGGCATCCATTAGCGAAAAATCACTCATGGTCCAAGGGAATAAAGTCCCCTCCACATAACCAGAACCACTTAGAAAGAAAGGAGTAGCAGACAAATCCATGACCTGGATTAAGCCTAATTTCCGGTTCACTGTTTCTAAGCCCGATATCCAAAGCCGAGCTGCCTCATTGTTTTTCTCAGCCTCTTTTTTCTCATCACCACTCAGACTTTCATCGTTCGCACTTTTCGGCTTTGCGCGGTAACAGTGATGCGCTTCATCATTAATCGCCAAAATATTTTTCATGCCCATTAGCTCTGGCATCACCCGCTGGAGCATTTGACCCTCCGTTTCAAGAGTTTTCAAGGGCTCTCCGGTGCGTCCTTTTAAAAGTGCTCGTCCGACAGCAGAAATCTCTAAGCGTTCCCGCAACTTAAAAGCGTGGTAGTTGGTAATGACAATCTTGGCTCGCTTAATATCATTCAAGAGATCACTAGGAACCAATTCGCGGCTGGCATAGTAGCTATCCGGGTCATTGGGCTGGAGTACCCGTAATCGGTCTTTAATCGTCAACCCAGGGGCAACAATCAAAAAGCCACGGGTAAACTTTTTGCTGTTAGGTCGTCGTATGGCATTGATGGTTTGCCAAGCAATGAGCATAGCCATGACGGTGGTTTTCCCGGCACCAGTCGCTAGTTTCAGGGCAAGCCGCATCAGTTCAGGGTTGGCATCATTATTGGCATTGGCTAGGTGTTCCAATATCCCTTTGCCTTGCCGCTTTTGCGGTGCAACCTCCATCAGCCAGATAGCTGTCTCGACCGCTTCAACCTGACAGAAAAAGGGACGAATACCGCTAAAGGGATGATGCCGCCAATGCTGGAGTAGACGAGTGGTTTCCGGTGTAACCAGCCAGAGGTTTGGATCTGTTTCTTTCCGCCATTGTTCCACATGTCCCCGTACTAGATTGATAAATGAAGTTGGGTCATACTGCTGCTCTTGGGTGGAAAGCCCTTTCACTTCGTTAAAAATCAGTTCTTGCTGCTGGAGAGAACCTTTGCGCTTCTTAGGTTTTGGAATAGGCGTAATAAATTCAGCACGACGACGAAAATCGTGAATCCTCTGGGTGGGCTGTCCCTGAGTATCCAACTCCCAATGTTGGGATGGGTAAAGGTAGGGCGAGTTAAGTATTGGGTGCTCAAAAAAGGGATTGGACATGGACAACGCTGCTGTTTTGGGGAAGTAGAGGGGCTGAAAAATAGTTCAGTTGCGGGCTGCTTGGCGCGTTTGAAGTGAAGGTAAGATGACGTTGCGGTTGATCGTCAGTTCCTCAATAACCCTCGATAGGACTTTTTCAACAATCACGCTTTTATGGGGGGTACGAGCTTTGCCTAAGAAAAGCTGGAGTTGCAGGTGCAGCATGTCAAACTGCGCCAAGAATTCGTCAGAGAGAATGAAAGTCGCTTTGCAATACATGGGATTAATTGGTGATAGAGGTATCTTAACTGGGTTTTCAGGAACATGAGAAGGTAGAAGAATTACTCAATAATTTTTTACGTCTAGAAAAATATTACCTCGTTCCAGGGCGAAGAGAATATGCTACTTTGCTGAGGCTTAGTCCAGTTAGGGAAAATAGTCTAGGAGCAGCAGCATTAGTTGGCGAACTTTTATCCTTCACATCCACCCGCAGAATGTACTTGCCCCGCCTTGAAGATGATGAGGTTACTGTATTATGCAACGCAGTTGAATTTGACGGCATTGCCTTAATTCGGAATGATGAACGCCTCAGTTTGTTGACATCCTCCCACCGTAAGTCTTACGACTATAGCTGCCTACCCCGCTGCTAGCCCCTCAAAGGTCGTCGCCTTTTGTTTAGCTTGAGAGTTTAATAACATCAGTAGGTTTAATTTTGTGCATACCTTTGGAGATGTTAATGCCCTCGGTCAAGCCATAGTGTTGATTATGTTGTTGGACAAGTTCCTGGTGCTGTTGTAGGAAAGCGACAATCGCGGGACGGAAACAGCCAGTTAGTTTAGAGAGTAGAGCCGTATTGATAAACCACTTATCCTCGCGCTGTGGTTGTAGTTCGTTATAGGCGATGACGGCATCTAAAGCGCGTTGCAATTTTTGTTGAGGAGTAGATTTGGGAGCAGAGGGATTGGGTTGAGGAATGGGAGCAGCCGGAGTAGAGACCGTGAGCGGGGCGGTAGGGACATTATTAGCTTGGGGGGGCAAAGCCTGAAGCCCGGAATGGAGAATATTCAGTAAAGCCCCATGAAGTGCCATAGTGAGAGCAGATTGGGAAAGCGGGTCAGGGGATGGAGTAGGTGCGGTGCCCTGTTGAGTTTGAAGCTGCATCACCTGTTGTTTTAGTCCAATAATTTGTTGAGACATTTCCGCACGTTCCGCCGCCCAAACTGCTTGTTCAGCCTGTAAAGCCTGTAGGAGTTGTTTATGTTGTTGAATGTTATCGGTCACCAACTCAGGAGCCACACCGAGAGCATCACTGAGTTGTAAAGCCATGAGAGCCAAGTCAAGGACATGGGTAGCCGTAGAGGCTTGATTAGGTAACTGCCAGTGTTGTCGTAGGGCTTCAAGACGGTCACGGTCAGAGGGGAAGACGCGGAAAGAGACAGCCTTTACTTTTTTGGCAGGGGTAGCAGTTTCCGGCATGGTAGTCGTGGTCTCCAGTTGTTGAGTAGGTAAAGGTTGTTTAGGTAGAAAAACTTCAAGTAGGGCAACGCCGGGGTGAGACAGTTTAATACCGCGCTGCGGGTCATGGGTGGCGTAATCGTCGTAGTGTCGTCCGGCTACGTAAGAGCGTTTAAGTTCGTCGGACTCGGCTTCGAGCACCTGGAAATGCCCTTGAATATGGGCTTTGAACTCGTGAGTTGCGACGGTAGGAGGGCAAAACCAGTTAACGGCAATAGCCGCATACACGGAGCGGAATAAATGGGTATAGAGGTCTTCACCATCACGAGGGGGAACGAGACCAGTGAAATGCTGTTCAACGGCTTGGACGACAGCAGCACCATAACGGGCATTAACTTTCTGGGGAGTATCCAACCCTTCAAGGCTCAACATTGACCGCAACCGCTGTTGGGCGGTAACCACGCGGTCAGCCTCAATGAGAGTAGGGATTTCAAAGGAAAGATTAACCTTTTCGCCGCGCCGTTTGAGTGAACCGGTAAAGATAACGGAGAAAGCGGTCTTGACGGTAAAAGTGGCAGTGGAGAGAATCTCAGTCGAGCGGCGACCAGTGACGGCAACCAAGCCAGCCGCCAGCTCAGGCCAATAAGGACTATCTAAAAGCTCACCCGCCCGTTGCACAATAGCCTGCGGGTCATCTAATAGCTGTACCTGTTCATTACGCTGTTGGACTTTCTGAATAATTGGCTCATTCATCACACGCCACTGAGCTTCTGTAAAGTTCATACTCTCCAAGGCCACATGGTCAGCCCCAAGATGTTCTTTGATGAAATTCCTAGTTTCGGTCATGGGGACGCGCTGTTGGGATAAAGCCTCTAACCCACGTTGCGCCCATTGCGTCTTCATCCAATCCGCCCACTGTTGTGCCGTAGCCCGTCCGTCGGGCGTGTCAGTCAGGTCAGCCACTTCGGGCAAGTAGAGCTTGAGTAATTCGGTTAGCCACTTCTTCATGCTCATCACCCGACTTAGTGTATACAAATAATTATACAATAAGCTATATACTAAGTCAACAGACTAATATATAAGCCTTAACATATACTAGCCCTTAAGGTAGTTTGGTTAAAGTAGTCGAAGCAAGTAAACTCTTAACCTGTCACAAACAGTAGGGCTAAAACTGCCAATAACACCTCATCGGCTAGACCAGGAGCAGCAAGACCACCAACGCCCAGAAAAGCCTATCTAAGAAGAGCTTATACCTCTTATCAGCATCCTTGCCCCGACTAAACCCCCCGAGCCAGGAGGTAAATTCTAAAGCGGTCTAAGTGGCAGCTCAACCCCACTCAAAACCCTCTTGTCTCATACCATATCTACTCCTCAGCCTAGTATATAAAGCCCATTACAGCCCATACTGTACCCTCTTAGCCCTATTTAACTACCCTAACCTATGGTAGCCAACTGAATGCCTACTAACTAACGCATCAGAGCCTCATCCCTCGCCAAAAACCCTATAAGCCGCTCCCCATAACCCTTATACAGCCCTAGACTACCTCTCCTAAGCTACTGTATGCTACCCCTATCCACCATATGCTATACCCAGCCTATCATATGTCAGCTTATGGCATACCATAGCTATGGTATGCCATCTTATAGTAT
>JBBRQP010000062.1:0-18870 GCA_038226175.1 Gloeobacterales cyanobacterium
CCATCGTGATCTTGGTAGGTAATACCCGCCCATGCCCAGGGAACTTGGAACGTGAAACTGGTACAGCGAGTCCAAAAGACGATGACCTGTATCTGCGGACGTAAAGCTCAAAGTACGGATTCTCTTGATGTGGAAGCCCGCACTTGATGCCTAGGCTTAAGCCTCGGGAGGGTTTCACTTAAGTCTAGCGATTTGCTCACCACAAACTGCTACAAGTTCTGAGGTTGCAGATAGTCAATGGTCACCAGAATTTTGAGAAAGGGTACTCCTAGCGTTGCAGTCGTCCATAAACTTCACTAGCGGCACGTTGCACTAACGCATGACGGGCAACCAGGTCGGTCACGGGTTCACCATAGCCGCCCCCAATCACCGCCGCGACTGGGATTCCCTGAGCGGCGCAGGTACTCAATACATCAAGATCGCGTTCGTATAGACCCCAATCCGTGAGACTCAATTTGCCTAGTCGGTCGTCAGCATGGGGATCGACCCCCGCATCATAAAGCACCAAATCCGGCTGAAAGGTGCGCAACAGACGCGGCAGATGGGTATTCAACACCTGTAAATATTCCCGGTCTGTCATGCCCACAGGTAGCGGCACATCAAGATCACTGGTTTCTTTACGCAGCGGAAAATTATCCCCACAGTGCATCGAAAATGTAAATACCTGGGGGTCATTACGAAAAATAAAAGCTGTCCCGTCACCTTGGTGTACATCCAAATCCACAATCAGAATGCGTTGGACAAGCTTTTCTTGACATAATACCCGCGCCGTCACGGCGAGATCATTAAAGATACAAAAGCCTGCGCCAAAGTCTGGAAAGGCATGATGGGTACCACCAGCGAGATTGCAAGCAAGACCATGCTGGAGGGCTAAGCGCGCCGTGAGCAGAGTTCCACCCAAAGCTGTACAAGTGCGTTTGACAAGAGCCGGACTCCAAGGTAAGCCAATCCGCCGTAACTGCTGAGTACTCTGGGTGCCATTCAAAAAAGCTTCGACATGGGTGCGCTCGTGAACTGTCGTCAACATTGCTGCTGTCGCCATCGTCGGTGCATAAAATTGCTCAGGTTGCGCAAGACCCTGAGTTAGCAGATAATCGCGTAATTGCCGGAATTTTGACATCGGAAAGCGATGACCATCAGGCAGCGGAATCACATAATCAGCGCTATAAACTAGAGGTAGCACGATCTCTAATGACCACCCAAGACGGTGTACCACTGCAAGATGCCCGTAAACTGAAGTGCCGCTGTTAGTAATAGATTCACTAAACCAATCGGCAACAAAAACTTCCAGCCGAGGTCAAGAAGTTGGTCAATACGCACCCGAGGCAGTGTCCACCGTGCCAAAATCGCTAAGAAGACAAACACCGTAACTTTGGCACTGAGCGAAATAATGCCCAGTAAGGCTGCGACTAATTGGAATAAAGGATCCGTCAGCGGTACATTAAGCCAGCCGGCCAGAACTTCAACCGGGACAAATAAGCCCCAGCCTCCCAAAAATAAAATGCTCGCAATCAAAGACCCAAGAATCAAGTTGGCATATTCTGCTAAATAAAAGAGTGCGAATTTCATGCCCGAATACTCGGTGTGGTGCCCTTGCACCAATTCCGACTCCGCCTCTGGCAAATCAAAAGGGGCGCGTTCAGTCTCGGCCAGAGCTGAAATCAAAAAGACCACAAACCCAATCTGACCCACAATCGGCTTGAATACATTCCAGGAAAGCATTCCGTAGCCAGTTTGGGCATCGACGACTGCCACAGTAGACAGAGAACCCGTCATGATCACAACTGATAATACCGAGAGCGCTAAGGGAATTTCGTAACTAATCGACTGAGCTGCGGCTCTTAGCCCCCCTAGTAACGCGTATTTATTATTGGAAGCATAACCCGCCATCAAAGATCCAATTGGGGCAATACTACCCATAGCAACCAAGAAAAATACGCCAATACCTAAATCAGAAATGACTAAACTTTGCCCAAAAGGAATTACCAAATAAGCAAAAAAGGCCGGAATCAGCACTAAAATCGGCCCAATCGTAAAGAGCCAAGGGTCAGCTTTGCGCGGAATCACATCTTCTTTGACAATCAACTTGATGGCATCAACCACCCCTTGTAAAAAACCACCCATGCCGACAATGCTCGGGCCAATACGTTGTTGCATATAAGCCGCCCATTTGCGCTCTCCCCAGATTGCCAGCAATACCGCAACAGTAACCGCTGCGAGAACCACCACCATCGGTAAGGGTAACCAGATAGCGTGAGCGATGCTAGCTGGAATACCTGCTCCACTCAGAAGTTGGACAAAGCTGTTTTGCAGGTCTATGCCTTGGTTCATGGGTTTTCCGCTTCATTGTAAATGAGGATGCTCTTACCAAGATACCGCTTGTCTTGACTTTTCCGGGCATTGTCAGACCCAAACACCATTAAAGCCCGCTTGTTAAGACCATCGGGCCACTAGGTTCTGGCATAACCTTGGTAGGTTCGAGGGTAACTATCAGAGGAGATTTGGTGAAATTTTGGTCGACCGGGAGTTTAACAAAAACACGCCCTTGCCCATTAGGTGTAAATTCACCGCAAGCTAACTTTTTGCCGCCAACGACTGCCCACAAGCGATACACTTCCCCATCCGGTAACGGGGCTACGTCTTGCAAGGTCAAGACAGCTTCTTTATAACCGGGTGTGATCATTAAGTTGCCTGAGGCACCAGATTGGGGAGTCGAGCTTTTGAAGGAGACCAGCTTAGTTTGACCTTGGCCTAACATCGCAATCACATCTTGCTGATGCTGTACCTGAATTTGCGCTTGCTCAAGAGCTTGACGTAGTCGCAGACTATCTAACCCCAAGCCTAGAACTAGTAAAGCAGCAATACCCCATCCGCTCTCAGGCCAATAAACACGACGGCGCAGCGGTATTGGTAAAGGTGGCGCGAGAGCGGCGGCTAAGATTTGTCCTCGTAGGGGCGGTGGTAGCCCGACTTCGGGCAAGGTGTAAGCCAAGTTTTGCCAAGTCTCTTGAAGATGGCCTACCTTTCGCGCTAGGTCTGGGCGCGTGCTCAGCAATTTTTGTACTTCGGCTTGTTCTTGGGGAGTCAAGTTACCCAACACATAGCCTGCAATCAATTCATCTTCTGTGGATTCCAGTGACATAACAATTACTCCAAAAATGGCTGCAAGAGAGTATTAAGTTTGAGTAGACCCTGGCGTACCCGAGTTTTGATTGTCCCGAGCGGTGTGACGAGCTGTAGGGCAATTTGGCTATGACTTAAGCCCTTGTAGTAGGCCAACTCTAAAACCTCCCGTTGTGCTTCAGGTAGTGCCTTGAGTGCCTCTTGAACTTGGCTTGCCCGTTCATCAAGGCTGGCTTGTTCGAGAGGATGAGGAGGCAAGTTCGGCACAATAGCGGCCCAAGTTTGAGCCAGACGTTGTTTACTCGTGCGCTGACGCAAACGGTCTAGGGCACGTGAGCGGGTCATCGTCATCAAAAATGTAGATAAAGCCGCTCGCTGAGGGTCATAGGTTTGCTTTTGCCATAAATTCAAAAAAATTTCTTGCGTCAAGTCTTCGGCTTCTTGGGTGTTTTCTAGCATCTTGTAGGCTAACCGATAAACTAGCTTGCCGTAACGGTCATACAAAGTTGCTAGCGCGGATACTTCTGCGGCTTGAAGACGCGCCCAGACTTCGGTATCACTGAGCAAAGCAAGGTTCATCAGAGCATCTACTACAAAAATTACAGCATACACGCTTAGCGTGAGCGGTTGCCATTGCGCTGAGGTTTGTGGCTGATCTACCCTGGGCTGAGTGAAAGTGCCCCCTATAAAATCGGCTTTGTGGAGGCAGGATGTCACGTAAACCATGCCATGGGGTCATCGGAGGCAACTCACCTGCTCAGATGCGCTACAACTTCTGAGATAGCTAGGGTCACCTGCTGGCGCTGCTGCAAATCTTTGAGGGCAACTTGACCTTGTTGCACTTCATCGGGGCCCAGCACAATCACATGTGACATCTGTTTGCTGTTAGCGTAGCCCAACTGTTTACGTAGAGCATTAGGACTGAAGACCGTGTCTCCATAATAAATTTCTGTGTTCAGCCCGACAGCCCGTAATTGCCGTGCTAAGTCCAAACTCACAGCAGCCAACGCAGCATCGGTAAAATAGGTCACCAAAATGCGTTGGGGCTGGGGTAACTGGGCAAATAAATTAAGCTGCTCCATCGCTGTAATGAGCCGATCTAAGCCAATCGAAGTGCCTGCTGCCGGAAAATCAGCTCGACGAGCTGACAGAGTAGAAATTAGCTGGTCATAACGTCCACCGCCGCCGACGCTACCCACTTTGGCTGAAGTAACAATCTCAAAAATCGTGCCTGTGTAGTAATCTAGCCCTCGAGCTAGCGACAGATCGATTTGATAGTGCGTTAGTTGATAGCCACATAACAGATCATCTAAGCGTGTCAGCTCAGCTAAGCCCTCCCTGCCAATCACCGACTGACTTAGGATGGTTTGGGCTTGGGCTAGCACTTCGGTCGGTGTACCTTTGATCTGCACAAAGGCGAGTAGCTGCTCGGTCGCCTCTGGACTGATACCTTTGGCGATAAGTTCGGCACTAACTTTGGCTGGCGGCAGCTTATCGAGCTTATCTATAGCAGTAAGTACCGTGCCTTCGCGATGGGGTGCCAAACCAACCGCTTCGACGAGACCACGTAGGATCTGGCGATGATTGACCCGAATCGTAAAATCTGGCACCTGCAAACGCGTAAAAATAGCTTCATTCATCGCGACCAATTCTGCTTCCACCAGCAAACTCGTGCTGCCAATCACATCCACATCACACTGCACAAATTCCCGAAAGCGTCCTGCACCCGGACGATCACCACGCCAAACTGGCTGTATCTGGTAACGTTTGAAGGGTTTAGCTAGTGTCTGTCCATACATCGCCATCACCCGTGCTGTGGGCACTGTCAGGTCATAACGCAAGGCTAATTCTGGGCGCTCTTGACGGCTAAATTGTACCGTTTGTCCCGGCTCACTAGGTAAATTACCGCTATTAAAACAGTGATAAATCAGCTTCTCGCCCTCTTCGCCATACTTGCCGGCGAGGGTCTCCCAGCGCTCCATCGAGGGCGTTTCTAAGGGCAAAAATCCCCATTGCTGAAAAGTATTTTTAATCGTCTCCAGCACATATTCCCGACGCTGCATCACATCGGGCAAAAAATCACGCATGCCACTTGGGGTATCGAGTTCAGCCACAGGTTATTTCTGATCAGTAAGTTGGTATATCTTAACGCGCTGGGCTTACGAGCGAAAAATCCGTTGCAAAAAGCTGACGAGAGTTTTCCAGGCATCAAGCGACTCACGGTAACGCACCGAATCAAGCCCTACTTGTTGGATAATTTTGTTGCGATAAATCAAAAATCCATGGCCCGCTTGCGGATAAAGTTTGAGTTCGACTGGTTGGTGTAATTGCTGGAGTCCTTCATATAAAGCCTTAGCCTGACTCGGTGGGACGATCACATCGCGATTACCTTGAATAATCAAAAAAGGTGCTTTGATCTGACTGAGAGCGGCTAATCCATAGCGTTTACGGAAATTCTCTGGCATATCTTGTGGGCCTTGTCCGTAGAGTTTACGGGTCAAGGCATCGTTACCCAAACGCTTACTCATTTTGAGATATTGATACCACTCATAAATATCCGCTACCCCATAACCAAAGACCACCCCTGCAAACAAATCCGGGCGGCGTTGAGCGGCAAGCAAACTAATCAAAGCCCCGTGACTGGTACCAACGAGAGCCACTTTACCCGGTCGCACTTCTGGGCGCTGTTTGAGTAATTCGGCGGCAGCGAGTACATCGCTTACTTCCCCTTGAGCCACCTCGATCTCGCCTTGAGAGCCATCTTCGCCACGGTAAGATGGTGCGAATACCACAAAGCCTTGTTGGGCTAATTCTTGACAACGTTCTTGGGTAGATGGGGTGACACCATTGTTACCATCATGATTGAAAACAATACCGGGAGCTGGGGTTTGTAAAGGAATATAGAGACGGCCTTTGACCCGTAATCCCTCACTGTCATAGGTTACTTGGTAAGAATGTAGCGGAGACTCAGATAACAAGGTCACGTCTGGTGCTGCCTGTACGGCGGCTCCTAGCCAGAGTAAGCTGCCCAAAATATAACGACGTCTATGCACCAGATGTCTCCGCGAACCGTTACCCAGTGTAGTAGAGAAAGTCTACAAACTCAGAAGCTGATTCAAATAATAGATTTTAAGCAAAGTAAATTATCAATAAAACTCGAACCCCTTGATAAAGAATAATTTTTGATGCGTATTTAAGCTTTTATGGAAATTATTATCAAATGCTGATGTAGTCAGGTGTCTCCCAGGATTAGATTAACTTGTTGCTATTGATAGATTATTTCCTGTGATTTTTGACACAAAACAAGAAAAAATTTAATACCTTAACCTTGATCGCTTTTAATAAAACTACACCATCTCAGTAGAGCGCTAGTTCCCTTCACCCAAACTCAAGGATTAGAGTATGTTCTCTCTGCGGTCTAGGTCTGATTTAAATTTATTGTCCTTACGGCATAAACTTGATCAAGATCAGCCCCTACGGATTTTATTTATTAATGATCTAGGTTTTCGTTATGGTGCAGGATTAGGAGTTTTACAGGAAGTACAAGCTCTTTTGGGTGCTGGGCATTGGGTCGGGGTACGCTGCTTTGACCAAGAGCCGCAAGAGACTTACATCACACCAGTAGATAACTGGCTCGGGGTGTTAAGTTTGGCACAATATCATGGAGGCGATGGATATGCCATTGCCGCAATTATTTATGAAGTTCAAAACTTTAAAGCAGACTTAGTTATTGTTGGTAATTTACATGGAGCCCAGCTCCCAATCAAACTTTTGCCGGCATTACAAAGTTATGGTTTTCCTGTAATCGCTTATATGCATGATGTTTATTTTACAACTGGGCGCTGTTGTTACCCCCAGGGATGTCATCTCTATTTGACTGGATGCGATCAACGATGTCCTACACCGGATCAATATCCTGCCTTAGCTCCTGAACTTATTGCTGAGGCTTGGTTATTACGTCGCCAGATTTTTTGTGGATATTATGGAATACCTCTAGTTACTAATAGTCATTGGACTACCAACTTTGCGCGTGAAGCCCTAGGCGAGACCGCCCATGTTGAAACTTTATATCTAGGTATAGATGAAAAGGTGTTTCGTCCGATCAATAAATCTTTAGCACGACAACTTTTGAATTTACCACAAGATAAATTTATTATTGTCGGGGGCTCCATCAATATGAATGATATTCGTAAAGGGGGCTATATTTTTGAGCAAATCTTAGGCAAGCTGTATGGTGAAGTAGACTTTTTGTTGTTTGGTCATAACTATGCAGAGAAAACTTTACTACCGGGAATTCATGCCATGGGGTATGTAGCGGATTATCGCCTGATGCCATTGGTCTACAGTGCAGCAGATTTATTTATTGGAACTTCTTTGGAGGAAGCTTTTGGAAAAACCTACTGTGAGGCGCAAGCCTGCGGCTTACCCGTAGTCGCTTTTGCGGTGGGGGGCATTCCTGAAGTAGCAAGGCACAATATTGGTGCGAGACTCGCCACTACCATAAGTGCTGAGGCCATGATTAAGGAAATCAATTTTTTTCGGGACAATCCGCTACACACAAAAACCTTTGGTGCCGCTGGTCGGCAGATGGTTGAGCAAGAATTTACACTTACAGCTTTGGCGAATCGCTGGCGCAAATACTGGCGCACTATGACAGGTCTTGATTAGCGATAACTTCCGTTAGCTGATGGGCATACTAAATTTGGAGTCTACTTGTAAGTAATGGCAACGCATGTCAAAAAACGTTCAGCCCAAGGTTTTGCCTTGATTACCGTGGTTTTGATCTCTACTATTGTCTTAGGAACTTTGGCGGTTGGAATCAGTTTTGCGGTGCTATCTACCAAGGACGGGGCTGCTAGGGATTTACGAGCAACCCAAGCTAGATTAATTGCCGAGAGTGGCATTAGTTCATTTCCCTACATCTACACCCCAAAAAACTATCCCCCAGACTGTCGCTCTACGACAGCAGCGCCAACACTACCACCCTATACCTCATCAACTACACCCTATTTTGCTAATCTCACTCAGGCATACACCACTGTAAATCCTAATGACAAACAAATTTATCGTTATTATTTGTGTACCTATGCTCATAACAATCCGAATAGTCTTTATAATCTCTTGTCTACTATTGATGTAATTTTGACAGTAAAGTGTGTTGGTGTTATTTATGCTGCCAATGGAATTGTTGTAAGTCAAAAATATATTGTGCAAGATTTTGATCTCAGGGCAACAACGCCTAAAGCTATTGTGGGTATGTGGCGAGGAACCAGCCTATGAAATTGAGAAATAATCTAGGTATAACCTTACTAGAAATTTCTATAGTTGTGCTTATTTCAGGAATTTTAGTGACTATTGGTTTAAGTAATTTTATTCCACTCCAACAAAAATATCATTTACAGGAAGCAGCAAATCAGTTGGCTACAGATATCAAGTTACAACAAAGATTTTCTCGAACCTATAGTGTCACCCGAGCAATTACAATTGGGGTCATTGAATCGGGTGCCTATAAAGTTTGTAATCCGGCAACTATTATCAATTGTCAATTCCTGATACCGACAAGTTCTTACCCTATGGTGTAGTCTTCACACAAATCGGCTTGCCTGGAGTTTTGGGAACCCTCGACCGAACTAGTAAGACCACCATTACTTATGCGCCGCCCTATGCTTCATCGGGAAGTACCTATCGTTTTCCGATCAGATCGACTGAAAATCCTAAATTACTAATCCGCTCAATTAATGTCATTGGCTCTTTAGGTAAAGTGGTTATTAAATGAGCATTAGGAATAGCTACGGCTTGACTTTAATTGAGATATTAGTTTCAGTAGTATTTGTTGGCATCTTAGCGTCTACGGTTGTGAGTATCTCACCCATCCTATTAGCTATGGATAAAGATGCCTTAACCAATGAAGTAGCCTCAGCTTTTGCCCAAAGAATCACCGAAGAAGTAAAATTTAAATGGCATAACCCCTCAAATTTTGGCAGTTTATCAGCTATTGAGACTACAACTTTTTTTGATAAAAGCAACCCAAGTTATGACCCTGTGGTTACTAGAAAACTGCAACCATTTAAGGCAGGCGGCTCAACTTTTAGTTCGCTCGCCATCAACGTTAATCTCCAACGGGTAACTCTTTCTCTGTTGGCTCAGCGTACGGAATGCGCCACTCTAAAAACTTGTAGCCCCAAAGTATTTGTATTTGATGTAGGTAGACCCTAATGCCAAGAAAAAATTTAGGATTTACCTTAATAGAATTACTTATTTCAATCTCACTGGTTGGTTTGCTTAGTCTTGGCTTGGCCTCAATTGCTGTTTTTGCCCTGTCTGCGGTCACCAAAGCCAAACAGGTCGCTGATGCAGTTGAAGAAATGGCTATTATTAATCATTTTATGGCGGACTATATTCGTGAGGCTGATTATATTTATCCAAATTCAGTCAGTTTTACAACATCTAATCTAAGCCTTCTTTATAATATTCAGTTAACGTGTGAATTAAATAGTCTCACCAACCCGTGTCTGGCAATTACCCGTCCCAAATATACGTCTAATGCAGGTAGCAAGCTCGACAGCTGTGAGTTTATTGCCTACCGCTATGGGCCGCGCTCTGAACTAAAATCCCCTAGTCTAGGAGTGGGTAATACGGCTCTAAGTAGCCTCGCCGAAGATACTTGGGCTGATAGCCACACTTGGTATTTGGCTGAATACCGCCGCACTTACCCTCTTGATACGACTAGCACAACGGGTTCACAAGCCCCAAATGGCGGCCTCAACAAATGTGCTACCAACCGTCCTTCTGCTCTAGTTGCGCTGACCAATGTGGATGGACAGTTGCTGATGGACTATGCCGATCCTAGTAATAGGCAGCCCTTTGGTATCTCTGGTAATCAAGTTAGTCTTCGTTTACGCCAAAGACGGCTGGTGTTGGATCAAGATTTACGGATCCCTGATTTTCCAACGCAGTCAGGCTATACAGGCATAACCAACGAATTTATTGAGAGCAAAATCACTATTCAAAATAAGTAGTTTTAATTTATAAAGACTCTAGCAAACTTGCAGCTAACTAGGGTCGATTAAGACTTGCTCGCTTAATTATGAAGAAATTGTAAAGAAAACTTATCGATGCGTCATGTTTTACTGACCGTCTGGTAATACACTGGAGAAGAGCGCGGCTCAGGCAGTTAGGAGGAAATCCCATGCGTGCAGTACTAATGGCAGGGGGTTCTGGAACCCGTTTGCGCCCCTTGACCTGTGATATGCCGAAACCAATGGTTCCGGTGCTCAATCGTCCGATTTCTGAACATATTCTCAATCTACTCAAGCGTCATGGCATCAACGAAGTCATCGCAACGCTCTTTTATTTACCGGACATCATGCGTGATTATTTCCGTGATGGGCGCGACTTTGGCGTAAGCATGACCTATGCTGTCGAGGAAGGTAAGCCTCTGGGGACAGCGGGCTGTGTTAAAAATGTTGAGCAGCTCCTAACTGAAACTTTTTTAGTTATCTCGGGTGATTCGCTAACGGATTTTGACCTGACAGCTGCGCTCAAATTTCATAAACAAAAAGGCTCCAAAGCAACGCTGATCCTGACGCGTGTGCCTGATCCTCGAGAGTTTGGGGTCGTGATTACAGATAAATCAGGACGCATCGAACGTTTCTTGGAAAAGCCCTCTAGTTCCGAAGTTTTTTCTGATACGGTCAATACTGGCACCTACATTTTGGAGCCGGAAGTCCTTAACTATCTGCCGTCAAATAAGGAAACCGATTTTTCTACTGATCTTTTCCCCAAACTGTTAGCCCAAAAAGAGCCGATGTATGGCTATGTGGCAGAAGGCTATTGGTGCGATATCGGTAACCTGGATACTTACCGCGAAGCTCAATATGATGGCCTGGAACGTAAAGTCCTTTTAGATTTTGCCTACGAAGAAATGTCTCCTGGGATCTGGGTCGGTGAACAGACAACCATTCACCCTAGTGCCATTCTCGAAGCGCCTTTGATGATCGGCAAAAACTGTCGCATTGGTGCTAAAGCCCAGCTTAAAGGAGGTACGGTTCTTGGTGATAATGTAAGTGTCGGGGCTGAAGCAACTATTGAACGCGCTATTATTTGGAACGGCTCAGTAGTCGGTGAAGAAGCAATTTTGACAGCCTGTACTATCGCTCGCGGGGGACGTATTGCCCGTCGCGCTCAAGTACGAGAAGCGGCCGTTTTAGGCCCATTGAGTTCGGTCGGCGAAGATGCCCAAATTTCTTCCGGTGTCCGTGTTTGGCCTAGTAAAAAAATCGAACCAGGAGCGATCTTGAATATCAATCTGATCTGGGGTTCTCAAGCTCCCCGTAATCTCTTCTCACAACGGGGCATTATCGGCCTCGCTAATGTGGATATCACTCCCGAATTTGCTGTCAAAATTGGGGCGGCCTACGGCGCAACGCTCAAGCCGGGCGCACAAGTACAGATCTCTCGTGACCAACGCCGCATTTGTCGGATGGTAACACGGTCTTTGATCTCCGGTCTGATGTCTGTTGGGGTCAATGTCCAAAACCTTGATGCCACGGCGATCCCCATTGCTCGCTACTGTGCTCCGATCCACAAAGTAGTAGGTGGTATCCATGTGCGGGTTCATCCCGAACGCCCTGATCATATCCTGATTGAATTTCTTGATGCTCAAGGCATCAATATCTCAAAGGCCAAAGAGAAAAAGATTGAATCTGCTTACTTTAAGGAAGATTTCCAGCGCGCGAGTATCCAAGATGTAGGGGATGTCAACTATCCCGAACGCATGCTTGAATATTATGAGGAAGGCTTCAAAAAAAGCATGAATATCGAGTCATTACGCAATAGTAAAAAAATCGTAATTGACTATGCTTACGGTGTGGCTGGCGCAATTTTACCTGTTCTGCTAGGTCAATTTGGTGCAGATGCTGTCGTACTCAATGCCTCCTTGGGATTTACTTCACCGAGTATGGAACAACGCGAACAAATGCTAGCCCAACTGAGTAAAGTTGTCGAGGCGGTTGAAGCTAGTTTTGGGATCCAGATTCTCGCCAATGGTGAGCAATTGGTTTTGATTGATGAATTAGGTCAAGTGATTCGCGGTGAAATCCTCAATGCGGTAATCGCGGAATTAGTGCTTGCTGCGAGTCCACGTAGCACTATCATTGTCCCGGTTAATGTCTCTAGTATCATCGAGCAAGTAGCACACCGTCATGATGCCCAAGTGATTCGCACTAAGGCCAATCCTACAGCCTTGATGGAAGCAGCCGCCTCAACGCCGAATGTATCGCTGGCGGGTTCGGCAGAAATGGGCTTTATTTTCCCACAACTCCATCCTGGCTTTGATGCGATGTTTACGGTGGCTAAATTAATTGAGCTGTTGACGGTACAAGAGCGTAGCTTGACACAAGTACGCCAAGAGTTACCGCCGATCTTCCATAAACATCAAGCGGTGCGCTGCTCTTGGCATGCCAAAGGAGCCTTGATGCGCCAACTCGTTGAGCAGACCAACAGCGAAAAACTTGAACTGCTGGATGGCGTTAAAATCTATACAGGTGAGAGTGAATGGATATTAATCTTGCCCGATGCAGGGGAGCCGTTGGTGCATCTCTATGCAGACAGCACCTCAAAACAACGGGTAGATGCCCTCTGCCGTGAGTACCGCGATCAGGTTAATTCGGTTTCTCGTGAAGATGAAGAAGTCGTAGAAGCCGCCGGGGGCTAACTGAGCAGTGATGATAAACAGCCTTTTCCAGACTTGGGAAGGGCTGTTTGTAGTGTACCAAGTCGTACCATAGAACAAATAATTCAGAGAAAACCCACTATGAAACTTCTGATCTTAGGCGGAACTATTTTTCTGGGGCGAGCCTTGGCACAACAAGCAGGCCAAGAAGGCCACGAAGTAACTCTCTTTAATCGAGGCCATAGTAATCCCACTCTGGTGGAGGGAGTAGAACACATTCAAGGCGACCGCAAAACCGATCTAGATCTTTTGTCTAGCCGTAGTTGGGACGCTGTGATTGATACTTGTGGCTATCTACCCTCTGATCTCACCCTTAGTGTTCAAGCACTCCGAGACTGTACGCCTCATTACACATTTATCTCTACAATTGCGGTTTATGCTGATGCAACTCAGCCTGCGCATGAATTGTCTCCCCTAGCAGTAGTACTCCCAGATAGCGATCCAACGATAGTTACTGCAGAGACTTACGGTGCGCTCAAGGCACTTTGTGAAGAAGAACTACGCCAAAACTGGCCTAGCAAAGCCCTGATTATTCGTCCGGGATTGATCGTCGGTCCTCATGATCCTAGTGATCGGTTTACCTATTGGGTAAAAAGGCTAGCCCAAGGAGGAGAAGTCCTAGCACCCGGTACACCTGATCAACCAGTGCAATTGATCGATGTGCGTGATTTGGCACACTGGATTTTGTGTTTAGTCGAGCAACAACAAACCGGAATTTTTAATGCTACAGGCCCTGCTTCGGTGCTGACCATGGGAGAAGTTTTGGACGCTTGCCATCACCTTAGTCAACGTGAGGCTAGCCTAACTTGGGTAACAGAAGCATTCCTTTTGGCACAAGCCGTCAAGCCTTGGAGCGACTTACCCCTATGGCTACCAATTCATGAAGGCGCTCTTGGGTTTTATCGTACCAATTGCCAAAAAGCCCTTGCCCAAGGATTAACATTTCGCACTCTGTCAGAAACTGTCACCGATACCCTAGCTTGGGCTCAAAATCACACGCTTCAAAAAGCTGGGATTAGCTTGACCCGGGAAGCTGCGTTACTACAGGCTTGGCGAGAAATCCGATCAGGCAATGACTCACCAGCCGTAAGTTAGTCTTTGCTACAGGTCACAACTCGGACTACCCCAACGCAATTTTTCGCGTAATGTCCGAAAATAGGAGGGATCGCGCTCTAGAGTCAAAAACTGAGCGCTTTTTTGGGCAAGTTGGATGTAGGCACGTTGTCCAATTTGTAGACGCGTGACAGGCACACCATCCGCCCAGAGCTTGATCAGCAGATCAGCTGGTTGACTAGCATAGACCGTAAAACTACAGTGATTACTCAAAACCAAAGGCCGACTCGATAACGAAGCCGGACAAATCGGCGTAATCGCGATGCCCTGCAACCCAGGCCCCATGATTGGGCCATTAGCCGTCAAAGTATAAGACGTCGAGCCTGTAGGCGTAGCAATAATCAACCCATCACCGCGATAGCAGTCAATTGGTTCGCCATCTACTTCTAGATTGACCATGGTCATGGGTAAACGGTGTGTATTATCGGGCTTGACAATAAATTCATTGAGACAAAACGCTGTAAAATCATCATCGCCTTCTAAATTTGCCCTGAGCATCGCGCGCTCCTCACTCAGATAATCACCCTGCTGGAGTCGCTCTAGCAGATCAGATTGTAATACCTCTGCTGATTGGGTCAAAAAACCGAGATGTCCGCCGATATTGACCGCGAGAATCGGAACCCCCAACGGAGCTAAATAACGGGCTGCGGCCAGAGTTGAGCCATCACCACCTAGCACCAAGGCCAAGTCAATAGTCTCGCCCCATTGTTGAATAAAATTGGGATAAGGGTCATGTTCGAGTCCTGCCGCTCCGGTTAAGACTTCACAGCCTCGCTCCCGCAAATATTCTGACCAATAGTGCGCAGCTTTAATACTCGTCGGTTGATCAGCCCGAAAGGTGATCACAATTTTTTGCCAAGCCAAAATGCTACTCCGTGCTTACTTCTTTATTATCCTAGGGGAGCTGGTCGCTCTGACGTCGTTCTCGAAACCAATCTTTTAGTATTTGCCGACAGGCGACTTCACGGATACCACTAATTACCGATAGCTTATGAAATGATAAAGCACTATCAGGTAGATTGAGCACCGAACGCACGGCTCCGGCTTTGGGGTCATCACACCCATAAACTAAGAGTCCCAGCCGCGCGTGTACTACAGCCCCAGCACACATCGCACAGGGCTCGAGAGTGACATAGAGGGTACATCCCGTCAACTTCCAGCAGCCAAGCCGCTGAGCTGCTGCTCTGAGAACTAGGATCTCGGCATGAGCCGTCGGGTCGTGGTCACATTCACGACGATTGTGGGCGGTGGCTAATATTTTTTTTTGACCGTCAAGAAGCACGGCTCCTACAGGGACATCATGATGGCGGGCAGCTTGATGGGCTTCACCTAGAGCAATATCCATCCAGTAGGCATGATCGGGCATAAAAATAGCCTGTGACTGGTCTCATTATGACCCTAGAGGGTTTTACGCGGGGGCATTCTTGGCTTAGGATGACTGATGGGGCACAAAGAGGCTGTGATGCGTAAGTTACTTTCAGGCTTGCTGATTTTACCGCTGTTGGTTGGTTGTGGAACGACGGATTCTTCTGCACCCGTGAGTGCGGCGGAAACTACCCAGGACTTGACTAAGGGACTTTCTAGATTTACCCAAAAAGCCTACGTGCAAATGCAGACTAACAAAGGTCTAATTTTGCTGGAAGTAGATGGCACCAATGCGCCGATTGGAGCAGGAAATTTCTTGGATCTCGTCAAACGCCGCTTCTATGATGGGCTGGTTTTTCATCGGGTTGTCCCCAATTTTGTCATCCAAGGCGGTGATCCCAATGGCAATGGTTCGGGTGGGTTTATTGACCCGGTGACCCGCAAAGAGCGCAATATCCCGCTCGAAATCAAACCAGAATTTGCAACTGTGCCAGTGTACGGGCGTGAGCTAGCGGCTGGTGTAGGCGATCCTCAGCCCCTACTGCGCCATAAAGTCGGTGTATTAGCTTGGGCGCGCAGCCAAGACCCTAATTCCGCATCTTCGCAGTTTTATATCACCTTGGCGGATACGACATTTTTGGATGGTAAATACTCGGTCTTTGGGCGTGTAATCAAGGGCATGGATGTGGTCAACAAAATTGTGCAAGGTGACAAAATGACCAAAGTCACCCTTCTGGATAAACCACCGACCCCGTGAGTGTTGTCGTTACGGGATTAGGTTTAGTTACGGTTTTGGGTCAAGATGTTGCGACGACGTGGCGCCGTCTTAGTGCGGGCGCGTCGTTTGTTCGTAAACCAATTGCTGGATTGCCCGAGCAGCAGCGTCCGCCACTACTCGCCTTGATGGCAGCCCGTGAGGCTCTCGACGATAGTCAACTCTTGGTACCCCAAGCTCAGATGGCAGTCGTCTTTGGTACGAGTCGTGGTCAAATGGCTGATATCGAAGCGATCAATCATGACCATGATTATGGACGGTGGCTGGCATCACAACCGAGTCAAGGTGCTTTAGCTATTGCAGATTGGCTACAAACTCTGCATCTGGCAAGTGTACCAGCAGTGGCCTGTGCCTCAGGGGCTTGGGCTGTAGGCTGGGGTATGCGCTTGATCGAATGGGGCTATCAGCAGCGGGTGCTATGTGGCGCGAGTGAAGGGTGGTTATCGCCCTTGGGATGTGTAGGTTTTAAGCAAATGGGAATTCTTGCCCCAGAGGCGCTCAGACCCTTTGACCGGGAGCGCCAGGGCTTGATCCCAACCGAGGGCGCTGCGGCGCTGATTCTCGAAGAGGAATCAGCCGCAAAAGCGCGGGGCGCCACGATCTATGGACGGATCACAGGATTTGCTCAAACCAACGATGCCTTTCACCCGTGTCGTCCTGCGCCAACGGATCAGCAGGCAGCGCGCGCGATTGCTCTATGTTTAGCAGAAATGGGGATCACCGCGGCTGAGGTGGATTATGTTAACGCTCACGGCACAGGAACGCCCCTAAATGATGCGCGTGAAGGGGCACTCATCCAAAAGATTTATCCCAACTCTGTCGCTATCGGAGCGACTAAAGGGGCAACTGGTCATGCGCTAGGGGCAACGGCAGCTATCGAAGCGGTCTTTTGTTTGCTGGCTCTACATCATCAATACCTGCCGCCTTGCCCAGGATTAGTGAAACCGGAACTAGACTTAAATTTTATTCGTAGCGGCAGATCGGCACGTTTGACCCATGCGATTAGCCATAGTTTTGCTTTTGGTGGTCAGAACGTTGTCTTGGGGTTCCAAAGTAAGGACAATTAGAGAAAACAACCATCTACACTTGCTGCAATTAGTAAAGACTGGGAGGAGTCATCATGAATCACACAACCAAAATTGCTATTCTCGCGGCGGGTAAGGGGACGCGGATGCGTTCGCCTTTGGCTAAAGTATTGCACCCAGTGCTGGGACGGACGCTGTTCGGACATGTATTGGCGGCTTGTCGTGGCTTAGGCGATGTCTACGGCATTATCGGGCATCAAGCCGAGCAGGTAAAAGCAGCCTTTACGGATGAGGCAATCACCTGGATTTATCAGTATCAACAAAAAGGCACGGGTCACGCGCTACAACAATTGCTCGAACCGCTCTGTGACTTCAAGGGTCGGCTTTTGGTGATCAATGGCGATGCACCTCTTATCACTACAGTCATGCTCGAAAAATTAGTTGCGGCAGATACGACGACCTTACTTACAGCAAACTTGCCTGATCCCAAGGGCTATGGACGGGTTTTTTGTGAAAATGGCTATGTCCAAAAAATCATCGAAGAACGTGATTGCACAGCGGAGCAGCGTCAACATCAGCTGTGCAATGGTGGGGTCTATTGTTTTGATTGGCCGATAGTCGCGCCCTTACTAGCCGCTTTGGATGCGAATAATGCTCAGGGTGAATATTATCTGACCGATGTTTTTAAGAGTTTGCAGGGCGTGCAGTCAGTGGAAGTGGCGGATTGGCATGAGGTGCTAGGCGTTAATGACCGTTTGCAACTAAGCCAAGCGGGTCAGGTGCTAAATCAACGGATTTTAGACCAGTGGCTGTATGCGGGGGTCACGATCGTAGACCCGGCGACGACGACGATTGAGGCTACGGTCGCGTTGGCGGCTGAAGTCGTGATTGAGCCGGGGAGTCATTTGCGTGGAGCGACTAGGATCGCAGCGGGAGCGGTGATTGGGCCAGGTTCGTTGTTGGTTAATAGCCAGATTGGGGCTAGAACAGAAGTTCTTTATTCGGTGGTGCGTGATTCGCAGATTGGGGCAGATGTGATAGTAGGGCCTTATGCCCATATTCGGGCGGGAAGTCAGATTGCGGATCAGTGTCGGATTGGTAATTTTGTAGAGATCAAAAACACGGTCATGGGTGAAAAGACCAAATGCGCGCATCTAAGTTACTTGGGCGATAGCACGCTAGGTCAAGGGGTGAATATTGGGGCAGGAACGATTACCGCAAACTATGATGGGTTCCAGAAAAACCAGACGGTGCTTGAGGATGGCGTGAGTACGGGAGCTAATAGTGTACTGTTTGCGCCACTCACAGTTGGGGAAGATAGTGTGATTGCAGCAGGTTCGGTAATCACAGAAGATGTCCCGCCCCAAAGTCTAGCGATTGCCCGTTCACGTCAGCAAATCAAGGAAAATTGGCAACCGAAACCGCGTCCGGTTAAGCCTTAGTGGGCTTGATGATAATTGGTAAGACAAAATTTTGTGATTAAACAAAAATGTCTCCTCGTGATCTTCTGATACCGTTGCCCCTTGAATAGTTGATCACAAGCTCCTGTCTTGCGGTTTTAGCTGCCCAGCATTGGGGCGGGGGGGCTTTCGACTATCTAATACTCTTTCCGTTTGATTAGCAGGTTTTTGTTCTGGGCCACCAGTGGTAGAACAAGTATCTCTTGAGCAACTCGGTCTGCTTTGATAAACTACGACATCGTTGCTCTAATCGCTCTTCCACTTCTTCAATCGTCA
>JBBRQP010000063.1:0-18829 GCA_038226175.1 Gloeobacterales cyanobacterium
GCAATTATTCGTTGTGAGCCTTCTTTATTGAAGTAGGCAGCTAAAATCCGTTGGCGCAGATCCACTGAATATGGTTTTCCCATCACCCTCTCCATTTAGTCCAATTAATATAGCTCTTTCACTTGAAAATTGCTGTAAGCCCCGTTACAAGCACAACCAAAATACGGTTTGCTGCTGCTTTCGCAAGAGCGTACCCAAGCGCCTTGGCTCAACCTGGAATATGACCGATTCTCCGGCACCGAGATACGCACAAAAATAGGAAATAGGCAGAAACCTTCTTCCAGCTTGCTTTCTGACCCTCCAGAGTAGACCCATATCTAAGCCACAGGTTCAAAAGCTTAACGGACGAACAGCTCACTTCTGCCTCCTACTTCCTCTACAGAAAGTATGCCTAGCACCAGTATTACCTGGTTACCCGGTTAACTCTCAAGATACACACGTACGATTTTTTTCGTTTTCTGAGGCGATCCCCTCAAGCACTGGAGTTATAGGTCGCTAAACAGTTAGCAGAGGGGTGGATAAACCGCCCCTTTGATTTTTTTTATATGAGCTTTGGAATGCTTCAGTAGGCTCAGATAAGCGCTGATTGACTGAGAAAATGGGAAGGCCGGGCGGAAGCTCTTAATGTAAACAAATAATGTTAATTCCTGTCATCTTAATTACAATTTGTAAATAATCATCTAAGATTTATGAATATTCGTCAACAATTAAAAAAGACAACAGGTTCACAAAATTCTTGTTTCATTGCAAGGAGAATTTATGTATTGCAACCGTCTTGAACTTTGTCCCTACGTTCTAGATCCTGCACTGATTATCATCAGTGTTTACAGCAAAGATGTCCCAATTTTCACTCAAGTTCAGTCTCATCAAGATGCTCTTAACTTAGCAGAAAGCATCAGTGGCGAAGATAATATAGTGTGTTGGAATAATAGAGCTGTTAGACCCTATCACCAATGCCAAAAAATGAGTGATCTTACAGCGGCATAAGGACTGTGAGATAGGTCTATTTGTCATGGTGTTTAATTACCAAAATCTACCTACATGAGGAAGATAGGTTTTGGTCACAAGATAATCAGATTGTGTCTTTGAAACCATCAACATTACCGAAAGTCGATTCTAACCCTCGGGATTTACTATTAATACTATTCAAACCACTAGTAAAACTCTGTATCTACTCACCATTGCAGTTAGGACAACAATAGGAAGAGGTGTTATCTCTCAAGTATGAGATGGTACTACCTCTCAAGTTAGATCAATCGTAACTCAACTATTTTTATTAGCTGGCATGGGTTATAACTGCCGTATCTCTCACTCGTAACGGCCCGATATGTGGACTGTGTTTGTGACCCTTTTAACCTATTGCTTTTGGATTGCTGCTGTGATTATTGTTCTCATTGCACTTACTACCTTGGGCGCTCGGCAGATTATTGAGTCGGGATTATCAAAACTAGCTCAGTCTATGTCTGACGCCATTCATTTACATCGTATTCAGAAAGTCTAATGGGTATGATATTACATGACCAGTTGAGCGATGCCCAACTCTATCAAGCCCTGCAACAGGGAAAAAAAGAAGCACTCACGATTATTTATCAACGCTATGGACAGATCGTTTATGGCCTTTCGCTACGTATTGTAAAAGAACCCCTTGATGCGCAAGATGTGACCCAAGAGATTTTTGTCTCTTTATGGCGTAATGCTAGGTATGACCCAGCCCGAGCATCGTTAGGCAGCTACTTAACGATGCTGACGCGTTCCCGTTCACTCGATACGCTACGGGTTCGTGGTAGTAAGAGGAAATTCCTAGAATGCTGGGGAAGCATTATGGTCAGAGATACTACCTCGCCCCTGTTAGAACAAGTTGCCAGCCAAGAGCAAACCGACTGCCTGCGCGAAGCTATGACCCAATTACCGCATAAACAACAGCAGGTGCTAGAAATGAACTTTTTTGAGGGATTTAGTCAAACCGAAATTGCCCAGCAGCTCGATGCTCCGTTAGGGACAGTAAAGAGTTGGTCGCGTCTAGGTTTAGTTAAATTACGTCAAAGTCTCAAGTCCGGTTCTGAAGACGAGCGGCTGTCGTGAGCTAGTCGCTTAGTTTAACTTTTCTGAGGCGACCCCTAGATTAGGTGTGGAACCGACTACCCTCTAGTGGACAATTGAAATTCCACTGACTGATCATCAAAGGCGTATGAGGCTACTGGAGCTATTTCTACAAACTGTGCCTTTGGCTAATGACCTTGACCTGGAAGAGATAGCCCAGAATACCGAGGGGATGTCCGGGGATGCGCTCAAAACTCTTTGTACGCAAGCCGGGATGCGAGCAGTGAGAAATAATCACTTAAGGGTCGATAAACAGGATTTTGCGGAAGCCTTGGGTATCAACGTACATTAAATCTGTTTTCCGTGGCTTTGCTGAACCAACCGTCAAGCCACCCCTAGTTAAGCGCACCACCGCACAAGACGTTTTGCGAGTACTTATTTCAAAACCGTAAATTTCTGTTCAAATGCTCACACTATTCCTATTTAACTGCTGCGTTAAGCACGAACGTCGAAGCGATCAAGCATCATGACTTTATTCCAGGCCGCGACGAAATCCTTGACCATACGCTCATGACCGTCATCAGCGCCATAGACTTCAGCAACCTGACGAAGCTCCGCGTTCGAACCGAAGATGAGATCGCAGCGTGTCGCTGTGAACTTCGTTTCGCCCGTTTTGCGATCACAGATATCAAAGAACATCTGGTCATTATCGACTGGCTTCCACTCGTAGTCCATACTTGTCAGGACACGGAAAAAGTCGTTAGTCAAGACGCCAGGCCGGTCAGTGAAGATACCGTGTTTTGAATGGTCCCAATTCTGATCGAGGGCGCGAAGTCCGCCGACAAGAACCGTCCACTCGGGTGCGGTCAGCGTCAGAAGTTGGGCTCGATCAAGGAAGATACGCTCCGGCTTCACCTTATAGCCAACAGCCTCATTGTGATAATTTCTAAAACCGTCCGAGACTGGCTTCAGAAATTCAAAGCTTTCAACATCTGTCAGCTCCTGAGTCGTATCCATCCGACCCTGAGTAAATGGGGCGGTAATGGAAAGCCCGGCGTCTTGCGCCGCCTTCTCGACCGCAGCGCAGCCGCCGAGGACGATCAGGTCCGCCATCGAGATTTTTTTGTTGCCCGACTGAGCGCTGTTAAAGTCCTTCTGAATTTGCTCAAGGGACGATAGAACCTCGCTAAGTTCCTGCGGGCGGTTCATCGCCCAGTCTTTCTGGGGATCTAGGCGAACGCGCGCGCCATTTGCGCCGCCGCGCTTGTCGGAGTTGCGGTGGCTTGATGCCGACGCCCAAGCGGCTGATACGAGCGCCGAAACGGAGAGCCCACTCGCCAAAATCTTGTTCTTAAGAGAATTGATATCGGCGGCGTCAACAACATTGTGGTCGAGTGCCGGAATAGGATCTTGCCAGAGCAGATCTTCCGCTGCAACTTCCGGGCCAAGATAGCGCGTCTTCGGACCCATATCCCGATGGGTCAGCTTATACCAGGCGCGCGCGAAAGCATCGCTGAAGTAATCAAAGTCATTCAAAAAGCGCTGACAGGCCTCGTGATAGGTGGGATCGACCTTCAACGCAATGTCCGAAGTCATCATCATTAACGGGTGCTCAACCCCCGGTAGGTGAGCGTCCGGCGTCTTCGGCGCATCAGGATTGCTCGGCGTCCACTGAATAGCCCCTGCTGGACTCTTTATCTTTTCCCAGTCGAACTTAAAAAGATTCGTTAGGTAACTGTTGTCCCACTGGGTCGGATTTGGTGTCCACGATCCTTCGATCCCGTTGGTCATCGTATATTCGGCAAACCCAGTGCCTTCGGGGTTCTGCCATCCCATGCCCATAGCCTGAATCGGCGCGGCTTCCGGCGCTGGACCGATCTTGTCCGCCGAGACCATGCCATGACTTTTGCCAAAGGCATGACCGCCTGCGATGAGCGCGACAGTTTCCTCGTCATTCATGGCCATACGCGCAAAAGTCTCGCGAATGTCTCGTGCCGAGCCATAGGGGTCGCCTTCACCGTTTGGACCCTCCGGATTGACGTAAATTAGCGCCTGGTGCGAAGCCGCTAGTGGGTTCTCGAGGTCGTAGTATTCCTCGTCTGGTTTCCCAACCCATCGAATATCACGAGTGACCATCTCATCAGGATGACCAGCGTGTTCCTTAACATTGCCAACTGGATCACCATTCCAGAACTCGGGTCCCCAGTAGGTGGCTCGATCCGCCTCCCAAGCATCAATGCGACCACCGCCAAAGCCGAAGGTCTTCAAACCCATAATTTCTAGCGCGCAGTTGCCAGTCAGAATCATCAGATCGCCCCAGCTCAGTGCCGCGCCATATTTCTGCTTGATTGGCCAGAGTAGCCTTCGTGATTTATCTGTGTTTCCGTTATCCCACCACGAATTGATAGGTGCAAAACGTTGCATGCCCTGAGACGCTCCGCCACGACCATCCGCGATCCGGTAAGTGCCTGCGGCGTGCCAAGCCATACGAACCATCTGAGGTCCGTAATTGCCATAGTCGGCTGGCCACCAGTCTTGCGAATCAGTCAGCAGTGCTTTGATGTCGCTCTTTAACCGTTCAAAGTCAACCTTCTCGAAAGCTTCTTTGCAATTGAAATCTCGCAGCGGGTTGGCCTGGGGCGAATTTTGGTGAAGCAGCTCGACCTGAAGCCGGTTCGGCCACCAATCATCAGTTTGCGGCTTGGAGCCGAGCACGCCGCCAATGCGGGTTCCACGGAAGGGACATTGTGCAGGAGTGGTGAGAGGGGTATTGTTCATTGAGTCTAATCCTTTGTAATAATTTCCTTAGTCAAACTACATTGAACATTGCCATTTGTAGCAGTTTGAACGGTGTGCAATTGATAACGGTGTAGCATCAACTCTCTACTCAGAAGACTAATTAAAATTCTAGCTTCTTGAAATAGGAGAAAAATCTATCTTGAGGTAGGGGTCGATCAACAAACGGAATTCAAAGCCCTTTATGCTGTCGCCAGTACAAATGTCCCAAAAACAACCTTTTATCAGATACTTGTGACCCTATCCCTGCCATGCGGGTTACAGCACTCTATTTGTGTATCACAATTTTACTCAGATGTTGCCTTCTCACAAAGGACCCTTTATGAGAAGACTTTTCTCCCTTCCCCATCACAACGCAAAATCAAGGCTTTCTCGTTCTCGATAACAGTTCTTGAAACTATATTTTCATTTAAAAATATAAGATGAGTTGTGATAAAACTTCCTATCCCAAAATGTAACTATGCTCATTGCGTAAACGAACATTTTTGGGACACTCGCACTAGCAATAGCTTAACGGGCTTTTATTCCACATTTTTTGAAGTGACTCCTACATGTTCATTTGTTGGATGAGTTTTGCCACGAGGCCCGTCCAACCAGTTTGATGGCTGGCGCCAATACCTGCGCCGTTATCGCCGTGGAAGTATTCATAAAAGAGCACAAGGTCACGCCAGTAGGGGTCAGTTTGAAATTTGTTGCTTCCGCCATAGACCGGACGTTGCTTATCTTCATTGCGTGTAAAAATACGGGTGAGGCGTTGAGATAGGAGTATACTCACATCCCAGAGCGAGAGCCATTTGCCTGAACCGGTGGGACATTCCACTTTAAAATCGTCGCCCCAATAGTGATGAAACTTTTGTAAGGACTCAATGAGGAGATAATTGACCGGGAACCAGACTGGACCGCGCCAGTTGGAATTACCGCCAAAGAGCACACTACTTGACTCGGCAGGTTCGTAATCTACCCGGTGTTCATCCCCGTTGACCTTGAAGATATAGGGGTGATCTTTGTGGAAACGCGAGAGGGCGCGGATGCCATAGTCACTTAAAAATTCCTGTTCATCCAACATTCTGCTAAGTATGCGCTGAAGTTTTTCTGGATCACAAATAGCCAGAAGACGACGGGCTTTCATGCCCTCCGTTTCAAAATGCGCCAC
This sequence comes from Gloeobacterales cyanobacterium, assembly GCA_038226175.1. GTDB lineage: Bacteria > Cyanobacteriota > Cyanobacteriia > Gloeobacterales > Anthocerotibacteraceae > JBBRQP01. Next base: position 5,990 of record JBBRQP010000063.1, read on the forward strand.
GGTACGGGAGAGTTGGGGGCGATTTTTTAGGAACCACTCCAGGCGGGCTTTGAAGCCAGGGAGGATATCTAGGAGGTCAGGGTCTAAAGTCGTGACGGCAAAGAGGGGAATGAGACCCACCATCGAACGCACTTTTAACTGAAACTGATCACCATTAGGTAATTGCAGCACATCGTAATAAAAACCATCCTCTTCATCCCACAACTGGGTATCCTCACTGCCCACTTTATTCATCGCATCAGCAATGTAAATAAAATGTTCAAAAAATTTGGTGGCAATGTCTTCGTAAACAGGATTTTCACGGGCTAATTCCAAGGCAATAGTCAACATATCTAAGCAATACATGCCCATCCAACTAGTGCCATCGGCCTGCTCGATGTAGCCTCCGGTGGGGAGTTTAGTGCTGCGGTCAAAGACCCCAATGTTATCCAATCCTAAAAAACCCCCTTCAAAAACGTTCTTACCTTCGCGGTCTTTGCGGTTGACCCACCAAGTGAAATTAAGTAATAGCTTTTGGAATACCCGTTCTAAAAAAGTCCGATCTCCTTTGCCAGTGCGCTTTTGCTCCATTTTATAAACTCGCCATGTAGCCCAGGCATGGACAGGGGGATTGACATCACTAAAAGCCCATTCGTAGGCCGGGAGTTGGCCGTTGGGGTGCATGTACCATTCGCGGGTGATGATGTCTAGTTGGTGTTTGGCAAATTCGCTATCCACCATGGCTAAGGGCAAGGCATGAAACGCTAAATCCCACGCTGCAAACCAAGGGTATTCCCAGGTATCCGGCATGGAGAGAATTTCTTCGGTGGCCAAATGAGACCATTGGCGGTTACGACCTTGTTTGCGTTCTTGGGATGGTTTAGGACCGATGGTGTCCCCCATTAACCAAGGCTCCACTTCGTAGCTATAGTATTGTTTACTCCAGAGCAGGCCTGCTAGAGCCTGTCGGGAAATTGTGCGCTGGTCTGCACTTAAGTCACTAGGCATAATCTCTTGATAAAAATGATCGGCTTCCTGCTGTCTCAGGTGGAGGATTTCCGTAAAACTTGCACCGAGCGGGTCAGCCAATTCAAGGGTTGACGTGAACCGCAAACGGAGGGTCTGGGTTGCTCCGGCTGGAATGTCTAACCGATAATACGCGCTTGCTTTAGTACCTACTTGGTCGGGGTTGACGCTCTGCTCCTGAGCGTCAACCACATAGGAGTGGATACCATCTTTGACATAAGGTGAAGGATTGGTCGCTTGGAATAGACGGGCGGCATTGGTTTCGTTTTCTGTAAACAATAGTTCTCCTCCGGTTTGACAGAAGAGCCACTGTTGACCCAGCAGGTGATGCGTGCTCTGCACCACTGCATGACCGTTAGACGAAAGACCTTTTAATTGCGGCTTTTGCGCGTCTTTGTGCCAAGACCAAGTGTTGCGAAACCAGAGGGTAGGGAGGACATGGATGTCTGCCGTTTCTGGTCCCCGGTTGGTGATGCTGATATGCATCAAAATATCTTCAGGGTCAGCCTTGGCATATTCCACCACCACATCGAAATAGCGGTCTTCAGCAAATACCCCAGTGTCCAAGAGTTCAAATTCCGGTTCTTTGCGGGAACGATTACGGTTTTCCTGCACCAAGCTTTCATAGGGAAAGGCTGCTTGGGGATATTTATAGAGAAACTTCATGTAGGAATGGGTGGGGGTATTATCCAAGTAAAAGTAATACTCTTTGACATCCTCGCCGTGATTGCCCTCCGAGCCCGTCAGCCCAAACAAACGCTCTTTAAGAATGCCATCTACGCCATTCCAGAGGGCTAGCCCCAAACATAACTGTTGGCGGTTATCAGAAACCCCCGCCAAACCATCTTCTCCCCAACGATAGGCTCGGGAGCGGGCATGGTCATGGGGAAAATAATCCCAGGCTGTTCCCTGGCTACTATAGTCCTCGCGCACGGTTCCCCATTGCCGTTCACTGAGGTAAGGCCCCCATTTCTTCCAGGGAGCTTGCTGGGTCTGGATGGCTTCTAAACGCTGTTGTTCTGGATTCATGGGGTAGGGTGCTTTTAGACGACGGCGAGGAGATGTTCGGAAGCGCTCACGGCAGACTGGATAAAGTCCTGCACTTGTTGCAGTTGTTCGGCTGCTGTAGGACTGAGTTGGGAGGCTTTCAGTACCGCTCCCACCCATCCGACAATATGCCAAGACCCTGCTCCCGCTAGCGCTGGAAAGGGTGGGCTGGGGTAAGGATAAAGGGTGATGTACCAGTAGGGTTCGGGGTAGCCACTGTCTCCCGTTGACAGGCCAATGCCGATGGTTTTACCCTCTGGAAAGCTAAGGAGCGTGGCCATATCAAAATTATGAGGCCAGATAGAGCAGGGGGAAGCAATGGATCGGCTCTGAACCAGAGATTGTAAGAGTGGGAGGGAATTGTTAAAGTACGCCATCAGCTCCATCCGCAAGGATTCCGGTGTAACGGGGAAGGGCTCTCCCTGGGTAAGAGGGTGATTCTGGAGTGCTGGAGGGTATTCACCCAGGGTCAGGCGCGGTTCAAATACGCCGCAATGGGCGAGTTGTTGCTGAAGCCAGGTCAGAGCCGCATTGAGGGTCTGACCAGTTAAGGGGAGTTCGGCTAGCGGTTTCCCCTCCCCATTGAGGAGCAAAAGGGTGAAGCTTAGCGGATCAAGGGCAGCTCGTAATGGTGTGGGCGCAGGAATTAAAATACCCATCAGTCGCCCCTCCTCCCACAATAAGCTGGTATAGCTGTCATCGGTTTGAGGTTGCGCGAGGGAAAAGCCGACGGCACTCACTAATTGCACGGCTGCTTGTAGGGGTAAACGTACGGTCGTTAGTTCCTGAGCTTGAGCGGGGTCAAGAGTTAGCCAGTTCATAATTGCTCCAAAAGGTGGTCGCCAACCCGTAGTGCATTGGCAATGATGGTCAAGGTGGGATTGACCGCAGCACTGGACGGGAAGAAACTGCCATCTACGACATAGAGGTTATCCAGATCATGGGTTCGGCAATTCAGGTTGAGTACCGAAGTGGAGGGGTCTTCGCCAAAACGACAGGTGCCGCACTGATGACCCACTGCTTGGAGGGGGATTAGGGTGCGCGGATAGATGCCAAAGGGCAGCAGGTGCTCCAATTTATCCACGCCTTTGAGGATATTCACCCACAGTTTAAATAAATGGTCACGGGCTTTTACATTGTTAGGGGTATAGTCCACTTGGAGTCTGTCCCCGGCCCAGTGAACCCGGTTGGCAGGATCAGGCAGGTCTTCGGTTTGCAGCCACCAGCCGACACTATGTTGGGAAATTTCTTCTAGGGCAAAACCGGGGGCCAGTTTCGCCAAAGGAGCCAAAAGGGCTGGGGCTTCGGCGGGGATCATATCCTTAAGGACGTTTCCGGTATTTTGGATCAGACCCAGAGGATAGGGAAAGTCTGGGGCTCCCCAATAGAAATCACTGATGCCAATGGTTTTCTGGAAGACTGAGGGATTGGGAGTGGTGGTCAAGGCTACTAAGGCCACCGTTAGGTGTTTCATGAAATTGCGACCCACTTGGTCTGAGCTATTGGCAAGCCCTCGAGGATGCTGGTCATTGGCGGAGCGCAGCAGGAGCGCCGCCGAATTAATTGCGCCACAGGCCACCACTACGATGTGAGCGGTGTAGATGACTACACCCCCAGCCTCAGCTACTTCCACACCGGTGATTTCCCGACCCGAAGGACTGGTGATTAAGCGCAGCACATGAGCTTCAGTTTTAAGGGTGATGTTGCCATCTTGGAGGGCAAGGCGGACTCCGACTATCTCTGAATCGGCTTTGGCCTGAACCAGACAGGGAAAGCCATCACAGGTATCACAACGAATACAACTGCTTAAAGTCCGATCCACTTCATTGAGCTTCAACCCTAACGGCAGATGAAAAGGCTGAAGTCCTTGCTGTCTTAGGCTCTCGGCAATCTGAGCCATCCTCGGTTCGTGGGTCACCGCCGGATAGGGAAAGGGTGTGTTGGCGGGAGGTTCGGTGCTGTCCTCTCCCCGCGTTCCGTGAACGTGGTAGAGCTGTTCAGCGGCATCGTAATAGGGGGCAAAGTCTCGATATTTGAGGGGCCATTCTGGAGAAAACCCATCCACATGGGTTACCTGTTCAAAATCCCGTTCGCGCAACCGAAAGAGAGCCGAGCCGTAGACTTTAGTATTGCCACCCACCCAATAGCCAGTGGCGGGTCGGAAAGGTTGCCCCTCCTTATCCTGCCAGGTTTCCATGGTGTGATAACGCTCGTTTTGGTAGACCGCTTTAGCATCCCAGTTGGCTTTCTCGCGAGGCAGGTACGATCCACGCTCCAAGATTAAGATGTGCAGTCCTCGGTGGGCCAAATGATGGGCAAGGGTGCCGCCGCCCGCCCCGGTGCCAATAATGATCACGTCATAGCGTTCTGGTGTCATCAGGTCTCCATATAGGGCTATGTCCCATAGGAGGACATGCGCTAGCCAACTATATTACGTAGCACTATTCCTTTTAGACGGAGTTTAGCCCAGCTTTACCTAAATTAAAAAATTGCAACATCTAGGTAGTCGCTAATGTTCGTATACTTTCCAGAAGTACAGGAGCTTACATGGCAAGCTACACCGTTACCCTCATTACCCCAAGCGCTACTAAGACTATCCAGTGCCTCGATGACGAATACATCCTACAAATCTCTGAGCAGAACAAGTGTCGGACGAGCCTTTGCGGCACCTAGAGCGGAAAACTAGTCTAGGGCGTCAATCAGGATGACCAATCTATTCTGGAGGATGACCAGATTGCTGCGGGGTATGTGCAAATTTGCGTGGGCTTGTCATCTCCGATTGCACCATCAAGACCCATAAGCCTGCTCTTTAAGTTCTTGCTTTGATGATTTATCTAAACTACTGGAGGATGTGATGGGTACCATGCAGCGATTAAAGAATCAAGTGGCCGTGGTGACTGGAGCCAGTTCTGGGATTGGGGCAGGTGTCGCCCGTGCCCTCGCCCAAGAAGGTGCCCAGGTTGTCGTTAACTATGCAGGACACGCTGAAGCTGCCGAGCAGGTCGTGCAGGAAATTCTCACGGCAGGAGGTGATGCCTTTGCTATCAAAGCCGATGTGAGCCAAGAAGACCAAGTGCAAGCGATGTTTGCCCAAACCATTCAGACCTACGGCACGGTGGATATTTTAGTGAATAATGCTGGCTTGCAAAAAGATGCACCCTTCCAAGATATGACGCTAGCCCAGTGGAATGCGGTGCTGGGCGTGAATCTCACGGGACAATTTCTCTGTGCTCGTGAAGCCGTCAAAGAATTTATCCGCCGCGGGATCGTCCCTGAGCGCTCTCCCCGCACCAGAGGCAAAATTATCTGCATGAGTTCCGTGCATGAAGTCATTCCCTGGGCAGGGCACGCCAACTATGCTGCCTCCAAAGGTGGCGTGATGCTGTTGATGAAAACCATGGCTCAGGAATTGGCTCCTTTAAAAATTCGGGTCAATAGCATTGCTCCTGGTGCTATTAAAACCCCGATTAACGCCGCAGCCTGGGCTACTCCTGAAGCTGAGGCTAACTTGCTGAAGCTAATCCCCTACAAACGAGTAGGGGTGGTGGAAGATATTGGAGCCGCCGCAGTTTGGTTAGCCTCCGATGAATCCGACTATGTGCACGGCATCTCCCTCTTTGTAGATGGCGGGATGACCCTTTATCCCGGCTTTGACATGGGCGGCTAGGTCTCACTAGGAGTAAACATGTCCACAGAACACTACGACATCATTATTGTTGGTACCGGAGCCGGAGGTGGCACCCTCGCCCAGAAACTTGCTCCTAGCGGTAAACGCATCTTGATCCTAGAACGCGGGGACTTTTTACCTCGTGAAAAGGCCAACTGGGACACCACGGAAGTATTTGTCAAGGAGCGTTACCACAATCCTGAAACCTGGTATACCCCAGAGGGCCAGGAATTGCGCCCTGGCATGACCTATGCTGTGGGTGGTAACACGAAAATTTACGGTGCGGCTCTCTTTCGGTTGCGCGAACGGGATTTTGAACAGGTAACCCATGTGGATGGGTTTTCTCCAGAATGGCCCCTCAAATATCGAGACTGGGAACCATACTATACGCAAGCCGAGCAGCTTTACCAGGTACACGGTCAAGGCGGAATAGACCCCACTGAACCCTATCGCAGCCAGGATTATCCCTTTGTCGCGGTAAAACACGAGCCGCGCATTCAGGAAGTCCACGATGCTTTGGTAAATCGGGGTTTGCATCCCTACTACACCCCATTGGGGATTAACTTGAACGAGGCTCAGCGTTTCCTAAGTAAGTGTATCCGTTGCAATACCTGTGACGGTTATCCCTGCTTAGTCCAGGCCAAGGCAGATGGCGAGGTACTGGGAGTTTTACCTGCTTTGAACCATAGCAATGTCACCCTGCTCACTGAAGCTCAAGTCACCCGACTGCTCACCAGTCCTTCGGGGCGAGAAGTCACCGGTGTAGAAGTGGAATGCGAGGGTCTGCGGCAAGTCTTTCAGGGAGATATTGTCGTACTAGCCTGTGGCGCGATTAATTCAGCGGTGATCCTGTTGCGTTCTGCCAATGACCAACATCCGAATGGCTTAGCGAATAGCTCAGACCAAGTGGGTCGCAATTTCATGAAACATCAGTTGGGGTCTATCCTCGGCGTAACTAAAAAGTCCAACCTAACCGTGTTCCAGAAAACCATGGCCCTCAATGATTTTTATTGGGGTGAGCCAGGGTTTGACTATCCCATGGGCAATATCCAACTCCTGGGCAAGTTTAATAAGGACATAGTTGGGGCTGATTCCGATGTCTTTGCGCCCCTGAGTGCCGAGTATGCCGCCACGCACTCGGTGGATTGGTGGCTTACCAGCGAAGACCTACCTGACCCTAAGAACCGCATTCGGGTAGAAGGGGAGCGGATTATCCTTGATTACACCCCCAACAACACCGCCGCCTATGACCGGTTGCTTGAACGTTGGACAGAAATCCTCAAGTCTATTGACTGTGGCGAACGGATTTTGCCCTGCACTAGCTATTTCCGCTCTAAGTTACCCGTTCAGGGGGTAGGTCATCAGTGCGGCACCTGCCGTTTTGGTGAAGACCCCTGCACTTCGGTACTCAACCTGAATTGCCGAACCCATGATGTGAATAACCTCTATGTTGTAGATGGCAGTTTCTTCCCGTCCAGTGGTGCGGTCAATCCCACCTTGACCATCATTGCCAACGCCTTACGGGTAGGAGACCATTTGCTAGAACGCTTGGGTGCAACTCCTTAAGGAGCAGGATATGGAAGTAGTTCGTCGTCATTGGCCGGAATACCTGATAGAAGCGCTGGGATTGAGTCTGTTTATGATTGCCGCCAGTGTGATTACTATCCTGCTGGAATATCCCGGTGCTCCTCTCCATTTGGCTCTTCCTGACCCGATGGTGCGGCGTTTTTTGATTGGGCTGGGCATGGGTCTTACCGCCATCGCCTTGATTTATTCGCCTTGGGGTATGCGTTCGGGAGCGCACCTCAACCCGGCTGTGACCCTGACCTTTTGGCGGCTGGGCAAGGTTAAATCCGAGGATGCCTTAGCCTATGTACTCGCTCAATTTTGCGGTGGAGCGGTGGGATTGTGGCTGGCGGCACTACTGCTCAAGCCCTGGATTATGTCGGTGAACTATGTTACGACGGTGCCCGGCCTTTGGGGAGTGGCTGGGGCTTTTCTAGGTGAGCTGGGAATGACCTTTATATTGATGTCTATGGTGCTGCTTGTCTCCAATACCCCTGCCCTTGCTCACTGGACGGGAATCTTTTCCGGTGTCCTGATCACGGCTTACATCACCATCGAAGCACCCCTCTCAGGGATGAGTATGAACCCGGCTCGGACGTTGGCCTCCGCGCTCCAGGCTCAGGAGTGGACGGACATCTGGGTCTATTTCACCGCCCCACCGCTAGGGATGTTCCTCGCCGCCCAGGTTTATCTCTGGTTCAAGGGTCGTAAGAGTGTGCGCTGCGCCAAACTCCGCCATCCTGACCATGCTCCCGACTGCATTTTTCGGTGTAATTACAAACTCAAGGAGCCCCATACCCATGACTAAGACATGGTTTTCCTGGTTAATTCTCGTTGTCTGGTTGAGTTTTCTCCCTGTCCAGGCTCAGGTTAAAGCCGTGGCCTCGGTGGGGATGACTGTTTCGGATATGGATCAGGCAGTGGATTTTTATCACAAAGTCCTGACCTTTGAAAAAGTTTCCGATATTGAAGTGGCGGGAGCGGACTACGAACAGCTCCAGGGGGTCTTTGGGGTGCGGATGCGGGTGGTGCGGATGCAACTGGGCCAGGAGAGCCTGGTATTGACCGAATACCTAGCGCCCCAAGGTCGCCCGATTCCCGTGGATAGCAAAAGCTATGACCATTGGTTTCAGCACATCGCCATTGTGGTGAAAGATATGGACTTAGCCTATAAACAGTTGCGGGAATTTAAGGTGCGCTATGTGTCTACCGGCCCCCAGCGACTTCCTGACTCTAATAAGGCAGCGGCGGGGATTAAAGCATTTTATTTCCAAGATCCCGATGCCCACAACCTAGAAGTGATCTTTTTTCCTGGCGGGAAGGGCGATCCCAAATGGCAACAACCCACAGAGAAGCTCTTTTTGGGCATTGACCACACCGCAATTGTGGTGAGCAATACGACAACTAGCCTGAAGTTTTACCATGACTTGTTGGGTTTGCGGGTCGCTGGAGAAAGTGAAAACTACGGAACCGAACAGGAACATCTCAACCAAGTCTTTGGAGCACATCTGCGCATTACCGGACTAAGGGCGGCTCAAGGGCCAGGGATTGAATTTTTGGAATACCTGACCCCTCAAGGCGGTCGTCCCTATCCCGGTGATAGTCGTAGCAATGACCTCTGGCATTGGCAGACCCAACTTTCCGTACCCAAGCTCCTGGCAGTAGTACCCGTCCTACAACAGGTGCGGATTCCCTTTATTTCATCTGGTGTTGTGAGCGGTGCCAGGCTGGGCTTTAACCAAGCCGCCTTGGTACGTGATCCTGATGGTCATGCCCTACTCTTGACCCAACCTTGACTCCATCCAATCTATTCTTATGTGCGTATACCTATCAGAACCGACGAAAAGAACCTTTCCTACTCTGGTGAATGTCGGTTCCCGTAGATTTACAACAGGAAATTACCCATGTACAGACCACACACGATTGTTGGCCTAGTGTTAGCTTTAACCGTTGTTGCGCCCTTATCTTTGGCACTGCCTAGTTGGGGGCAGCCTGTTACAACGACCTTTACTGTCCGCATTGAAAATATCTCGCCTGCCAGTGGCTTGACCGCCTCCAATGGCACTACCTGGCCCTTTGCCCTCTCACCAGGCACCTGGGTTGTCACCACCAAGAAAAACCCTCTGTTCCGCATTGGTAAGCCCGCCGGTGTCCTAGGTCTAGAAAACCAAGCGGAAGACGGGAATCCCGCTGTTTTGAAAGATAAGTTAGGCAATGCAGTTACCCACGGTGTCTTCCGTATTCCGCAAGGTGCCGCTAAAGCCGACGCCATTGGCCCTGGTGGTGTTTATGAATTTACCATCCAGGCTAAACCAGGCCAGAAGCTCACCCTCGCCGCCATGTTTGGTCAGTCCAATGACCTCTTCTATGCGCCCAAACCCAGCGGTATTCCGCTCTTTAACAAACAAGGCCAGCCAATTAATGGTGATGTTACCAATCAACTTATCCTTTGGGATGCAGGTACCGAAGTTAACCAGGAACCAGGCATTGGCCCTGACCAAGCCCCTCGCCAAGCTGAAGCTAACACTGGGGCTAAGGAAGGCGGTGTCGTCCGTCCAGCGAAAGACCGTTTCACCTACCCCAGTACCACGTCCGTACTCAAGGTAACGGTTTCGCCCCAGTAGGGAGCCATGCTGATAGGGGGAGCGTTTATCAAGGATGTGGAGAACGCTTGCAAAAATAGCTTGTTCCAGCGTTCTTGATTGATACTCCCCACCCCTTTTTTAGAAGCCACATATTAGGTTTTCTAGGAGTTAACAGATGAAATGGTCTTCATGGTTCCTGTCTAGTTTGGTGCTAGCCCTTTCCTTGACTACGGCACAAGCAGCCGAAGTCAACCCGCCTAATCCACCTACTACAAGTGCAACCACCGTATCCCAACCTAACCTTACGCTCAACGGAGCTAAAAAAGTCATTGCTGCTGCCATGGCGGAGGCGAAGCGTAAAGGCGCACCGGGAGCCGTGATCGCCGTGGTGGATGCAGGAGGTAGCTTGATGGCGCTCGAGCGATTAGATGGCACTTTTACCGCAGGCGCTACGATTTCTATCGGTAAGGCTCATACGGCTGTAGCGTTCAAAAAGCCCACTCGTTTCTTTGAAGAAGTGATTAAAAATGGTCGCACGGCGATGGTCACACTGCCAGATTTCACACCCTTGCAAGGGGGCATTCCCATCCTCTTAGGGGGACAAGTGGTCGGCGGTGTGGGTGTGAGTGGTGCTGCTAGCGCACAACAAGATGAAGAAATTGCCCTCGCTGGAGCTGCTGCGCTCAATACACCCAGTCCAGCGCTGGCAGTTTCCTATTTTGATAGTCGCAAGGTCATAGCAGCCTTTGACCGAGGAGCAGTGCTCCTAGATGGTACCGATGGTCGCAACTACATGGTACATACGAGCCGCCGTGAAGTAGCCGGAAAAGCCGAGATTCATACCCTTGATACTGACATTATTTATGTAATTGAAGGTTCAGCAACATTGATTACAGGTGGTACTGTCGTGGAACCTGCCGTGACGGCTCCCGATGAGATTCGCGGTCAAGCCATCACCGGGGGCACAACCCAAACACTCAGTAAAGGCGATGTGCTCGTGATTCCCAATGGCACGCCCCACTGGTTCCAACAGGTGCAGCCACCTTTTACCTATTTTGTGGTCAAGTCTCGCGAATCCATCGGTTCGATTCAGGGGGAGACTCGATGAATACCCGCTTGCTACTTGCGACCCTAGCCATTACCTTTCTTTCAATGCCAGCTTTTGCCCAGACAACTCCTGTCGCTGTCGTTGACCTGCGTACCCGTGCTGGGGTGGAACTGGTAAAGGGGCAATGGCGCTATCACGATGCTCAAATCGTAGACATCGAAGGTCGTCAGCCCGGGCTAGACCTCAAACCCAGTGGTACCCCTAATCGCACTCATGATCTCCTCCCCCATGCAGAGCAGACTGATTTTGATGACGCCGACTGGGAAAAAATTAGTGCTGATAGTTTGGAGAACCGTCGCTCCGCAGGTCGCCTGAGTTTCAATTGGTATCGCCTTAAGGTCACTGTGCCCCAAAAAGTTGGGAATATTGATCCCACAGGTTCCACCCTGGTTTTTGAAACTGTCCTCGATGACTACGCCGAAGTTTGGGTAGACGGCAAATTGCCCCTCGTGCTGGGTCAATCAGGAGGAGGTCTCATCAAAGGCTTTAATGCCCCCAATCGTGTGGTCTTAGGGCGCAATGTCAAACCCGGTCAACAGTTTCAACTGGTGGTGTTTGGTGCTAATGGTCCTTTATCTAAACCGCCAAATAACTTTATTTGGGTGCGTTCTGCCACCCTCGACTTCTATAAACCAGAACTGCCCAAGGACGCAGGGGGACAAATTATCCGCCTTGACCCAGCCTTAGATGTGATCCTTGCTCGAGAGGCCAAAGTTGAAAAACTGGCGAGTGGATTTCTATTTACCGAAGGCCCAGTTTGGGTTCCTGAGGGCTATCTGCTGTTCTCTGACCCCAATGCCAACACGATTTATCGTTGGTCTCCTGACGACCAAATTACGGTCTTCCGACCTAAGAGTGGCTATACCGGGGTGGATATCGGCGAATACCGCCAACCCGGTTCTAATGGTCTAACCCTCGACCGAGAAGGCAGACTGACGATCAATGAACACGGCAACCATCGGGTTACCCGTTTGGAGAAAAATGGCATATTGACGGTACTTGCCGATAGTTATGAAGGTAAACGCCTCAATAGTCCCAACGATTTGGTCTATCGCAGTGATGGTTCTCTCTATTTCACAGACCCGCCCTTTGGTCTACCGCAGTTTGATGCCGACCCTCGTAAACAGTTGCCCTTCAACGGCGTTTTCCGGTGGCAAAATGGCAAACTACAGCTTTTGACCACCGAACTGGCAGGCCCGAATGGACTAGCCTTTTCTCCCGATGAGCAATATCTCTATGTAGGTAACTGGGATCCAAAGCGTAAGGTGATTGTCCGATATAAAGTTCAACCTGATGGTGGACTTGCCCAAGGTCAAGTCTTCGCAGATTTGACTGCTGAACCCGGCGAAGATGCAATTGATGGTCTAAAGGTAGATCGCTTAGGTAATATTTATGCCAGTGGTCCTGGTGGACTTTGGATTTTTTCCCCCACTGGTAAGTCCCTCGGTCAAATTATCGGTCCTGAACACCCTCATAATTTGGCTTGGGGCGATGCCGATGGTCAGACCCTTTACTTGACGGCTCAGACGGGTCTTTATCGGATTCGGTTACAGGTTGCGGGTATCCGTCCTCCCCTTGCCGTCCAGCGATAGTTTTCCTACACAAGGAGCACGAATGACAGTGTAATTCAGGCGTGAGATATGCGGCAATCTGGGGGTCTGCTTACGTAGCTTTGCTAAGCGCAGCGGAAAACGGAAAAATTTGTAAGTTTGTATCTTAAGATCTAATACTCTTTCCGTTTGATTAGCAGGTTTTTGTTCTGGGCCACCAGTGGTAGAACAAGTATCTCTTGAGCAACTCGGTCTGCTTTGATAAACTACGACATCGTTGCTCTAATCGCTCTTCCACTTCTTCAATCGTCA